>JANMJY010000178.1:0-16042 GCA_031371615.1 Actinomycetes bacterium | reverse complement strand
GCGCTGACCCAGCAAATGGCCGAGGCGCTGGCCGGGATCGCGCTCGCGCAGCTGATCCGGCCGGGGACACCGGTGATCTTCGGCTCGTTCCTCTCGAACACCGACATGCAGTCGGGCTCGCCGAGCTTCGGCACGCCGGAGTCGGCGGTCGGCCTCCTCTGCACGGGCCAGATCGCGCGCCACTTCGGCCTGCCCTGGCGCAGCGGCGGCGGGCTCACGTCGAGCCAGACCCCGGACGCGCAGGCCGCGTACGAGGCGATGATGACGATGCTCCCGACGTTCCTAGCCGGTGCGAACTGGGTCATGCACTCGGCCGGGTGGCTCGAGTCCGGGCTCGTCTCGTCCTACGAGAAGTTCGTGATCGACGTCGAGATCCTGCGGATGCTGAAAGAGGAGTTCACGCCGCTCGAGGTGGACGAGGCGAGCCTCGCCTGGGGTGCGCACCAGGAGGTCGGGCACGGCGGCCACTTCCTCGGCGCCGTGCACACGCTCGAGCGCTTCCGCGAGTGCTTCTACCGCCCGCTCCTCTCGTCGACGGAGAACTTCGAGCGCTGGAAGAAGCTCGGAGAGCGGGATGCCGCGGCGCGCGCCGGCGAGATCTGGCGCAAGACGCTCGAGGAGTACGAGCAGCCGCCCCTGGACGACGGGATCCGCGCGCAACTCGGGGAGTACGTCGTCCGCCGTCGCGCCGAGCTCGGCGACTGAGAGGGTGAGAGCATGAGCGTCGAGGTCGACACGGTGAGGTCGGTGGAGGTGCCGACGCGGATGGTCCACGGCCCCGGCGCCGTTGCCCGCCTCGGCGAGCTCTGCCGCGAGCTTGGCGTCAGCAGGCCCCTCCTCGTCACCGACAAGGGAGTTCTCGCCGCAGGTCTCGTCGAGCCTGCGCTCGCGCTGCTCGACGACGCTGTGCTCTTCGACGGCGTGCGGCCCAACCCGGACATCGAGCTCGTCGCCGAGGGCTCGGCCGCCTATCGCGACTCCGGCTGCGACGGTCTCGTCGCGCTCGGCGGCGGTTCCTCGATCGACGCGGCCAAGGCGATCGGGGTCGAGATCGAGCACGGCGGCTCGATCCTCGAGTACGAGTACGGCGGGACGCCGCTGACGAAGCGCGTGCCGCCGCTCGTCGCGATCCCGACGACCGCGGGGACCGGCAGCGAGGTGACGCTCTGGGCCGTGATCACCGATCACGAGCGGCAGATCAAGTTCAACGTCGGCGGGACACCGCTGATCGGCGCGCACGCAGCGCTGATCGACCCCGAGCTGATGCTGGGGCTTCCGCCCGCGGTTACCGCAGCCACCGGCCTCGATGCCCTCTCGCACGGGGTTGAGTGCTACACGTGCGACTACCACCAGCCCTTCAACGACGCGGTCGCGCTGCACGCGATCGAGCTCGTCGGCACCTGGCTGCGCCCGGCCTTCGAGGACGGCTCCAACCTCGAGGCGCGCACGCACATGGCCCATGCGGCCACGCTCGGCGGGATGGCGTACGGCACCGAGAGCGCGGGCGCCGCGCATGCGATGAGCCAGTCCGCCGGCGGCGTCCACGATTGCCCGCACGGCGCGCTCACCGCGCGTGTACTCGGCCCGGTTTGCGAGTTCAACGTGCCGGCGGCGCCCGAGCGCTACGCCCGTATCGCTCTCGCGCTCGGAGTGGACACGGCCGGAATGGAGACCGATCAGGCGGCGTATGCGGGGGTGGAGGCGCTCGAGCGCCTGGTCGACGACGTCGGTATCCCGACGATGGCGGCGCTCGGCTTCTCGGAGGACGAGATCCCGCTGCTCGCCCGGATCGCGCACGAGGATCCGCAGACGCTCGGCAACCCGCGCGTGCTCGCGGTCGACGACTACGTCGGCATCTACACGAGGGCCTTCGGCGGATGAGCACGACCACCCGCGACTACGGGATGGTGATCGGGGGTGCGTGGACCGACTCGGACGCGCGGATCGAGGCGACGAGCCCCGCGAGCGGCGAGTCGCTCGGCTCCGTGCCGGAGGGCACGCGCGAGGACGCGCAGCAGGCGATCGCTGCGGCGAATGGCGCCTGGCGCGACTGGTCGCGCCGCTCGGCCTTCGAGCGCGCGGCGGCGATGGAGCGCGTCGCCGACCTGATCGTCGAGCGCCGCGACGAGCTCGCGCTGACGCTGACGCTCGACCAGGGCAAGCCGCTGCACAGCGAGTCGTACGGCGAGGTGGACGAGCTGATCGAGTATTGGCGGATGGCGGCCGCGGACGTCAAGCGGCTGGACGGGTCGATGCCGCCGTCGGTGGACGCGTCGAAGCGGATCCTCGGCTACCGCGTCCCGCGCGGCGTCGTCGGTGTGATCACGCCGTGGAACTGGCCCTACACGATGCCGGCGGAGCTCCTCGCCCCGGCGCTGGCGGCCGGCAACGCCGTCGTCTGGACACCCGCGTCGTCGACGTCGATCTGCGCCGTCAAGCTCGCCGAGTGCATCGTCGACGCCGAGTTCCCCGCCGGGGTCTTCTCGATGGTGACCGGTCACGGCGCTGTCGTCGGCGACGAGATCGCCGGCAACCCGGGCACGCATGCGATCGGCTTCATCGGGTCGGTCGACACCGGCCTGAAGGTGGCGACGCGCGCGGCCGGCAAAGCGCTCCTGCTCGAGCTCGGCGGCAACGGGCCGATGATCGTGCTCGAGGACGCCGATGTCACCGCCGCGGCCGAGGCGAGCCTGGTCGCGTCCTTCCTCTGCGCCGGCCAGAGCTGCACGGCGGGCGAGCGCTTCCTCGTCCACGAGGCGGTCCGCGGGGAGTTCGTGGAGCGGCTGCAGGAGGCGATCGACCGGGAGATCCGTCTTGGCGACCCGCTGCTGCCGGAGACGACGATGGGCCCGCTGAACAACGAGTCGACGGCCGAGAAGATGGACCGGCACGTCGCGGATGCGGTCGACCACGGCGCCGAGCTCGTCGCCGGCGGCGCCCGCGCCGAGGGCTTCCCGACCGGGCTCTACTGGCAGGCCACCGTGCTCGATCGCGTCACCGAGGAGATGGAGGTCGCGCGCGAGGAGACCTTCGGCCCGGTCGTCCCGATCACGGCGATCGCGAGCGATGACGAGGCGCTGCAGATCGCGAACTCCTCGCCATACGGGCTCCTGACCGCGGTCTGGACGCGCGACCTCGCCCGCGGCCTGCGCTTCGCCGAGGCCGTGGACGCCGGCTGGGTCAACATCAACGAGTCCACGAACTACTGGGAGAGCCACCTTCCCTTCGGTGGCCGCTCGGGCAAGAGCTCCGGGGTGGGCCGCGTCGGCGGCCGGCAGGCGATGGAGAGTTTCACCGAGCCGAAGACCGTAGTGGTGACCCTCTAGAGCCGGGCGTCCCGGCTCGCCGCGATCTCGATGCGGAATCCGTCCGGATCCAGGAAGTAGGTCGCGTAGTAGTCGCTGTGGTATTCCGGGAAGAGGCGCGGGGCGTGCAGCACGCGGGCGCCGGCCGCCACGGCCGCTGCGTGGGCGGCATCGACGTCCTCGTGCGTCTCGACCGCGAGCGCGAGATGGTGGAGGCCCGGGGCGTAGAGCTCGAACGGCCGCTCCGCGTCCGGCCCCGAGGCCTGGCGGAGGCCGAGCGAGCCGGAGCCCGCCGCTGGAAAGCGCAGGTAGTGGATCTGCTCGCCGCGCTCTCCCGGATAGAGAGTCGGCGGCTCGAGGCCGAGCGGCCCGAGCACGGCCGCGTAGAACGCGAGCGAGCTATCCAGGTCGCGGCAGACGAGATCGACGTGGCCGAGCCCGACGAGCATGTGGCGATTCGATCACACGCCCGGATCTCACGCAGGGTGGAAACCCTGTCCGGAACCTTGTTCAATCAAGGTTGCCGATGAGGGAGAGGACAATCTGACCGCGACCGTTCTGACGAGCGCTGCCGCGCCGCGCGTGGCCCGCGACGGGCCGCCGCTGATCCGCGCGGAGGGCGTCTGGAAGATCTTCGGCCCGCACGCGGAGCGGCTGCTCGGCACCGAAGACGTCGACCTGCCGCGCCGTGAGCTCCGCGCCAAGACGGGCTGCGTCATCGCCGTGCGGGACGTCTCGATCGAGGTCTGGCCCGGTGAGGTCTTCGTCGTGATGGGGCTCTCGGGCTCCGGAAAGTCGACGCTCGTGCGCACGCTGATCCGGCTGATCGAGCCGACCGCGGGCGCGATCGAGATCGAAGGCCGCGACGTGATGGCCGCTGGCCGGGCCGAGCTGCGCGAGCTGCGCCGGCACACCGTCTCGATGGTCTTTCAGCACTTTGGCCTGCTCGCGCACCGGCGGGTCGTCGACAACGTCGCCTTCGGGCTCGAGGTGCAGGGCGTGCCGAAGGCGCAGCGGCTCGCCCGAGCGGAGGAGGTACTGAAGCTCGTCGGTCTCGAGGACTCGGGCAACCAGTTCCCGGACCAGCTCTCGGGCGGCATGCAGCAGCGCGTCGGGGTCGGGCGGGCGTTTGCGGTCGATCCGCAGGTGATGCTCTACGACGAGCCGTTCAGCGCCCTCGACCCGCTGATCCGCCGCGACATGCAGGACGAGGTCTGCCGGCTCCAGCTGGAGACGGGCAAGACGATGCTCTTCATCACTCACGACCTCCCGGAGGCGCTTCGGCTCGGCGACCGGATCGCGATCATGCGGGACGGCGCGATCGTCCAGCTCGGGACGCCGGAGGAGCTCGTCGGGGAGCCCGCCGACGAGTACGTCGCCAACTTCACCCGCGACATCCCGAAGAGTCACGTCTTGACGCTCCGCTGGATCATGCGCGATCCCACCCCCGAGGATGCCGTCGACGGCCCGAAGCTCGACGTCACCACCACCGTTCGCCAGGCCATGCCTGCGCTCGCCGGAGGTGAGAAGCCGGTGTGTGCGGTCGAGGACGGACGAGTCGTCGGCATCGTCGACCGTGACGCGGTCTTCCAGGCGATCGCCGGCGAGAGAGGCGACTGACGGTGGCCTCGATCGCCGAGACGGCTGCCGACACCGTCTCGCCGGCCCCGACCGTTCATCGGCTCTGGTGGCGGGGGAGACTCGTTCAGGTCACCGGGATCGTCGCGCTGATGTATGTCGCCTACCGGGGCTGGGGACTCGACTACTCCTGGCCGAACCGCCTCGTCTGGAACTCGCTGTCCCTGCATCTCGACGACTTCCAGACCTGGCTGCTCACCGAGCGCGGCAAGGACGACCAGTCGCTCGTCTTCACGGTCTTCGAGGGCTTCAGCTCGGGCATCGACCACCTGGTCGAGTGGTTCAACCGCCTGCTGCTCTGGCTGACGTGGGCCGGGACGACCGTCGCGGGCGTGGCGCTCGTTCTGCGCTTCGGCGGCGTGCGCGCAGCTCTGATGACGCTGTCTGCGTTCGCGACCTTCGCGCTGTTCGGCCTGTGGGAAGAGAGCATGGAGACGCTGGCCCTGATGCTCGCCGCCGTCGGGTTGTCCCTTGTTGTCGGGATCCCACTGGGAATCGCCACCGGACGCTCCACCCGGGTTCGCCGGTTGATCACGCCGGTGCTCGATGCGATGCAGATCGTCCCCGCCTTCGCGTACCTGATGCCGGTCGTGATCCTCTTCTCGATCGGGCCGGCTGCCGCCGTCGTCTCGACCATGATCTATGCGATCCCGCCTGCGATCCGGATCACGGCACTCGGGATCCGGGGAGTGCCGGTAAACACGGTCGAGGCCGCGGCGTCGATGGGCGCCACCCGGATGCAGCTGCTCGGCAAGGTGCAACTCCCGCTCGCGCGGCGCATGATCCTGCTGGGCGTCAGCCAGACCATCCTCTTCGCGCTCTCGATGGTCGTGATCGCGGGCTTGATCGGCGGAGGCGGCCTGGGAGCGGTCGTCACGAGCGGCCTCTACTCGAACCCGGCTCTCGCAATCATGGCCGGGCTCGTGATCGTGGTGATGGCGATGGCCCTCGACCGTTCCTTCGAGGCGATCGCGCAGCGAACCGATCCGGCGACCCGGCACCTCGACGAGAAGCGCAGCGATCTTCAGACGCTCGCGCTCGCCGCCGCGATCGTGGCCGGGGTCGTTCTCGCCAGGGTTTTCGGAGCCGGCGCGGCCTACCCGGACGAGGTCGGGAGCTCGGCACGCACCGCGACGATCGAGGACTGGCTGCTGGCCAAGATTCAGGTCGTGCTCGACTACGTGCAGGACCCGACGACCTGGGTCTTCGCGATCACCGAGCGAGTCGGCGTCTTCATCCTTCAGCAGCTCCTACTCCCTCTGCAGGCATTCCTGGTGGAAGCGCCCTGGGCCACGACCGTCGTCGGGCTAACGGCGATCGCGTTCGTGGTGAGCGGTCTCCGGCCGGCACTGACGACGCTCGCGATGCTCTGCGTGATCGGGTTCACTGGGGTCTGGGCGCTCGCGATGGACACGCTCTCCCAGGTGCTCGTCGCCACCGCGCTCGCAGTCGTGTTCGGTGTCGTCCTGGGCGTCCTGGCCGCCGAGAGCAATGCCTTCTCGAGGGCGATGCGACCCGTCAACGATCTGCTGCAGACGCTCCCGCAGCTCGTCTACATCATCCCGTTCATCTACCTGATGCCCGTCTCGATCGTGCCGGGGATCGTCGCCGGCGTCCTCTACGCGTTCCCCGTCACGCTGCGGCTCGTCGAGCGCGGCGTGCGGGACGTGGCGCCGACGTCGGTCGAGGCCGCGAATGCGTTCGGAGCCTCGAGGCGGCAGGTGCTGATAAAGGTCAAGCTTCCCCTGGCCGGAGACGCGGTCATGCTCGGCATCAACCAGGCGATCATCATGGTCCTCGCCGTGGTCGTGATCGCCGGGCTCGTCGGTTCGGGCGGCCTCGGCTACGAGGTCGCGCAGGGTCTCGTTCGCGGGCAGTTCGGGCAAGGGGTGATCGCCTCGGTCGCGATCCTCGCCCTCGGAATCGCTCTCGACCGCGTCACTCAGGGCACGCGCCAATCGAAGAAGGAGGGCATCGCATGAACAAGGGCAGCACCGGGTCACACAACACGAGGGAGGGTCGGATGTCGGTTCGAGGTGGCTGGCTGGGCCGTGTCAGCGTCGTCGGTCTCACGCTTGCCGGGCTCGTCGCGCTTGCCGTGTCAGGCAGCGCTTTTGGCAAAGGCGCAGCGAGTTGCGGCACCGTGGTCATCAACGAGCAGTCGTGGTCGGGCTCGACGGCGAACACGTACGTCGCGAAGTACGTGCTGGAGAAGCGGCTTGGCTGCAAGGTGAAGCTGACGCAGGTCACCGAGGGTCCGCCCTACTTCCAGGCGATGCGGGACGGCAAGGTCGACGTCGCGCTCGAGGACTGGGACAACACGCTGACGAAGGCAGGCAAGACCTACACCAAGGACGGGTCGGTGGTCGTCCTCGGCTCGAACGGGATCACCGGGGTGATCGGCTGGTACATCCCGCGCTACGTGCTCAAGCAGTACCCGCAGTTCAAGACGTGGAAGGGCCTGAAGGGCAAGGAGACCGTGTTCAAGTCGCCCGAGTCGGGCTCGCAGGGAATGTTCCTGGGCGGGGATCCGTCCTACGTCCAGAAGGATCGCGCCCTGATCAAGGAGCTCGGCCTCAACTTCAAGCACGTCGTCGCGGGCGCCGAGCCCGCCCAGATCGCGCGCTGGAGCCAGCTGTACAAGCAGAAGAAACCCGTCCTCTTCTACTGGTACGACCCGCAGTACCTGAACGCGCAGTACGACCTCGTACGGATCCAGCTGCCGAAGCGCTTCCCGGGCTGCCTGGACGACGAGAAGCTGAGCGGAAAGCACGCGTGCGAGTACCCCTCGTACGGCCTCGACAAGCTCGTCTCGAAGAAGTTCGCGGCGAGCGGCTCGCCGGCCCTCAAGTTCGTGAGGGCGTGGAAGTGGTCGTCCGCCGACCAGAACTACGTCGCCAACCTGATCGCGGGCAAGAAGATGCGGCCGGACAAGGCGGCGGAGCAGTGGGTCAAGGCCAACCCGGGCAAGGTCAACGCCTGGCTCAAGTAGGACGCTCGTAGCCGAAACGGACGTGTCCCAGGGACTGTCCCTGGGACACGTCCTACGCAGCCAGCAGGGCGACGCCGCCCGCCACGAGCGCGGCGCCTGCGAAACGCCAGCGGGTGACGGGCTCGTGCAGCACGAGCGCCCCGAGCACGGCTGCGACGAGCACGCTCGTCTCGCGCACCGCAGCGACGGACGCCGCGGACGCGAGCTGCAGCGCTGCCAGGACGAGCGCATAGGCGGAAAACGTCGCGATCCCCGCGACGATGGAAGAGCGATTGAGCTCGCCGCGCAGCGCCACGACGCCACCGCGCACCCGAGCGACCCAGGTCGCGGAGAGCAGCGCCGGCGCGATCATCGAGATCTCGAGATACGCGATCGGGGTCGCATAGTCGAGCCCCCGCTTGTCCACGAGCGTGTAGGAGGCGATCACGCCCGCGATCGCGAGCCCGAAGAGGACGCCACCCGCGTTGGCGCCCCGCTGCACGCCTCGGATCGCCAGCACTCCGAGCCCGACGAGGAGTACGCCAGCCCCCTGCGCCCACGACGTGCCGTAGCCGAGCACGACGATGCCCGCCAGCAGCACGAGTGTCGGCGCCACCCCTCGCGCGACCGGGTACACGACCGACATCTCGGCCCTGCGGTAGGCGGTGATCAGAAGCGCGAAGTAGAGCAGCTGGAGACAGCTCGTGACGACCAGGTAGGGCCAGACCTCCCGCTCGAGCCCCCAGGCGAACACCGACACCGGCGCGAAGACGATCACCGCGACGACGAGGGCGACTGCCGTCGCCGCCTCGGGATCTCGCGCTCGCGCGAGCAGCAGGTTCCAGAGCGCGTGCACGAATGCCGCCGCCAGGGCGAGCAGGAGTGCGGAGAGCGGCATCGCAGAGGAGCGTAATCTCTCGTGACGTGCCGATCCGCGCGGTCATCTTCGACTTCAACGGCACGCTCTCCCAGGACGAGCCCGTCCTCTGCCGGATCTACCGCGAGCTCTTCGCGGAGTACGGCAGGCCGATCTCCGACCGCGACTACTACGAACGCCTCTCGGGGCTCGCCGAGCACGCGATCGCCGAGCTGTGCCTCGGCGCCGGCGACCCGCGGATTCCCGCCTTCATCCGGGAGCGGATCGACCGCTACCGCACGACGGTCGCGGATGGGTCGACCGTGACCGAGCCGACCCGCGCGGCGGTGCGCTTCGCCGCCGAGCGAGCTCAGCTTGCGATCGTCTCCGGCGCCGCGCGTGAGGAGATCGTCCCGGTCGTCGCCGCAGCCGGGCTCGCGAAGCTGTTCGCGACCATCGTCACCGACGACGACGTGCGTCACGGCAAGCCGGATCCGGAGAGCTACCTGCTCGCGCTCGAGGCGCTAGCAGTCTCTCCCCGCGAGACGCTCGTCTTCGAGGACACGGAAGCCGGCGTCGCGTCCGCGAAAGCCGCAGGCGCGCGCGTGGTCGCACTGCTCGGGACTCAGGCGCGCGAGCGGCTCGGGGAGGCCGACGAGGTGGTCGAGACGATCGACGTCTCCTTGCTCCGGCGCCTGCTGTGACCTGGGTGATCGCCCACCGGGGAGCCTCGGCCGAGCTGCCAGAGAACACGCCGGCGGCGTTCGAGCGCGCGATCGAGCTGGGCGCCGACTTCGTCGAGTTCGACGTCCACGCCGCGGCTGACGGCACGCTCGTCGTCTGCCACGACCCGCCGAGAGGCGGCGAGCCGCGCCTCCAGGAGGTGGTCGGGCAGTGCGCCGGCCGGATCGGCGTGATGTGCGAACTCAAGACCCCCTGGCTCTACCGGCGCCACGACGTCGTCGCTCGAACGGTGCGCCTCCTCCCGGAGGACGCGGTCGTCGTCTGCTTCGAGCCGCAGGCCCTGCGTCAGGTCCGAGGGCTGCGGACACTGCAGCACGTCGGCGTCAGGGTCTCGATCCACCGAGCGGCGCGCGACGCGTGGGCAGCCGGTTTCTGGGAACCGCGCGCAACTCGGCGTGGGCTCGCGCTCGCCAAGCGGCTCGGCCTCCGGACGACCGTCTACACGGTCAACGACGAGCCGCGCCTGCGCGAGCTGATCGAGCTCGGCGTCGACGGGATCTTCACTGACCGGCCCGAGCTGCTGCTCGCGCTCGTCCGAGGCTGAGCAGGCGGGCGCATGACCGGTTCTCAGTGGTCGACGGGAGTCGGCTCGGCGGGAGCCGACTCCGGCTCCGCGGCCAGGCTGAGCAGCCGAGCGCCGTCTGCCGGGAAGCGCGCGTGAACGCGCAGCCCGACCGCGAGCTCACCCGACCGCGCCGTCGGGATGTCGGCGGTCACCTCGCCCGCCTCGGTGTCGATCTTGATCCGCGTGACCGAGCCGAGGAAGGTGCGCGAGACGACCGCGCCCGCCAAGGCGCCCCCGGGAACGGCACCGTTGTCAGCCGCCCGCTCGACCTCGACGGTCTCCGGCCGGACGAGCAGGAGGACGCGCTCGCCGCGAGGCCGGCCGTTCGCCGCGTCGACGCGGAGCCTCGCGCTGCCGTACTCGACGGATGCGTCGTCCGCGACGGTCGACGTGAGCCGGTTCATGGTGCCGATAAACTCCGCCACGAACGGCGTCGCCGGGTTTCCGTACATCTCGGCCGGCGTCCCCACCTGCTCAATCCGGCCCTGGTAAAGGACGGCGACGCGGTCGGAGATCGAGAGCGCCTCTTCCTGGTCGTGGGTGACGTAGATCGTCGTGATCCCGAGCTCGAGCTGAATTCGCCGGATCTCCTCCCGCAGCTGCACGCGCACCTTCGCGTCGAGCGCGGAGAGCGGCTCGTCGAGAAGGAGCACCTTCGGCTCGATCGCCAGCGAGCGCGCGAGCGCGACGCGCTGCTGCATGCCGCCCGAGAGCTGGTGCGGGTAGCGCTTGCCTGCGTGGCTGAGGCCGACGAGCTCGAGTAGCTCCTCGACCCGCTTCCGGCGCTGGCCACGCGGCTGCTTCCTGATCCGGAGGCCGAACTCGACGTTCTTCTCCGCGGTCATGTTCGGGAAGAGGCTGTACGCCTGGAAGACCATCCCCATGTTGCGGCGATTGGGCGGGACGCTCGAGATGTCCTTGCCGTCGACGACGACGCTGCCCGAGGTCGGCCGGTCGAAGCCGGCGACGAGCCGCAGCGCCGTCGTCTTGCCGCAGCCCGACGGGCCGAGCAGCGAGAGAAACTCGCCGGTCTTGAGGGCGACGTTGATTCCCTGCAGCGCCTCGAAGTCGCCGAACGACTTGCGCAGCTCCTGCAGCTCGACGTGAGCCATCAGAGTGCTCCTCCCACTTGGGCGCGGGCCCCGCCCCGCCGGCCGACGAGCAGGATCGACAGCATCGCCACCCAGGTGATGCCGAAGCTCATCAGCGACACGGCCGCCGCCGGGTACGCCTGGGTCTCGTTGATGTACTGGATGTAGGTCGGGAAAGTCTTGAACGCGGAGAGGGTCGCGATCGTGAACTCGCCCATCACGATCGCGAGCGTCAGGAACGCGGCGCTCAAAGCGGCCACCCGGATGTTGGGGAGGATCACGCGCGCGAGCGTCGTACGCCAGCTCGCGCCCAGGTTCAGAGACGCCTCCGTCAGCGTATGCACGTCGATCGCGCGAAAGCCGGCGTCGAGCGAGAAGAACACGTACGGGAACGCGAGGATCACGTAAGCCGCGACGAGGAACCCGTGCGGATTCGCGTAGAACCACAACGGCGAGCCGCGGTAGAAGTCGAGCAGGCCGACGACGAGGATGATCGGCGGCACCACGAACGGGATGAGCGCGAGGAAGCTGATCACCGGCCGCAGGCGCGGCAGCTTCAGGTGCACCCAGTAGATCGTCGGAACGAAGAGGAGGAGGCTGATCGCGATCGTCTCGAGCGCGAGCACGAACGAGAGCCGAATCGTCACCCAGAACTGGTGGTCGTGCAGGATGACGCCGTAGGCGGAGAGGCTGCAACAGGTGCCGGTCTGCTTGTCCTTGATGCTGAAGAGGAACGTCGCGAGCAGCGGGATCAAGAAGTACGCCGCGCCGGACAGGATCCAAAGCCAGGCCGAGAGCGAGAAGCGCCTCACGGTGTCGAACTCACTTGGCCCACCGCGACGTGCGCCGCTGGAGGGGCACGTAGATCAGCATCATCACCGCGAGCACGACGAACATCCCGAACGCGAGCGCCTGGGCCTCGTGCGGGTTCGAGACGACGTTGCCGCTGAGGTCGACGCCGATCTGGATCGGGACGAGACCGACGACGCCGGTGGTCAGCCCGTAGGCCGTGGCATAGGCGGCAAAGGAGTTCCCAAAGAGCAGGATGATCGCGCTGAGAATTGACGGCAGGAGGACGGGCAGCCCCACGTAGCGCCAGTATTGGAACGCGCTCGCGCCGAGGTTCGAGGTCGCCTCGCGCCACTCGCGGCGCAGGCCGTCGACCGCAGGCGCGATCACGAGGATCATCAGCGGGATCTGGAAGTAGAGGTAGACGATCTCAATCCCGGTCTTGCTGAACAGCGTGAAGCCGTGCTGGTAGACGTTGAAGCCGAGCTGGTTCATGAACTGGGTGACGACGCCGATTGTCCCGAGGGTGGCGATGAAGGCGAACGCGAGCGGGATGCCGCCGAAGTTCGCCGCCACGCCGGAGAAGGTCGTGAAGGCCGAGCGGACCCAGCGCGGCGTCCCCTCCCTGATCGCCGCGTAGGCGATCACCAGCCCAAAAAAGGCGCCCAGGAGTGCGGTGACGAGGCTGATCTCGATGCTCGTCCTGTAGGCGTGGCGCAGGTTCTCCGTGTGGACGAGAGCGGAGACGTTCGCGAACGTCGCGCCCCCGTGCGCGCCCTCGAACGCGCCCACCATGACCTGGCCCGCCGGCAGGAACAGAAAGAGCAGCGCGTACGCGAAGAAGGGGACGACGACGAGCCACGCGAGCGGCAGCCGCCTCCGGCCGGCCTTTTGGCCCGGCCGGAGCTCGCCGACTGCTACGACATCTCGAGCCAGTGTTTTAGGAACCGACCTTCTTGGGCCACTGGTCGAGGATCAACGCCTTCGAGTCGTTGTTCTGCTTGCGGTTCGCGAACCTCACCTTCGCGTAGAGCGCGGGCGACGGTAGCGCTTTGATCAGCGCCGCGGGAACGACCTTCCGCGCCACCATGTCGTTGAACCGGGCCGGGTGCGAGTACCCCTTCAGCCAAAGCAGCTGCCCCTGGTCCGAGTAGAGAAACTCCTGCCAGAGCCGCGCGGCCCACGGGTGCGGGCCGTTTGCGTTGATCGACTGGCAGTAGTGCGCGCCGTAGATTCCGTCCGACGGGATGTTCGTGACCCACTTGGCCGCCGGGAACTCGGGTCCGTAGGCGATGTTCAGGTAGTCCCAGTCGATCACGATCGGGGTCTGGCCGGAGGCCACCGTCTGCGGCGTCCCTTGCACCGGGATGAAGTTCCCGACCTGCTTCAGCTTCGCGAAGAAGTCGATGCCCGGCTGGACGTTGCTGAGCGAGCCTCCGTTCGCGAGGGCCGCCGCGAACACGCCCGCGCGGGCGGAGCCCGAGGTGAGCGGGCTGCCGTTGAGGGCGACCTGGTTCTTGTACTCCGGCTTGAGCAGGGCGGCGAACGTCTTCGGGACGTTCTTGACGATGTTCTGGTTCGCGCCGATCGAGATCACGCCCCAGTAGTCGCCGACCCAGAAGCCGCGACCGTCCTTCATCGACCGGGGCACCGTCCTGAAGTTCGTCGTGTAGTACTTCGTGTAGAGCCCCTCGTTGGCGCCGTCGATCGCGAACGGCGGACTCACGTCGAGCACGTCAGGAGCGCGCGGGTCACCCTTGAGCGAGCGGACCGCCTGGTTCTCCTGCGCCGAGCTCCCGTCCGGGTTGTCGTTCGTGATGCTGATCCCGAATTTCTTCTGGAACGTCGAGATGATCTGGCCGTAGTTCGCCCAGTCGGGCGGCAGCGCGATCGTGTTCAGCTTCCCTTCCTTCTTCGCCTCCTTGACGAACTCGGCGAAGGAGAGCGACCGGCCGAGCAGCGGCGGCGTCTTGAGGACACTGTTCCTCATTGCGAGTGCCGAGGCCGGCGTGGAGAGGATGGTGAGCCCGAAGCCTGCCGCGACCCCCCGCTTCAGGAGGACCCGTCTGTCGACACGCTCCTCCTCGAGCCTGCGCAGGAACTCGTACTCTTGCTCCTGGAAATCGTCCATTGGCTTGGCTTCTCCTGTGTCGCGTGGACAGAATGCCCAATCGTATGATTCCGCGCCCGCAGTTGCAATAGGCTCGGCCTTGGAGATGAACGGTCCATGGCGGAGGAACGGCGATTGGCTGCGCTGCGCTTTCCACGCCCACACGACCGGCTCCGACGGCGAGCTCGAGCCCGAGGCACTGGCCGCACACTATGAGCGCGCCGGCTACGACGTGCTTGCGATCACCGACCACTGGAAGCGGAGCGAAGCGCCCTCGACCGCCGAGCTACTCGTGCTCCCGAGCGTGGAGCTGAACTGCATCCTGCCGGGCGCTCGCGACGGGCACGTGCTCGGCTACGGCATCTCAGAGGACGCGGACCTGGCCTCGCTCGGGACGGAGTACGCCGATCTCGAGCGCACCGCCGCGTTCATCGAGGCGCACGGCGGCGTCGCCTATCTCGCTCATCCCTACTGGACGGGCGTCACGCCCGGCACGTTCGAGCTGCCGCAGAACGTCGCCGGGATCGAGGTGTGGAACGCGGGCTGCGAGCTCGAGGTCGGGCGCGGGCTCTCGTCCGTGCACTGGGACGAGCTGCTCGAGACGGGCCGCCTCTGCTACGGCCTCGTGACCGACGACTCCCACCATCCGGGCTTTGACTCGGACCATGGCTGGACGTGGCTACGCGTTCAGGAACGCACGCCCGCGGCCGTGCTCGCGGCGCTCGCCTCCGGTTCCTTCTACGGCAGCTCGGGGCCGCTCCTGCGCGGGATCGAGGTGGCCGGCGACGAGGTCGAGGTCAGCTGCAGCCCGGCGCGCTCCGTGACGCTCGTCTCGGGCCGCAGCACGGGCGCCGCGGTGAACGCGGGCCGCCTCGGCTACCGGTATGCGGGCACGGTGCTCGCCACCGACGATGCCGGCTGGATCACGCGGGCGCGGTTGACGAAGCCTTTCGGCGCCACGTTCGCCCGCATCGAGGTCACCGATGCGTCCGGCTGCCGAGCCTGGACGAATCCGCTGTGAGAGACCTCGACGCGCTCGCCGGGCGAGAGTTCGATCTGCTCGTCATCGGCGGTGGGATCGTCGGCGCCGGGATCGCGAACGAGGCGGCGCGCGCCGGCCTGGCGGTGGCGCTCGTCGACCGAGGCGACTTCGGCGCAGCGACCTCGAGCGCGTCGTCGAAGCTGATCCACGGCGGGCTGCGCTACCTCCGGCTCGGAGACGTCAAGCTCGTGCGCGAAGCCCATCGCGAGCGCCGGGCGCTGCTGCACACCGTTGCGCCCCACCTCGTCCGGAGGCTGCCGTTCCTGTTCCCGCTCTACCGGGACGGTCCGTACCGGCCCGCGACGCTGAGGCTCGGCCTCGCCCTCTACTCGACCCTGGCGCGTGACGGGATCGGCGGTTTGCTGCCGCCGGCGCGGGCGCGCCAGAGCGTCCCCGACCTCCGGCTGGACGGCTTGCGCAGCTGCGGCGTCTACATCGACTCGTACACGCACGACGGGCGGCTCTGCCTCGGGAACGTGCGTGCGGCGGCCGCCGCGGGCGCCGTGGTCGCGAACTACGCGGAGGTCGTAGCGCTTCGGCAGGTGGGGGGTCGCGTGCGCGGTGCCGAGCTGCGCGACCGCCGGTCCGGCGAGACGTTCTCCGTCGACGCGCGCGCGGTCGTGAACGCCACAGGGCCGTGGATCGACAGCATTCGCGCGCTCGAGGATCCGGCTGCGCGGCCGCTCGCCCGCTTGTCGAAGGGTGTGCACCTGTTGCTGGACCTCGAACACCCGTGGTCGGCGGCGCTGACGATCGCGCACGATCCCGTGCGGGTCACGTTCGCCTACCCGTGGCAGGGAATGCTGCTGGTCGGGACGACCGACACGCTCTACGAGGGCGACCCAGCCGAGGTCGGCGTCGAGCCCGCCGACGTCGCGCGCGTACTCGACGAGGCGTCGGTCGGGGTCGAGCGCGGCGTGCTCGATCCGAG
>JANMJY010000173.1:0-1541 GCA_031371615.1 Actinomycetes bacterium | reverse complement strand
AGGTGACCGCGTTCGAGCAGGCGCTCGCGGAGGCCGGCATCGAGCACGAGCTCGTTGTCTACGACGGCGCTCCGCACAGCTTCTTCGATCGGAAGCAGGAGCAGTTCGCCGACGCCTCGGCCGATGCGTGGGGCCGAGTTCTCGCCTTCGTCGAGCGGCTTTCGGCCTAGGCGACTGCCCGTGATCCTGGCGATCGACCAGGGGACGACCGGGACGACGTGTCTCGTCGTCGACGACGAGCTCTCCCCGCGCGGCCGGGGCTACCGGGCGTTTCCGCAGTACTACCCCCGCCCGGGCTGGGTCGAGCACGATCCGGAGGAGATCTGGGCTTCCGTCCTCGGCGCGGCCGAGGACGCGGTCCGATCGGCCGGTGTGCCGCCGTCCGAGCTCCAGGCGATCGGGATCACGAACCAGCGTGAGACGACCGTCCTCTGGGAGCGCGGCACCGGCAGGCCGCTCGCCCCTGCGATCGTCTGGCAGGACCGGCGTACCGCCGAACGCTGCCGCGAGCTACCCGCCGAGCTCCTGCGCGAGCGAACGGGACTCGTGCCCGATCCGTACTTCTCGGCCACGAAGCTCGAATGGCTGCTCGCACGCACCGACGTGTCTCGCTCGGAGCTGGCCTTCGGGACGGTCGATTCGTGGCTCGTCTGGAAGCTGACCGGCGGCCGGGTGCACGTCACCGACCTGACGAACGCGTCCCGGACGATGCTGCTCGGACTCGACTCGCTCGACTGGGACGAGGAGCTGCTCGAGCTCTTCGGCGTCGACTGGGAGCTGCTGCCTCGGCTCGTGAGCTCGTCCGAGGTCGTCGGCGAGACGGAGTTCCTCGGCGTCACCCTTCCGATCGCGGGGATCGCGGGCGACCAGCAGGCGGCTCTCTTCGGCCATGGCTGCTTCGACCGAGGTGAGGCGAAGGCGACCTACGGCACCGGTAGCTTCGTGCTTGCGAACGCGGGGGCGGAGCGCAGTCCGACGCCTGCCGGCCTGCTCGAGACCGTCGCCGCCTCCGGCGGCTATGCGCTCGAAGGCGCAATCCTCGCGAGCGGCGCCGCGATCCAGTGGTTGCGCGACGAGCTCGGCATCCTCACCGACGCCGCCGAGAGCGAGCGGCTCGCCCGAACGGTCGAGTCGACGGGCGGTGTCTCGTTCGTTCCGGCGTTCGCCGGCCTCGGCTCGCCGCACTGGGCCGCGGAGGCGCGCGGATTGATCAGCGGAATCACGCGCGGCACGACCGGCGCACACATCGTCCGGGCTGCGCTCGAGGGGATCGCGTTCCAGGTCGCCGACGTGCTCGACGTACTTCCCGGCGGCGTCGAGTTGCTGCGTGCCGATGGTGGAGCGAGCGCCAACGGCTTCCTGATGCAGTTCCAGGCCGACCTGCTCGGCTGCCCGGTGGAGGTGGCGGCGGAGCAGGAGACAACGGCGCTCGGTGCCGCCGCGCTCGCAGGCAGGGCGATCGGCCTCTGGCCCGACGACGCCGCAATCCGGGCACGGCTCCGGGCCGGAGCGGTCTACGAGCCCGCGGCCGATCGGGACAG
>JANMJY010000163.1:0-4201 GCA_031371615.1 Actinomycetes bacterium | reverse complement strand
TCCGGCAGGCCGGCCGCCGGGGTCAGCAGGCCCTCGAACTCCTCCGCCTCGCCGCCGGGCGCTATCCCGACGAGGTCGAGGTGCTCGCCTTCTGGGAGCTGCGCGAGCGCGAGCGCGAGGTTGTGCAGGTAGTAGCGACCGCCGAGCCAGCCGCCGGCCCGGAGGTCGAGTGCGACCTTCATCGGCTGTTCCGCGCCCAACGCGCGTAGGCGGCGGCCCCGGTCTCGATCGAGGTGGCCGGCTCGAAGCCGAGCTCGCGTAGGTGTGAGATGTCGGCGCGCCAGCGCGTTGGGTCGCCCGGCCGGCCGACGCCGTTGAAGGTCACGTCCTCGGTGCCTAGCTCGGCCGTGAGGATCTCCGCGAGCCGAGCAATCGACGTCTCGACGCCGGCGGCGACGTTCACGATCTCTCCCTCGAACGACGAGCGGGTCGCGATCGCGGCGATCGCGGCGGCGACGTCGCGTGCGTGGACGAAGTCGCGGGTCTCGTTCCCGGTGCCGCTGAGCTCGACCGGTCCCCCTGCGAGCGCCTGCTGGGCGATATCCCACAGGACCTGGCGCCGCAGCCCCTCTCCGTAGGCCGAGAACACGCGCGCGACGGCCAGCGGCACGCCGCTGTCCAGCGCCAGCCGCTCGGCCTCGACGCGGTGGCGGCCGTACGGGGACAAGGGCGCCACCGGTGCCGCCTCGGCGATCGGAAGCTCCGCGGGCTCGCCGTACACGGCCGCGCTCGAGACCAGAACGAGCTTCGTCCCGCCGATTCGCTCGAGCAGCGCGCCGAGCACGTCGACCGCGCCGGCGCGGTCCACGTCGGGGTGCTCGAGCGATTCGGGCACGGACGCCGGCCCGGCGCAGTGGACGACGATGTCGGGGCGCGTGGCTGCGAGCAGCGCATCGAAGGCGGCCGAGGGGATCTCGATGTCCGGCCGCCCGGCGCCGGCGACGTCGACGCTGTCGGCCCGCAGGCGCTCGACGAGGTGGCGGCCGAGGAAGCCCCGGTGCCCGGTGACGAGCGCTACCACCGGCGGACGGCGACCGCGACGCCGTACCCGACGTCGTCGAACGCCCAGGTGGCGTACCGGCGCTTGCCGGCGACCGCCTTGTTCCAGACGCGGGCGAGGTCCGGGTGCGACCGATGGCTGACGTCGTCGAATACGAGCGCGCCGCCGACCCGAAGCCGGGGCAGCACGTCCTCGAGATCCCGCCGCGCACCGCGAGTCGAATGGTCGCCGTCGACCGTGATCAGGTCGAAGGTGAGATCGGGCTCTGCGCCGAACAGTCGCGGCAGCTCGACGTGGCTGTCGCCCGAGACGAAGCGCAGCGGGCCGCGGTGCCCGACCAGAGCGAGCTGGCTGCGCACGTGGTCGGGCCCGGGGTTCTCCATGCCTGCGTAGCCCTCGTTCCAGAGGTCGACGGCGACGACCGCACATTCTGGGGCGCCCGCCGCGACGACAGCGGCGCTCCTGCCGCGCCGGACGCCGATCTCGAGGTACGAGGTCGGCCTGAGCAGTTCCGCTGCCGCGTCGAGCACCGTCGTGATGTCGGCGTAGCACCAGTGCTCGCGGGCCGCCGTCCGGCCGGCCTCCACGAACGCGCGAACGTAGTCGACGTAGTCGTCCTGCTCGAGCGTTCCCAGGAGCGCGAGCACCCGGTCGAGCACGGGTTGCGTCACCGCAAGCTCGCCGATCGTGTCGGCTCCGACGATGGCAGCACCGTAGAAATCGATCCCGGCGGGCGCTGGCGGCGCGGACGAGACGCGGTCGGCGGTGTGGTTCGCGCGCCGGTCGCGAAGGCGAAGTTTCTCGAGCATCGGCGTATTCCACCTGTTCGGAGCCTGTGACCGTGCCGTTAAGCTCGGCGGCGCATGTCAGCCTGGAGCTCCGACGTCGCGCACACGAGCGTCACCACCATCGTCGCCCGCGGCGAGCGGTCGCTGCGGAGCTACGGCGAGGAGGTGTGGCGGTACCGCGACCTGCTCTTCTTCCTCGTTCTGCGCGACATCCGGGTTCGCTACTCGCAAACGGTCCTCGGCTTCGGCTGGTCGATCCTGCAGCCGCTGCTGCAGATGGTCGTCTTCTCCGTCTTCTTCGGCGCCCTGGCCGGCATCAGCTCGGGCGACGTGCCGTATCCGGCCTTCTCGCTCGCGGCGGTCGTTCCGTGGACGTACTTCCTCAATGCGGTCTCGACCTCGTCGCTCAGCCTGATCTCGAACGCGCAGCTGGTGAGCAAGGTGTACTTCCCGCGGATCCTGATCCCGCTCGCGCCGATCGGCGCCGGGCTCGTCGACCTCGCGATCGCGATCGGATTGCTGTTCGTCGTCGTGCTCGCGTTCGGGATCGTGCCCCCGTTTCCGGCGGTTCTCTTGCTGCCGATGCTCGTCGTGCTGCTCGTCCTCGCCGCGTCGGGGATCTCGATCTGGCTCGCCGCCCTCGGGGCGCAGTACCGGGACGTCCGCTTCGTGACGCCCTTCTTCCTCCAAACGCTGCTCTTCGTCACGCCCGTGATCTACGTCGTGTCGGAGGTGCCGGAGCGCCTGCGGCCGTTCTACTCGCTCAATCCGCTGGTCGGCGTCGTCTCGGGCTTCCGTGCGGCGGTCCTCGGACAGGGATCGGTTCCGTGGGGCGCGATGTTCGCATCGTTCCTCGTGAGCCTCGTGCTCGCCACTTTCGGCCTCGCCTACTTCCGGCGGGTCGAGCGCGGGTTCGCGGACATCGCATGACCGGCCCCATGTCGGGCACGACGGCCGTCCGCGTCGAGGGCCTCTCGAAGAGATACCGCATCGGCACCCAGATCGACCGCGACGACTCGCTGATCGCCTCCGCGGCGAGGCAGCTCGCGCAGCCGCTCCGGAACTTCCGCCAGCTGCGCGACCTTCGCCGCTTCGACGAGGGCAACGAGGAGGCGAACGTGATCTGGGCGTTGCGGGACGTATCGTTCAAGGTTGCGCCCGGCGACGTCCTCGGCCTCGTCGGGCGAAACGGCGCCGGCAAGTCGACGCTCTTGAAGGTGCTGGCGCGGATCACCGAGCCGACCGAGGGCCGCGTCGACCTGCGCGGCAGGGTGGCGAGCCTGCTCGAGGTCGGCACCGGCTTTCATCCGGACCTGACCGGCCGCGAGAATGTGTTCCTGAACGGGACGATGCTCGGGATGAGCCGGCGCGAGGTCGGTGCGCGCCTGGACGAGATCGTCGCCTTCGCGGAGATCGAGAAGTTCGTCGACACACCGGTGAAGCGCTACTCGAGCGGTATGTACGTTCGGCTCGCCTTCTCGGTCGCCGCGCACCTCGATCCGGACGTGCTGATCGCCGACGAGGTGCTCGCCGTCGGCGACGCGGAGTTCCAGCGGAAGTGCATCGGCGAGATGCGCTCGGTCGCCGAGGGCGGGCGGACGGTCATCTTCGTCAGCCACAACCATGCGCTCGTAAGGTCGCTCTGCACTCGTGCTATCTGGCTCGAGGAGGGGCGGCTCCGTGCCGAGGGCGCGGTCGACGACGTGATGGCGGCATACGCCGCCGCCCTCGAAGGCAGCGGCGGCGGTGACGTCCGGCACCGGACTGACAGGCTGGGCAACGGACGCGTCCAGGTGGTCGAGTCCCTCGTGCGAGCGCCCGGTGGCGACGTCCTCACCACCGTCCCGTCCGGCAGGCCGCTCGAGCTCGTCGTTCGCTACGACGGATCGGACACGTCGCTCGGCCGGCTGTCGGCGTCCGTCACGATCGAGACGCTCCTTCGCGAGCGCATCGCGACCGTGTCGAGCGTGTTGTCCGGAGACGACCTCGCCGGCCTGCCCGGGACGGGTGAGCTGGTGTGCGCCATCGACGCGCTGCCGCTGAACGACGGCGACTACATGTGCACGGTGAAGCTCGAGGTCGACGGCGTCACCGCCGACTTCATCGCCGACACGTCGCGCTTCCACGTCGACTCCTCTGGCTTCTACGACACCCGCGTGTACCCCGGATCTGCGGCCGGGCCGCTCCTGCTCGAGCACAGCTGGCGGCTCGAGGGCTAGTTCGCGGAGAGCGGGCGGGCCGGGCTGCCCGCCACGGCCGTGCCGGCGGCAACGTCTTTCGTCACGACGCTCCCCGCTCCAACGACGGCGCCCGCACCGATCGAGACGCCCTTGAGCACGAACGAGCCGAACCCGATCCACGCGCGCTCGCCGATCGTCACGGCAGCAGACTCGATCGCGCTCCGGTCGCCCGT
>JANMJY010000125.1:0-1611 GCA_031371615.1 Actinomycetes bacterium | reverse complement strand
GCGGGCGAGCTCGGGATCGCGTTCGACGGACGCAAGAAGGCGAGCGCCGGCAACCCCGAGTCCTACTACGGCACGGCCGGGATCGCGGACGTCGAGCACGCGGACGAGTGCGTCGGCGCCGGCCTCGCCGCCGGCACGGCCTGGCTCTTCGCACGCGAGAACCAGGCGGTCGACTACCTCTTCGTCGACGAGGCCGGGCAGGTCTCGCTCGCGGACGCGCTCGCGATGGGGACGGCGGCGCGGAACGTCGTGCTCGTCGGCGACCCGCAGCAGCTCGACCAGGTGATCCAGGGAACGCACCCGGCCGGCAGCGGCGCCTCGGTGCTGCGCCACCTGCTCGGCGACGATGCGACCGTCCCGCCCGACCGCGGCCTCTTCCTCGAGCGCACCTACCGTCTCCACCCGGACATCTGCGGCTACATCTCGGAGGAGTTCTACGAGGGCCGGCTCGAGCCGGCGCCGGTCGCGGCCGAGCGAACGACTGCGCTCGGGACGGGCCTCCGCTACCTCGCGGTCGAGCACGAGGGCCACCGACAGGACTCGCCCGAGGAGGTCGCGGTCGTGCGCGCCGAGATCGAGCGGCTGCGCGCGCACGGGATCGAGGACGTGATCGTCGTCGCGGCCTTCAACGCGCAGGTGAACGCGATCCAGGAGGCGCTGCCGGGTGTGAGCGTCGGCACCGTCGACAAGTTCCAGGGACAGGAAGCGGACGTCGTCATCTACTCGATGGCGAGCTCGAGTGGGGAGGACGTCCCGCGCGGGCTCGAGTTCCTGCTCTCGCGCAACCGCCTGAACGTCGCGATCTCGCGGGCGCGCTGTCTCGCCTACCTCGTCGCGAGCCCGAAACTGCTCGAGGTCAACTGCCGCTCGATCCCGCAGATGCGGCTCGCGAACGCGCTCTGCCGGTTCGTCGAGGTTGCCGAGGAACAAGCAGTCGCTACGGTTTCCGCATGAAGCTGACGTCGCTGCCCGGCCACGAGCTCGTGCTCAAGGGAATCGACGACCTCGCGCATGGGCTCGAGTCGAACGAGGCGCTCCTCGTCTCGATCGGCGCGCCGCGGCTACGGCAGGCTGGGATCGAGGTTTCCGAGCCGCTGACGGAGCCCGAGCACCGGCTGTATGAGCGCCTCGCCGCGGAGGATTCGGACGCGGCGCACTCGCGCTACAACGCGCTCGTTCGCCGGCTCGTCAGCTTCGAGCGGGCCGCCGATGCGCGAACTCGCTGACGCCGAGCGCATCCGCGCGTTCATGCGTGCCGCGGGCGCGGCTGCCGCGCGTGACGGTGTCTGCTATCTGACCGGCGGCGCGACGGCGGTTCTCAACGGCTGGCGCGCGGCGACGATCGACGTCGACGTATCGCTCGACCCCGAGCAGGACGAGTTGCTTCGCGAGCTGCCGAGGATCAAGAACGAACTCGGAATCAATGTCGAGCTGGCCTCGCCCGGCGACTTCATCCCACTGCCCGCCGATTGGGAGGGCCGAGCGATCAGCGTCGCCAGAGAGGGACAGCTTTCGTTTGCACACTTCGACCCGTACTCGCAGGCGCTGTCGAAGCTCGAGCGGGGTCACGCCCACGACCTCGAGGACGTGGAGGCGATGAAGCGGCTCGGT
>JANMJY010000083.1:0-4363 GCA_031371615.1 Actinomycetes bacterium | reverse complement strand
CGCCGACCTCGACAGCGAGATCGGCGCCGCCCCGCTTGATCCGGGCGCGGAGGCGGGCCACGAGCTCGGCGAACGCGAACGGCTTGGTCAGGTAGTCGTCGCCGCCGGCGGCGAAGCCGGCGAGCCGGTCGGGGAGGGCGTCTCGGGCGGTGAGGAAGATCACCGGCGCGCCGACGCCCTGGGCGCGAAGCGCCTGGACGACGTCCCGCCCGTCCGCATCGGGGAGGCCGATGTCCACCACGAGGGCATCCGGATCGGCGTCCCCGATCCGGCGCAGCAGCTCGGCCGCCGTCGAGACGGCCGTCACCTCGAACCCCTCCTCGCGTAGGCCGCGGGCGACGAGCGAGCGGAGCTCGGGATCGTCCTCGAGGAGGATCACTTGCGGCTCGATCACCACCAGGACGGTATCGCCACCGGCGGCTACGGGCGTCTCGACAGCGAAGGGCTCCATCACGCGGAGGGATCCTCAGGACCGCCGGCGTCCTTCTTCACCGTGGCCGTCGCAGGCTGGACGCCGTCGGCGCTCGCCATCACGTCGACGATGAGGGCGTTCTTGTCGGTGTAGTAGAGGCTGTACTTGTTGATCGGGTAGTGGTCCTTCGCGCCGGTCGGGTCGAAGTGCACGACGCGGGTCGCGCCGGGTGCGATCGTGAACCCGTCCAGCCTGGTGAAGTAGCCCTCCGAGGCGCCCTTCTTCCTGTCCGTGATCGAGTAGTAGATCGCGATCCGATCCAGCGGCTTCGCGCTCGTGTTCTCGAGCGCGATCTCGAGATGGTCGGCGACGACCGTGTTCGTGCCGGGCGCGACGTTGTTCTCGACGAGAACCTTCGTGATCGTCAGGCCCGGGGCCGTGGAGGCGTTCGAGATCGGGTTCTTGGCCACCGGGAGCACACGCGTGCTCGTCGGCGGAGCCGTGGTGGTCGCGGGGATCGTCGCGGGGATCGTCGCGGGGACCGTCGCGGGCGCTGCGCTCTTGCTCCCGCCGCAGCCGCTTGCGAGAACGGCCACGGCTCCGATCGCGAGTGCGGCGAGCACGTTTCTGGGTCTCATCATGTCTCCCTTGGTGTTGCTCGTTGACGTCTGAGGCCGGACCACATGAGGCCGCCGAGCAGCGCCGAGTAGAAGGCGAGCCAGCCGATGTCGTTGCGCTTCCCATGCGCCACGGCGCCCAGCGATTTGCCGGTGTAGGTGTCCTTGATCCCGGTGACCGCGAACGTCAGGCGCTCGAAGTGCTTCGAGAGCGATGCTTCCTCGAGGTCGTTGCGCACCTTCTCGTACGTCGCGAAGTGTGCGAGCACCCGCCTCTCGTCGGGCTTCTTGACCTGGAGCGCATGGAAGAGCCCGCCCGGAACCTGATTGTCGGGATCCATCGTGTCGCCGATCTGAGGCAGGACGAGCACGACGGACAGCCAGATCACGAGTGCGAGCATGAGGCCGTTCGCCACCACTCTGCTCCTGGCCGAGAGCCAGGTCCCGAGTGCGTAAAAGAGCAGCATGTAGACGAACGCGGCCGCGAAGGCGATCGCCAGCCGCAGCAGCTCCGCCGCGTTCAGCCAATGGCCGCCGACGGTGCCGATCACGACGACCGAGATCACCGCTGTCGACGCGAGGATCGTGCCGATCAGGGCTGCGGCACCGAGCACGCGTCCGAGAAAGAGATCCCGCGCGCGGACCGGCCTCGTGAAGATCAGCGGCAGCGTGTGCCCCGACCGCTCGCGAGCGACGCTCAGGTAGCCGAGCCCGATCGCGATCACTGCACCGATGATCTCGATGTACTCGACGACTCCCCGGAGCAGCTGCAGCGGGTAGAACTGCGGCCCCGCGGTGATCGTGACGCCGGCCGCCTTGGCCTGCTGGAGGTAGGCGTTGTAGTCGGCGACCTGAGCGTGGAAGTCGAAGGAAGCGATCGTGATCGACCCCGCGGCGACAAGCACCATGCTGAGGATCAGCAGCAGAAGGACGCCGCTGCGAGAGGCGGATCGATACTCGTGGCGTCCAAGGGTTAGGGCCTTGCTAGTCACGGGCGGTCTCCTCGGAGAAGTCGCGCCGCTGGACGAGCAGGTTCGCCCATCCGCCCACGAGGAACAGGAAGAACACGATCGGAGCCAGCTGAGCCGCAGTCTTGACCGGCCGCGCGCTGCTGCCCTCGGTGAGGATCCGGGTGCTGAGCGCCTTGTACTGCTCGTTGACGGCGATCGGCTTAGCCTTTGACGTAGCCTTGAAGAACGTCGAGCTGCTCACGCTGGCCGGATCGGTGACGGGGTTGAGGGAGGCGACCGGCCGAAGGCCCGAGGTGAACTGCGGAGTCGCGAAGATCACGAGCACCCACACAGCGACGGCTGCGAAGAGGGCCATCGACTGGCTCCGCGTGAGCAGTGCGGCGACCATCCCGATCAGCACGAACAGCAGCAGGTAGAGACCGGACAGCGCGTAGAAGAGCGCCAGCCGCAGGAGCTCCGACGCGGTGGGGAGGCTGCCGTTGATCAGCGTCAGGGAGACCACGCTCAGCACGAGGCAGGCAGCCATGATCACCGTGCCTGCGAACGCGCTGCCGGCCACCTTGCCCCAGAAGTACGACGAGCGCTGCACCGGGCGAGAGAAGATCGCCCTCGTGACGCCGGCCTGGCGATCGGCCGTGATGCTCATGTGGCCGATCACGATCGCCATCAGCGCGCCGATCAGGGGGATGTAGATGATCATGTTGTCCAGCAGCGACAGACGTGGCTTGGCCGCGAACGGGTTTGGCGGCGCTGCCTTGCCGGCCGCGGCGAGCTCTCGCACCGTCTCGTCGTAGACGCGGATGATCGTGGCGTGGCTCGACCAGCCGATCAGCCCGGAGACCGCCGTCATCAGCAGCAGCACGCCGAGGATCAGCGTGAACGTGCGACTCCGTGACAGCGACCGCACGTGCTGCCGCGCGATCACCACGGTCGCGCTCATTGCACTTCGAGCCGGACGTAAATGTCCTCGAGCGAGGCCTCGTCCGGGAAGCGCTCGAGCGTGCTCGCGAGCGAGTCGTTGTAGATCAGCTCGCCCTCGGCGAGAACGCCAATCGTCGTGCAGACGCGGGCCACCTCGCTCAGCAGATGCGTGTTCATGAAGATCGTCATCCCGAGCTCGCCGTTCAACTGGACGACCGTGTCGCGGAGCTGACGCACGCCCATCGGGTCGAGGCCCGACGTCGGCTCGTCCAGGAACAACACTCGCGGCCGGTGCATGATCGCCTGCGCGATCCCGATCCGCTGGCGCATGCCCTTCGAGAACGTGCCCACGCGCCTGTCGGCGAGATCCCGGCAATCGAGGAACCCTAGGGTCTCGTCCATCGCGCCGGCCACGTCCTCGACGCCGGAGAGCTCGGCGAAGAAGCGAAGGTTCTCGGCTGCCGTCAGGCTGTCGTACAGGCGCACGTTCTCCGGCACGTAGCCGATCGTGCGCTGGACGTCGAGGCGTTCCGCAACGACATCGAAGCCGGCGACGCGGGCGGAACCGGACGTCGGTGTGATCAGCGTCGTCAGGACGTGGATCGTCGTCGTCTTGCCGGCGCCGTTGTGGCCGAGAAACCCGAAGATCTCCCCCTGCGCGACCTGCAGATCGATTTCGTGCAGCACTTCGACATCGCCGTAGCGATGGGTCAAGCCTTCGAGCTCGACAATCGGGGTGTGTCCACTCATGGCCTCCACTATGCGGCCGATCGTCTGACGGCCGCCTGAACGGCTGAGCGCTAGACGGTCGGCGTGACCGTCGTCAGCGGATAGCCCAGATGGGCGAGGCGCTGAGCGAGGTCGAGGTGGAGCCAGTGCGAGACGTGGGTGGGCAGGGTCTCGAGGATGATCTCGCTGTAGGTGCGCCTGCCGAGCTCCGCAACGATGTCGTCGAAGGCGTTGGGGCTCGCCGCGACGCGTCCTTCGACCTCGGCGCCGGCCGCCTGCTCGAGCGGCGGCAGGGCGTGCGCCAGCAGCTGCTTGCTTTCGGCGGTCGGCGGTCGGTTGCGGTCGAACGCCAGGTGGGCCGGGTTCGGGACGAGCATCACGAACTCGGCGGGTCCGGCGGCCGCCCGCGTGCGTACGGCGTCGATGAGCGCTCCCGTTGCCGCAGTCTTGTTGGCGACCACGAGGATGCGGGCCCTCGAGCTCTCGAGTGCGTCCCCGCCCGGTTCACGCTCGATCCGGTCTCGTTTCGTGATCGTCAGGAACACGACGACGGCCAGGATGGTGAGGAGGAAGATCACGCTCGTCACGGTGGTGCCGAGCCCAAGGCCGCCGTCGGCGCGGGTCTGGGAGAGGTAGTCGCCGATCGAGGCGCCGAGCGGCCGGGTCAGGATGTAGGCGATCCAGAAGGCGAGGATCGCGTTCAGCGCGAAGCG
>JANMJY010000057.1:0-24365 GCA_031371615.1 Actinomycetes bacterium | reverse complement strand
CTGGGCGATCGCGGCCGGGGCGATCGACACACGCGGCTTCGAGTTCGAGCAGGTGCTGCAGGACATCCAGACTCTGAACGAATGGGCGCTCACCGGTCGGCTCGAGGTGACCGCGATCTCGCTGCACGCGTATCCGTTCGTGCAGGACCGCTACGCGCTGCTGCCGCACGGCGCCAGCATCGGCTCCGGCTACGGGCCGGTCCTCGTCGCACGTGAGCCGCTCAGCTTCGAGCAGCTGCGCTTCGCGGAGATCGTCGTCCCCGGGCGGATGACGACCGCGTTCCTCGCGACTCGGCTCGCGCTCGGCGAGTTCGCTCACCGCGAGGTGAGCTTCGACCGGATCCTGGACGAGGTCTCGTCCGGGCGTGCCGACGCGGGCCTCGTGATCCACGAGGGCCAGCTCACGTACGAGGCCGACGGTTTGCACAAGGTGCTCGACCTGGGCGAGTGGTGGCTGCAAGAGACGGGCTTGCCGTTGCCGCTCGGCGTCAACGTGGCCAGGCGCGACGTCGGTGATCGCCTGTCCGAGCTCTCGGCGGTGCTGCTCGACTCGATCAAGGCGGGACTCGCCAACCGGCGCGATGCGATGCGCTACGCGATGCGGTTCGGCCGCGGGATCGACGCCGCCACGGCCGACCGGTTCGTCGGCATGTACGTGAACGAGATGACGTGCGACTACGGCGACGAGGGCAGGCGCGCCGTCGAGGAGCTCTTGCGCCGCGGCGACGCGATCGGCGCGTTTCCGGACCCGGTCCGGCTCGACTACGTTTCCTAGATGCCGCTGGAGATGCGCGAGAGCTGCGAGCGCTGCGCCGAGTCGCTTCCGCACGGTGCGGCGGCCTTCATCTGCAGCCACGAGTGCACGTTCTGCTCGAGCTGCTCCGCCCAGCTCGAAGGCACCTGCCCGAACTGCGGCGGCGAGCTCGTGCGGCGGCCTCGCCGAGTTGTAGCTTGTGCCGCGCCGTCGTCCTTGCGGCGGTGCGAACGCCTATCGGCCGGTACGGCGGCGGGCTCGCGGCCGTGCGGCCCGACGACCTTGCGGCGCTCGCCGTCGCCGCGGCGGTCGAGCGCGCCGGCGTCGACCCGGCCGAGATCGAAGACGTTTACCTCGGTTGCGCGAACCAGGCCGGCGAGGACAACCGGAACGTCGCGCGCATGGCTGCGCTGCTCGCCGGGCTGCCGGAATCGGTCGCCGGCGTGACGGTCAACCGGCTTTGCGCCTCCGGTCTCTCGGCGGTCGTCGGCGCCTGCCACGCGATCGCGGCCGGCGACGGCGACCTCTTCGTCGCGGGCGGCGTCGAGTCGATGAGCCGAGCGCCGCTCGTCACCGCCAAGCCGGACGCTGCCTATCCGCGCGGCGACCGCACCATGTACGACACGACCCTCGGCTGGCGCTTCCCCAATCCCGCGCTCGCCGAGAAGTTCCCGCTGGAGGCGATGGGCGAGACGGGCGAGAACGTGGCCGAGCGCTGGGGGATCACACGCGAGGAGCAGGACGCGTTCGCGCTCCGCTCGCAGCAGCGCTGGGCCGCGGCCGACTTCGCGGACGAGCTCGTCCCGGTGGAGGGGTTGGAACGGGACGAGCACCCGCGCCCGGACACGAGCGCCGAGAAGCTCGCGTCTCTCAGGCCCGCCTTCCGCGGTGCAGGCACCGTCACCGCCGGCAACTCGAGCGGCCTCAACGACGGTGCCGCGGCGCTCGTGATCGCCTCGGAGGAGAAGGCGCGCGAACTGGGCGTGGAGCCGCTGGGCGCCTTCGTCGCGAGCGCCGTCGCGGGCGTCGACCCGCGGGTGATGGGGATCGGGCCCGTGCCAGCGGTGCGCAAGCTGCTCGAGCGCGCCGGCATCGGGGTCCGCGACCTCGATCTCGTCGAGCTGAACGAGGCGTTCGCGTCGCAGAGCCTCGCGGTCATCCGCGACCTGGGCCTCGACGAGGAGAAGGTGAACGTCAACGGCGGTGCTATTGCGATCGGCCATCCGCTCGGGATGAGCGGCGCTCGCCTTGTCGTGACCCTCCTGCACGAGCTCCGCCGCCGCGGCGGGCGCTACGGGGTCGCGACGATGTGCGTCGGCGTCGGTCAGGGCCAGGCCGCGCTCTTCGAGCGGTGAGCGCCCGCACGGCGATCCTCGCAGCCGCAGCTGCGCTGGGTGTTCTCGCGATCGCCCTGGCTCGCAGCGGTGGCCCGAGTGACAGGGTGCGCGCACTCGAGGCCGACCCGATCGCAGCGTACGTTCCGCCCGGGGGGAGGCTGGTTCACACCAGCTCCCAGAACGAAGGCTCGGCGCTCGGCAAGCCCGTCTTTGCAAGGTACATCCGCATGTTCCAGCTGACCGGCCGAAGCTCCAAGCAGTCGTTCGCGGCTGCGCGCACCAAGGCGAAAGCGTCGGGGTGGATAGCGGTCGGCAAACCCGACCCCCACGTCTTCGTTGCCGACAAGCACGCCCCTTCCGGTCGGATCGAGCTCGGCATCACACTGTTCGGGGACCCGCTTCTGCTGCCCAACGACGTGAAGCCCCCGGCGCTCCTGATCAGTCTCCGGCACAACGGCCCGTAGCGCTATCGTCCCGCCGTGGCCGTCGCGACCCACGAGTACGGGCTCTTCATCAACGGCGAGACCGTCGAAGGCTCGAGCTCACGAAACCTCGTCGAGCCCGCTTCGGGCGAGCCGCTCGGCACGGCTCAGCTCGCGGGCGAGACCGAGATCGACCGTGCGGTCGAGGCCGCGCGCGGCGCGCTCGACGGCGATTGGGGCAAGACCCCCGCGAACGAGCGCTCACGGCTGCTGCACGCGCTCGCCGACGCCATCGCCGCGAACCGCAAGGAGCTCTCGGAGCTCGAGGCGCGCAACGTCGGCAAGGCGATCTCCTCGACCAAGGCCGAGCTCTTCGGCGCCGTCGAGAACTTCCGCTTCTACGCTTCCGCGATCGGCTCGATTGCGGGCCGCTCGAACCCGATCGGCGGCTCGCTCCTCTCGTACTCCCTGAAGGAGCCGGTCGGCGTCGCCGGGCAGATCGTGCCGTGGAACTACCCGCTGCTGATGACGACGTGGAAGCTCGCGCCCGCGCTCGCCGCCGGCTGCGCCGTTGTCCTGAAGCCGGACCCGCAGACGCCCGTGACGGCGCTCCGCCTCGCCGAGCTCGCGGCCGAAGTCGGCTTTCCGGCGGGCGTGATCAACATCGTCACCGGCGACGGACCGACGACGGGCGCCTATCTCGTCAAGCACCCCGGCATCGACAAGGTGGCATTCACGGGCTCGACGAAGACGGGTGGGGAGATCATGCGGCTCTGCTCGGAGCCGATCAAGCGGCTGACGCTCGAGCTGGGTGGCAAGAGCCCGAACCTGGTCTTCGCCGACGCCGACCTCGACTCGGCGATCCCGAGCGCGGTCTGGTCGATCTACTACTCCGCCGGGCAGAGCTGCGAGGCGCGCTCCCGCGTCCTCGTCGAGCAGTCGGTCTACGACGACTTCGTCAACGCGTTCACCGAGCAGGCCGGCCGCGTGAAGACGGGCGACCCGCTCGACGCCGAGACCCAGATGGGCTCGCTGATCTCGCAGGCACACCAGGAGCGCGTGCACTCCTTTGTCGAGGGCGCACGCGCCGAGGGCGGCGAGGTCACGCTGGGCGGCGAGCCCGGCGAGCACGCGTTCTATCCGCCGACCGTCGTTGCGGGACTGGGGAACTCCTCCACGATCGCGCAGGAGGAGGTCTTCGGGCCGGTCGTCACGATCATTCCGTTCGAGGACGAGAAGGACGCAGTACGGATCGCGAACGACGTCAGGTACGGGCTGATGGCGTCGGTCTGGACAGGCGACCCGGCGCGCGGCCACCGGCTCGCGAGCCGGATCAAGGCGGGGACCGTCGGGATCAACATGCCGTACACAGCCTTCCCCGGCCTGCCGTTTGGCGGCTACAAGCAGTCCGGCTTCGGCCGCGAGCTCGGGATCGAGTCGCTCGAGCTCTATCTCGAGACGAAGAGCGTCACCGTGAACACCGGCTCCCGCCCGATCAACCCCTTCGGGCTGTAGCCCGCTCCCGTTACCGCTGGACCGTGCTGGCTGCGGGAACGCTGGCGCAGACGAGCTTCGCGGCGATCGGCGTCGGCCTGCCGGCGATCGCGCCCGCGATCAGGGACACGTTCGGGCTGAGCCTCGCCCAGGTGGGCGCCGTGCTCTCCAGCCACTGGCTCGGGACGCTCGTGACGCTGCTCCCGTGGGGCTTGCTGACCGATCGGATCGGCGAGCGCACCGTGCTCGCGACGGGCCTCGGCGCGTGTGGTCTGCTCCTAGTCGTCGCTGGGCAGGCGCAGACGTTCTGGCAGCTCTACCTGCTGCTCTTCCTCGCCGGAGCGGCCGGTGCAAGCGTGAACGCGGCCACTGGGCGGGCCGTGATGGGCTGGTTCGACGCCTCGCAACGTGGCCTCGCCCTGGGGATCCGGCAGGCGGCCGTTCCGGTCGGCGGGCTCGTAGGCGCGTTTGCCCTGCCGCAGTTCACGGTGCACCACGCCTACGCGCTCCTCGGTGGCCTGTGCCTGCTCGGCGCCACAGCTGGAGCGATCTTCCTCCGCGAGCCGGCCGCTCTCCCGCTCGAGGTCGCTGACGTGGAGTGGACGCTCCGCGATCACCGTCTCTGGCGCCTGTGCAGCGTCAGCGGGCTCTACGTCGTGTCCCAGATGGCTATTCTCAGCTTCGTCACCCTCTACCTTCACGACGAACGCTCTCTGAGCAAGGGCCACGCGGCAGCGGTGCTCGGCGCTGTCCAGGTCGCGGCGATGGTGATGCGGGTCGGCGCCGGTCAGTGGTCCGACAAGGTGGGGACGCGCACCGGCCCCCTCGCCCGAATCGGGATCGCGATGAGCGTCGCCCTTGCCGTCGTCACGGGCCTGTTGCACGCGCCGCTACTGCTTCTCATTCCGGCCTTCGTCGTCGCAGGATCGCTGACGATGGCCTGGAACGGCGTCGCCTTCGCCGCTGTCGCCGAGCTCGCCGGGCGGTCTCGAAGCGGTTCGGCGCTCGGCGTCCAGCAGACCGTGCTCTCCCTGATGGGGGTCGTGACTCCTCTCGCCTTCGCCGCTGTCGTGTCGTCCGGCTCTTGGAGCCTTGCCTACGGGCTCGCGGCGGTGTTCCCACTCGCTGGTTGGCTCGTGCTTCGGACGCTGCCGGAGCGAAGGGCGGCAACGTTCACATGAGAATCCTCGAGCGTCTCGAGGAGCTGGCCGCTCTCGGCGACCGGATCGGCTACTCGCCCGAGGAGGACGCGGCGCACGAGCTGGCGGCCCGGTGGTTCCGCGAGGCCGGGCTCGAGGTGGAGGTCGATGCGGCCGGAAACTCGATCGGGCGGATCCCGGGCGGCGAGCGCCAGGTGTGGACGGGCTCGCATCTGGACACGGTTCCGGGCGCGGGCCGCTTCGACGGGACGCTCGGCGTCCTCGCCGGGCTCGAGGCGGTCGAGGCGCTCGGCCTGCCGGGTCTCGGCGTCGTCGTCTTTCGGGACGAGGAGCGCGGCTGTGCGGGCAGCCGAGCCTGCGCGGCCGCTCGGGCGCTACCCGACGCATACGTCGAGGTCCACATCGAGCAAGGCCCGGTCCTGCTCCGTGAGAACGCGCCGCTCGGTGTCGTCACCGCGATCGTCGGCTACGTCCGCGGCCGCCGGAGCTTCACGGGGAACGCGGGCCATGCCGGGACGACGCCGATGAACGGCCGCGAGGATGCGCTCGTCGCGGCGGCCGAGTTCGTGCTCCGGGCTCGCGACGTCGCGAGTGGAATCGAGGGCGCCGTCGCGACCGTGGGCCGGCTCTCGGTGGAGCCGGGAGGCACGAACGTCGTCCCCGGCTTCGTCGGCCTGACCGTGGATGCGCGCGCTCCCGACAGCGAGCGGCTCGACCGCCTGGTCGCAGCTCTCGACATCGAAGCGCCGATCCGCACCGAGCCGGCGTTGATGTCGGAGGAGATCCGCGCCGCGCTCCGGGCGGAGCTGGAGCGCCTCGGCGTGCCGATCGTCGAGCTGCCGTCCGGCGCGGGCCACGACGCGGGCATCCTCGCGAGCGTAGGCGTTCCTTCCGGGATGCTCTTCGTGCGCAGCCTGAACGGCGGCATCAGCCACAACCCCGCCGAGCTCAGCTCAGCTGAAGACATCGCGCTCGCCGTCGACGCGCTTACCGGCGCGCTCGGGTCGCTGGCCCAGACTTAGTGTCTGCCAGACACTAAGTCAGCTCGCGGAAGGAGATCGGCTGCGCGCCTTCCCAGAGCGTCAACCGGCCGAGCTCCTTCAGCTGCTCCTGACCCTCGACGAGCGTCGCGAAGTGGTTCGCCCAGAGGTGGCCCGCCTTGCTCGCGAAGCTGCAGTAGCCGTACGGGAAGAGCAGCTCGGTCTCGCTCTGGCCGCCCGGGTAGAGGGCCAGCTCGCCCGGGTGCGGGTAGCTGGTCGCGTTCTCGGGGCCGATACCGAGGTTGCGGTCGCCCCAGGGGATCCACGTCGACTCGCCGCTCCAGCGGCAGTGGATGACGCGGTCCTCGAGCGGGAGGATCGCCTTGAAGGCGGCGACCGTCTGCGGCGCCAGGTCGTCCTCCCAACGGGCGACGAAGCGCATTCCGGCTGCGGTGATCTCGAGCACGGCGAGAACCTACCGGGCCGCCGCGGCCCAGGCGACGAGGGTCTCGCGCTCCGCTTTCGTCATCCCCGTCGCGTTCCCGGGCGGCATCGCGTTCGCCGAGACCTGGCGCTGGATCTCCGCCGCATTCGTGCGCATGCCGGCCAAGCTGTCGAGCTCGATCCCGAGCGGCGCCGAGGCGCCGGCGTGGCACTCCACGCAGCGGGCCGAGACGACTGCCTGCGCCGCGGAGTCCGAGACGGGCTGATGGGTCGCCGGTGTGTCGTCCGGAGCGAGCACGATCGCGAGCGCCACCGCTCCTGCAGCCGCCGCGCCGAGGATCCACCAGTCGCGCCGGCCCACGTGCCAGCGGTTGAAGAAGTGGCGGGTCGCCGCGACGATTGCGAAGATCGCGAGCAGGACGAGCCAGGCGTGGCCGGCGCCGAACGCGACCGGGAAGTGCCCGGCGAGCATCGTGAAGACGACCGGCAGGGTCAGATAGTTGTTGTGCACGGATCGCTGCTTGGCGCGCAGGCCGGGCTCGGGGTCGGGCTCGCGTCCCTCCTGCTTGGCGCGGACGAGCTCCCGGTGCGCCGGGATGATCACGAAGAAGACGTTCGCCGCCATGATCGTCCCGAGCATCGCGCCGACCTGGAGGAAGGCCGCGCGGGGCGCGAAAAGCTGGCCCGCGGCGAACGCCGAGAACGTCACGAGGGCCGCGACTGCGACTGCGACGAGGCGGTCGTCGCGGAGAAAGCGGCACGCGGCGTCGTACACGAGCCACGCCAGGGCCAGTCCCCCGGCCGAGATCGCTACGGCCTGCCAGGCGCTCAGGCCGGCCACGGCCGGGTCGACGAGCCGCGTGTCCGCATCGAGCCAGTAGAGGACGACGAGCAGTGAGAAGCCGGAAAGCCATGTCGTGTACGCCTCCCACTTGAACCAATGCAGGTGCTCCGGCAGCGTCGGGGGTGCAACCTTGTACTTCTGCGAGTGATAGAAGCCGCCGCCGTGCACGCCCCAGTACTCGCCCGCGACGCCATCCTGCGGCTCCTTCGGGGGTGCGAGGCCGAGGTCGAGCCGGATGAAGTAGAACGACGCGCCGATCCAGGCGATCCCGGCCACGACGTGCAGCATTCGCAGGACGAGGTCGGCGAGCTCTCTCAGATAGTCCGTGTCCACCGGCTCCTCGCGATCTCACATAGAGCCCGCAACCCCGTCTCGAGCTCCTGGTCGCGTGTGCGGCCGAGCCGCTCGCGGAGCACGGGCACGAGCTCCGCGCGGGTTCGGCCGTTCACGAAGACGACGAACGAGAAGCCGAAGCGGCGCTCGTACTCCTCGTTCAGGCGCTCCAGCTCGGCGAGAACCTCGGGCTCGGCGCCGCTCTGCTCCTCCGATGGCTCGCCGATGCGGGGATGCGTCGCCAGAGCGGCGACCTGATCTGCCTCCGGGAGCGCGAGTGCCACCGCCTCGGCTGCGTCGAGCGGGCTCTCATGGCCGGCGAGCTCGTCCACCAGCCGCGTTCGCCCCGAGAAGAGCGGCGCCAGCTCGCTCGCGGTCAGCTGCCGCGGTAGCTCGCGCACGAGTACGGCGAGACGAGGAGGGGGACGTGGTAGGGGCCCTCGTCGAGCTCGATCTCGAGCTCGACGCGCTTGAAGAACGGTGACGGCGGGTGGAAAACGAGCCGGTACGCGCCGGGCTCGAGCTCGTCGCCGAGCCGGGCGCGGCCGTCGGAGTCCGTGCGAGCCTCGGTCATGAACATGTCGCCGCGGTAGAGGACGACGAGCACGCCGCTCGCGGGGGCCCCGGCGCCGGTGTCGAGGACGTGCGTCGAGAGCGACACGCTCACGGAGCGAATCTACTCGCCTGCACGCGGTGCGCGCGAGCGATCTCACCTTCGTCGGCCCGCACGAGCGCTCCGCCTTGGACGACCAGCTCACCACCGACGTAGAGCCGGTCGACGCGGTGCGCTCCGGCGAAGACCAGTCCGGCGACCGGGTCGGCGGCGCCGCCGAGCTCCAGCCCGTCCATCGCCCAGACGGCGAGGTCGGCGCATCTGCCCGGAACGATCGCGCCGATGTCGTCGCGGCCGAGCACCTCGGCGCCGCCGCGCGTACCCAGCCGGATCGCCTGCCGCGCCGTCATCGCCTGCGGCCCACCGCGCCCGCGCGCGACGAGCAGAGCCTGCTTGACGTCGTTGAACAGGTGGCTGCGCTCGTTGGATGCGGAGCCGTCGACGCCGAGCCCCACGCGCACGCCCGCCTCGAGCATCGCCTGCACCGGCGCGACGCCGGCGCCGAGCCGGAGGTTCGACGTGGGACAGTGAGCGACGCCTGTGCCGGTCTTCGCGAAGCGTCCGATCTCTGCCGCCGACAGGTGCACGCAGTGCGCGCACCAGACGTCCCCGTCCAGCCAGCCGAGCGAGTCGAGATACTCGACCGGCGTGCAGCCGTAGAGCTCCTGGCAGTAGGCCTCTTCCTCGACCGTCTCCGCCAGGTGCGTGTGCAGCTGCAGGCCGAGGCGCCGCGCGAGCTCCGCCGACTCGGTCATCAGGCGGCCGGTGACGGAGAAGGGCGAGCACGGCGCGACCGCGATCTGAACTCGTGCCCCCGGGCCGGTCTCGTGCAGCGCGCCGGCGAGTCGCTCGGTGTCGGCGAGGACGGCGTCGATCTCCTCGACGAGCTCGTCGGGAGGCAGGCCGCCATCCGAAGCGCCGAGGTCCATCGAGCCGCGGGAGGCAACTAATCGACAGCCGAGCTCCTGCGCTGCCTGCACCTCCGCTTCCACCAGTCCCGGGCGTCCGCGCGGGAACACGTAGTGGTGGTCGAAGACGGTCGTGCAGCCCGAAAGCATCAGCTCCGCGAGGCCGGTCCGCGCCGCGGCGTACTCGGCCTCCGCGTCGATCCGCGCCCACGTCGGATAGAGCTCGACCAGCCACTCGAAGAGGGTGGCCTGCTGTGCCCGGGCCCGCGTCAGCGTCTGGTAGAGGTGGTGGTGCGTGTTGACGAGGCCCGGCGTGACGACCGCGCCGCCGAGCGAGACCCGCTCGTCCGCCTCCGGCTCGACTCCCCCGCCCGCCTCGAGCACGAAGCCGTCCTCGATGAGGATCCAGCCGTCCGGGTGCTCGGCCTCCGCGTCGTCCATCGTGACGACGTGTGCCTCGGTGAGCAGGGACTTCATGCCTCCGTACCGTATCGTTGTCGGAGTGGAGGTCCTCACGCCGCGGACGCTCGACGAGGCGCTCAGGCTCAAGGCCGAGCGCCCGGATGCCCGTCCGATCGCAGGCGGAACCGACCTCCTCGTGGAGCTGAACTTCGACCGGGCGCGGCCGGAGACGATCCTCAACCTCGCTGAGCTCTCCGAGCTGAAGGGCTGGTCGCGCGAGAACGGCTCCCTACGGCTAGCGGCTGGTCTCACCTACACGGAGGCGATGCGCCCGGACCTCGCCGAGCTGCTCCCCGCGCTCGCGGAGGCCTCCCGCACCGTCGGCTCGCCTCAGATTCGCAACCGCGGCACCATCGGCGGCAACCTCGGCACCGCCTCTCCCGCCGGAGATGCGATCCCGCCGCTGCTGATCTCCGAGGCCAGCGTTGAAGTCGCCAGCGTCCGTGGCAAGCGGAACCTGCCGCTCGAGGGCTTTGTGACCGGCGTCAAGCGAAACGCTCTCGAACCCGACGAGCTGATCGTTGCGGTCACCGTTCGACGCGGGATCGGCAGCCAGACGTTCATGAAGGTAGGGCCGAGGAACGCGATGGTCATCGCGGTCGTGTCGCTGGCCGTTCGCGCGGATCGCGAGCGAGGCGCGCTCTGGGCGTCATTTGGGTCAGCGTCTCCCGTGCCGCCGCTCGTCTTCGCGCCGATTGAGGAGGCCGACGGTTTCCCAGAGCTCGTCGCCGCCGCTGCGAGCCCGATCGACGACGTCCGCGGCACGGCCGCCTACCGCCGGCACGCGCTCGAGGTGCTGACCAGGCGTGCGCTGGACCGGGTACTTGCATGAAGATCAACCTGACCGTCAACGGTGAGCCGCAGGAGGCCGACGTCTGGGCCGGCGAGAGCCTGCTGACGACGCTGCGCGACTCGCTCGGCCTGCCCGGCTCCAAGAACGCGTGCGAGCAGGGCGAGTGCGGCTCGTGCTCGGTGCTGCTCGACGGCGATCTCGTGTGCGCGTGCCTCGTCCTGGCCGCGCAGGCGGACGGGCACGACGTCCGGACCGTCGAAGGGCTGCGCGGAGAGGACGGGCTGCACCGCGTGCAGCAGGCGTTCGTCGACGCGGGCGCGGTGCAGTGCGGCTTCTGCACACCGGGCCTCGTCGTCGCAACGGCTGCGCTGCTCGAACGCGTGCCGAACCCGAGCGACGACGTCATCCGCGAGGAGCTCTCCGGCAACCTCTGCCGCTGTACCGGCTACGCCAAGATCTTCGACGCTGTCCGGCTGGCGGCAGCCCAATGAGCACCACGGCGGAGCAGCAGGCGCTGCTCCAGCGCGGCCGCGTCGGCGATCGCGCCACCCGCCACGACGCGACGCCGAAGGTCACCGGCGAGTTCGCGTACTCGAGCGACCTGAGCGCGGCCGGGATGCTCTGGGGCGTCACCGTGCGCAGCCCGCACGCGCACGCGAGGATCGTGACCCTCGACGTCGCCGAGGCCCTCGCCATGGCGGGCGTTCACGCCGTCCTCACCCACGCGGACGTGCCCGGACAGAAGACCTACGGCCTCGAGTTCGCCGACCAGCCGGTGCTGGCGGCCGACGTCGTGCGCTACTACGGCGAGCCGGTCGCGCTCGTCGCCGCCGAGGAGCCGGAGCAGGCTCGCCGTGCCGCCGCGGCTGTCCGGGTCGAGTACGAGCTGCTCGAGCCGGTGGTCGACATGGAGCGCGCCACCGAGCAGCAGCCCCTCCATCCCGATCGTCCGACGATGGCGCACGGCTACCGCGAGGACGATCGCCCGAACGTCGTCAGGCACATCGTCATCCGGCACGGCGACCCGGAGACAGAGGGCGAGGTGGCGGTGAGCGGCGTCTACGACATCGGCACCCAGGACCAGGCGTTCCTCGGGCCCGAATCGGGGCTTGCCGTGCCCGACGGTGAAGGCGGTGTGGACGTCTACGTCGCGACCCAATGGCTGCACGTCGATCGCGACCAGGTGGCGCCCTGCCTCGGGCTGTCGCCGGAGATGGTGAGGATCCACCTCGCGGGCGTCGGCGGCGCGTTCGGCGGTCGTGAGGACCTCTCGATGCAGATCCACGGCGCCATGCTGGCGCTGCACACCAAGCGGCCGGTGAAGATCGTCTACAACCGCGAGGAGTCGTTCTTCGGCCACGTGCACCGTCATCCAGCGAGAATCTGGTGCGAGCATCGGGCAACCCGCGCCGGCCAGCTCGTCAACGTGCGCATGCGGATCCTGCTCGACGGCGGCGCCTACGCCTCGAGCTCGACCGCCGTGACGTCGAACGCCGCCTGCTTCGCGCTCGGCCCGTACAAGGTCGCGAACGCCCTGATCGAGTCGACGTGCGTCTACACGAACAACCCGCCCTGCGGGGCGATGCGCGGCTTCGGCGCCGTGCAGACGTGCTTCGCGACCGAGGCGCAGATGGACAAGCTCGCGGCGGAGCTCGGGATCGACCCGGTCGAGCTCCGGCTGCTGAACGCTCTCGCTCCAGGTGATCTGCTGCCGACAGGCCAGCCGATCGAAGGCGTCCTGCCGGTCGCCGAAGTGATTCGCCGCGCGGCGGAGCTGCCGGTCCCTGAGCCCGAGCCGCTCCCTCGGGAGGCGATCCGGCTGCCCGGGGGCGCCGGCAACACCACCCGAGGCGAGGGAGTCCAGCGCGGCGTCGGCTTCGCCGTCGGCTTCAAGAACATCTGCTACTCCGAGGGGTTCGACGACTTCACGGCAGCGCGCGTGCTCCTGCGCCCCGACGGCTCGGCCGAGATCCACTGTGCGGCAGCCGAGGTCGGCCAGGGCGTGACCGACGTGATCCTCCAGGTCGCGAGGACGGAGCTCGATACCGACGCGGTCTCGCTCGCCGGGCCGGGAACCGCCTCGGTCGACTCGGCCGGCTCCGCGTCGGCCTCGCGGATGACCTGGATGGCGGCCGGCGCCGTTCGCGATGCCTGCCGCGCCGCGCTGGAGGAGCGGCAGCGAACGAAGGGAGACGTCGATGTCGAGCGGATCTACCGTCATCCCCGCACGACGCCGCTCGACCCGGAGAACGGCCAGATCACCGGTGAGCGGGCCCACGTCTCGTTCGCCGTCGCCGCCATGCGTGTCGTCGCCGAGGTCGACGTCGACCTCGGGCTGACGCGCGTCGTCTGGATCGGCACCGCCCAGGACGTCGGCAAGGCGATCAACCCGCTCGCGGTGGAAGGGCAGATCGAAGGCGGCACCGCGCAGGGTCTCGGCCTCGCGCTGATGGAGGAGATCCGCACCCGCGACGGGCTGATCACGAACGCGAGCTTCACGGACTACCTGATCCCGACCACGCTGGACATGCCGCCGGTGACGACCGTGCTGATCGAGGATCCGGAGCCCGGCGCCCCGTACGGGGTCAAGGGTGTAGGCGAGCCACCGACGGTCGTGTCGACCGCGGCAGTCGTCTCCGCCCTCCGCGCCGCCACGGGCCGCGAGCTCGCGCGGGTGCCTGTGCGGCCGGACGACATCGCCGGCCTCTGATCTCGCGATCGGCGGCTCAATCCCCCCGCGGTAAGGCCGATCACCAGCGTGGCATGCCCGTGCACTCCGAGCCGCTCTCGTCACTTCCACAGCTCCGTGGCCTCCTCGAGGTCACGCGACTCGTCCGCGAGGAGCGGAACCTGACGCGCCTGTCCGACGCCATCGCCGCGACGATCTCGGACGCGCTCGGCTTCAACACAGTCTCGATTAACCTTTACCGACCCGCCGAGGGCGACTTCGAAGTGACGACGGTTCACGGCAGCGAGGCCGCCCGCGAGGTGCTGATCGGCACGATCAGGCCCGCTGACGCGTGGACGCCGCTCCTCGCCGAGCGGTTTCTCCGCCGGGGCGCCTACCTGATTCCACACGACGAGGCCGACTGGGACGGTCTCCCCTTTCACGTACCCGACCTCACGATCAGCGAGAATCCCGACGCCTGGCATCCGGAAGACGCGCTGATCGTCCCCATGCGGGGAACGGACGGCACGCTGCTGGGCGTCATCTCGGTCGACGAGCCGGACTCTGGTCTCCGCCCGAGCGATGAGGAGCTGGAGGTGCTCGTCGCCTTCGCGCAGCACGTGATCGGCGCGATCGAAGCCGTTCAGGTTGCGGCCGCCGCTGCGCGCGACCGGGCCTCGCTCGCCCAGCTGTTCGACCTGTCGGCGTCCCTGGTGGAGCTCGACTCGGTCGACAAGGTCCTCCAGGCTGTCGCCTCTGGAATCGGACACGCGCTCGAGTTCGAGAAGGTCGCTGTCTGTCTCGCACTCGACGGCCGCTTCTCAGCCGCTGGGACGGCGGGCTGGGACCGGGACGATCCCGGGCTCGACTTCAGCTTGACGGACGCGGATCTGGACCTCCTGTTCGTGCCGGGGTTCGAGATCGAGGGGTGCTTCCTGATCGAGCAAGCAGTGGCGATCGGTCTCGTCGGCGGTGGCTCCAAGTACGAGTCACGACGCGGAGGAGCTGGACCGCGTGCGTGGTCGCGCCATTGGCTGCTCGTGCCGTTGATCGAGCAAGACGGCTCGCGGAGTGGGTTCATCTGGGCCGACGACCCGGCCGACTCGATGCTGCCCTCTCGCGAGCGGCTCCAGGCACTGCGAACATTCGCGAACCAGGCGACGATGGCGCTACGCGCTGCGGTTGACTTTGAGACGGTCAGTCGGCGTAACACGGAGCTTGCGGCGCTGCACGAGACCACGGTCTCGCTGCTCGCGGGCCTCGAGGTCGACCAGGTGCTCGAGGCGATCCTTAGCAACGCCGCGACTCTGATCTCCGCGCCCTTCGGCTTCCTCTACCTCCCCGTGGAAAGCGGCGAGGAGCTAGAGCTGCATCTCCAGCACGGGCTCGAGGCGTACCCGCCGCCGTTGCGGATCGTCCGCGGGCAGGGCGTCACCGGGCAGGTTCTCGAAACCGGCGAGGCGGTGCTCATCGAGGATTACGCGACCTGGAGCCTCCGTTTGCCGCACTTCGACGGTGCTCCCTTCAGTTCGGTGCTGGGGATGCCGTTGCGGGTCGGAGGCGAGCTCCGTGGCGTCCTCGGCGTCGCGACAGAGGGGGCGAGGCTCGGTGTTGCCGATGCCGCCCTGCTCGAGCGCTTCGCGCACCTCGCCTCGCTCGCTCTCGAGAACGCGCGACTCTACGAGTCCGCTCAGCGGGAGATCGTCGAGCGCGATCAGCTCCACGAGCAGCTCCGTCAAGCGCAGAAGATGGAGTCGATCGGCCGCCTCGCCGGCGGGATCGCTCATGACTTCAACAACTTGCTGACGGCGATCAACGGTTACGCCGAGCTGATGCTGATGGACTTCGACGCAGGTGCCGTCCCGACGCGCGACAGCGCGGAGCAGATCGCTCGTGCTGCGGGAAGAGCTGCGTCGCTGACGGGCCAGCTGCTCGCATTCAGCCGCAAGCAGGTGCTGCGGCCGCAGGTGATCGACCTGAACGAAGTCGTCGGCGGCATGGCGACCATGCTCGCCCGCATGCTGGGCGAGGACGTCGTCCTCACGACTGCGCTCGACCCGGAGCTCGGATCGGCACTGGCCGATCCAACCCAGGTCGAGCAGGTCGTCCTCAACCTCGCCCTCAACGGCCGCGACGCGATGCCGGCCGGAGGCAGCCTCGTGATCCGGACGGCGGCGCTCGAGGTCAGCGAGGGCGCCGAGCGTCCGCACCAGGACCTTGAGCCAGGCTCCTACGTGACCCTGGCCGTGCGCGATACCGGAGTCGGGATCGAGCCCGAGCTGGTCGACACCATCTTCGAGCCCTTCTTCACCACCAAGGCGGTTGGCGAGGGCACGGGCCTCGGGCTCGCGACCGTGGACGGGATCGTCAGTCAGACCGGCGGCGTGATCTGGGTCGAGTCCATGCCGCGCGAGGGCACGACCTTCACGGTCTGCTTGCCGCGCGTGCCCGCCTAGCGGCGGAGCGCCAGCAGGGCGCCGGCCGCGAGCAGCACCACACCGAGCGCTCTCGGCCAGGTGAGCGGCACCCGGTCGAGGCCGAACCAGCCATAGCGGTCGATCGCGACGCTCATCGCGAGCTGGCCCGCGATCAGGAGCCCGATCGTCGCGGTCGCTCCGATCCGCGGCGTCACGATCGTGATCGTGAGCACGACGACGACGCCCATCCCTCCGCCGCCGACCCAGTACCACCAGGGTGCTCTGAGCGCGTCGCCAAAGCCGGCCAGGCTCTGGCGCACGACGAGGAGCACCGTCGTGGCGATGAGCGTCGACAAGAGGAGGTTGGCGGCGAGCGCCTCGAACGTCCCGATCCGCTGGCCAAAGCGGCCCATGACGGCTACCTGGATCGAGCCGGCGAGCCCAGCGACGAGCGCGAGTGACGCGGCGGCTGCCGTGGCTCCCGACACGGGTCCAAGCTATACGCTCCCGCCGTCCCAAGGCGAAAGGAGCTGGAGCGATGGTGCGAGCGGTGATCCAGTACGAGCAGGAGCCCGATCCGGAGCGTTACGCGAGGCACGTCGAGGAATTCGTCGGCGGGGTCGACTGCACGGCCTTCCGGCACGGAAAGGCGTTCGGGGCGCCCTTCGGCCAGCCGGCGTGTGCGTACTACGCCGAGTTCGAATGGGATGACAGGGACGCGTTCAACGCTGCCGTGCGGTCGGACGGGTTCGCGGCGAGCGGCAAGGACGCGATGGAGATGGGCATCCCCTTCACCGTCACGTTCGTGGACCTTGCGTGACCGAGCCCGACCAGCCGCGTCCGCTCCCGCCTGAGGAGCTCGGCTTCGAACGGATCGTCTACGAGAAGGCGTACCCGCGCGCGACCGTGATCCTGAACCGGCCGGAAGTCCTGAACGCGTTCGACTTCAGGATGTTGCGTGAGCTCGCGCGCGCGTTCGAGGACGCCTCGTGGGACGACGAGATTCGAGTCGTCGTCGTCACCGGCGCCGGCCGCGCCTTCTGCGTCGGCGCCGATCTGCGCGCCTGGGGCGAGGACCTGCTCGGGAACTCGAAGGAGTACTGGAAGTGGTTCGGCGCCTTCATGGACATGCACAACCGGCTGCGCGAGATCGGCAAGCCGACGATCGCGCGCGTCAACGGGATCGCCGTCGGCGGCGGCAACGAGCTCCAGATGGCGTGCGACCTCGCGGTGATGGTCGACGATGCATTCATCCGCCACGTCGGCCTCGAGCACGGCTCGGTGCCAGCCGGCGGCGCCACGCAGTGGCTGCCGATCATGATCGGCGACCGTCGCGCGCGGGAAATGATCCTCCTCTGCGACGAGCTGCCGGCTGCGCAGGCGGCCGAATGGGGTCTGATCAACCGGGCGGTTCCCGCCGCCGAGCTCGACGCGGTGGTTGACGAGTGGGTCGAGAAGCTTGCGCACAAGCTGCCAGAGACGACCCGGTACGCGAAGCAGCAGCTGAACTGGTGGCGGGACATCTCCTGGCACGAGACGGTTGGCCACGCCCGCGACTGGCTCTCGCTCTCGATGCTCGGCGAAGAAGCGCAGGGCGCGGTCAAGCGCTTCCTCGACCGTTGACCGCTCCGTGGGACATGCCCGGGGACAGTCCCCGGACACGTCCCACGGAGACGAGGTCAGCAGCAGTCGTCGCCGCTGCAGGACTCGCCGCTATCGCAGCAAGAAGCCATTCGAGCCTCCTTCCATCGAGAGATGTCGATATAACAATACATCGATGGGTTTCGATATAGTTGCGTCGTGAAGCAGTTGCCCCTGATTGCCTGCTGCGCCCCGCTGACGAGCGAGCTCACCGACGACGAGGCAGCCGAGCTCGAGCTCGTCTTCGGCGCGCTCGCCGACAAGAACAGGCTCAGGATCGTCAGCACCCTGCTCGAGTTCGGCACCGGCGCGTGCTGCGTCTGCGACTTCGAGGCGACGCTGGGCCTCAGCCAGCCGACGGTGAGCTATCACCTGAAGCGGCTCACGGATGTCGGCCTGCTCGAGCGCGAGAAGCGCGGCACGTTCGCGTACTACCGGCTCGCGCCGGAGGCGATCGGCCGCGTCCGCGCTCTCTTCGCCTAACGCTTTAGGCTCTCTCCATGAGCGAAGTCCTCACCGCGCGCGACGGCGCCGTCCTGACGATCACGCTCAACCGGCCGGAAGTGTTCAACGCCTTCAATGCGCCGCTGCATGCCGGCCTGCGCGCGGCGCTCGAGGCCGCGGGTGATTCTGAAGTGCGGGCTGTCGTGATCACGGGCGCGGGCCGTGGCTTCTGCTCCGGGCAGGACCTCAAGGAGTTCCAGGAGGTCTCGGGTTCGATCCGCGACCGGCTCGAGCAGACCTACCACCCGAACATCCGCCTCATCCGCGGTCTGGAGAAGCCCGTGATCGCAGCCGTCAACGGCCCCTGCGCAGGCGCCGGCCTCTCACTCGCCGCGGCGTGCGATGTCCGGGTCGCGAGCGATGCCGCCACCTTCACGCCGGGCTTCATCGGGATCGGCCTCGTCCCGGACTCCGGCGGCTCGTGGTTTATCCACCGCCTGCTCGGCTTCGCGCGGGCGTTCGAATGGATGACCTCGAACCGGAAGCTGACCGCGGCCGAGGCGCACGCGTGGGGGCTCGTCTCGGAGGTCGTCGAGGCCGAGCAGCTCGCAGCCCGCGCCGCCGAGCTCGCGGCACGGTACGCCGAGCAGCCGACGCGCGGCATCGGGCTGACGAAGCGCCTGTTCGATCACGCCTACAACGCGACGCTCGACGAGCAGCTCGAGCTCGAGGCCGAGCTGCAGCAGGAAGCGACCGGAACTGCCGACTTCGTGGAAGGCGTCACTGCCTTTCTCGAGAAGCGCGCGCCGCGCTTCAGCGGGCGCTAGCCCCGAAGCGCCACCAGGATCTCGTCCTCCTCGGGGAAGCGTCCCTCACGCTGCTTCGAGAAGACGAGCGCCCCGTCGTCCAGCACGTCGAACTGGCTCTTCGCGCCCTCGGCGATCGACGCGGTGATGCCGCTGTCGTTCAGGACGGCCGCGAGACTCGCGGCCCGGCGGTCGTAGCCGCTTCAGACGGGGCAGTAATGGATCTCGACGGCCATGAAGGCAGCCTACCCAGGAAGGCGCGGTGTGGAACGCGCCACGATCGCTGCGTGGTCGGCGGAGAACGGAAGCGTCCCGTAGACGCCGCCCGGACGGTCGAGCCGCGACGCGCAGAATGCGTCGGCGGCCTCGGGGGCACCGTGACGGACGAGGAGTGAGCCCTGGAGCGAGACCGCGAGCAGCTCGAGCAGCCGGCGGGCGCTCTGCTCCTCCGGCGCGGCCAGCTCCCGCTCGAGCCGCCCGATCGAGGCATCGAGGCGCGCGTCGGCGCCGGCGGCTAGCTGCACCTCGGCGAGGAACGCGTCCGCCGTCTCGGGCTCGCGGGCGAGCGCGCGAAGTACGTCGAGCGCGTTGACGTTCCCGGAGCCCTCCCAGATCGAGTTGACGGGGCTCTCGCGGAAGAGCCGCGGCAGCTGCGACTCCTCGACGTAGCCGTTGCCGCCGAGGCACTCGAGCGCTTCTGCGACGAGCGCCGGCGTCCGCTTGCAGACCCAGAACTTCGCGACCGCTGTCGCCAGGCGGCGGAACGGGCCGTCGGCCTCGTCGTAGGCGCGGGCAAGCCGTAGCGCCGTCACGGTCGCCGCCTCGCTCTCGACGCAGAGGTCGGCGAGCACGTTCCGCATCAGCGGCTGCTCGGCAAGCAGCCGGCCGAAAGCGGCGCGGTGCGCGGTGTGGTGCGTCGCCTCGGCGACGGCGCGGCGCATCAGCGCTGCCGAACCGAGCACGCAGTCGAGCCGCGTGTGGTTGACCATCTCGAGGATCGTGCGCACGCCACGGCCTTCCTCGCCGACGAGTCGGGCGACGGCGCCCTCCAGCGCGATCTCGGCCGAGGCGTTGGAGCGATTGCCGAGCTTGTCCTTCAGCCGCTCGATCCGGAAGCCGGGTTGCGGGCGCTCGAGCAGGAAGCACGAGAGCCCGGCGGGCGCCTGCGCAAGCGCGAGGAAGGCCTCGGACTGCGGCGCCGAGCAAAACCACTTGTGCCCGTCGAGCACCCAGCCATCGCCGTCCGGCCGGGCGGTCGTCTCGTTCGCGCGCACGTCCGAGCCGCCCTGTCGCTCGGTCATCGCCATGCCGCAGAGCGCGTCGCCGCTTGTCAGCCGGGGAATCCACTCCGCGGCGAGATCGGGCTCCGCGCGCACAGCCGGCACGGAGGCGAAGGTCATCGAGAGCGGACAGCCCACGCCGGCCTCGACCTGGCCGAGCAGCATGAAGAGCGCAGCCCGCGCAACGTGCGCTCCGGGTCGTCCGTCGATCCACGGCAGCGACTGCACGCGCGCCTCGAGCCCGAGCCGCAAGAGCGAGTCCCAGGCCGGATGGAATTCGATCTCGTCGACCCGCTCGCCGTAGCGATCGTGTGTCCGCAGGATCGGCGGGTGCTCGTTCGCGAGCCGCCCCCACTCGAGCGGCTCGCCGCCGAGCGCCTCGCCGAACGCGGCGATCTCGGCTTCCCAGTCGGCACCGCCCTCGCGCCGGACCCCCTCGACGAGAGCAGCGTCGTGCTCGAAGAGGTTGTAGCCCGCGAGCGGCGGCGGCTGGTTGGTAGTCGAGGGCTGCGTGGCCGCCATGCATGCCATTGTGGCCTGCATGGGATCGACCCGCTACATCGGACGCGACAACGTCGCGAAGCGGCTGCTGCCACTCGAGGGCTCACCCGGCCGCGCCGTCTACCGCGACGGGAGCGCTCGCTTCGAGCTCGACGAGGGCGTGCTCGTCGTGACGCCGCCCTTCGGGCTCGAGGAGGAGGGCGAGCACGACGCGTTACGGGTGCAGCCCGTACTGGACGCGCTGCTTGCCGCCCCCACCGTCGCGGTGCTGCTCGTGCGGATGGGCGGGTACGCGGTCGGCGTCTTCGAGGGAGAGAAGCTCGTCGCGTCGAAGGTCGGGACGCGATTCGTCAAGGGCCGGCACAAGAAGGGCGGCTCGTCCGCGAATCGCTTTCGGCGGCGGCGCGGCGAGCAGGAGCGCGAGCTGGTCGACGCTGCTGCCGAAGAGGCGGCCCGGGTGCTCGGCCCTTGGCGCGGCCGGGTACAGCACGTCGCGCTCGGCGGCGACCGGTCGGCCGTCTCGCGCGTGCTCGACTCGCGCGCAGACCTCGCCTGGCTGCAGCCGCTCGCGCTCGAGCGCTTCTTCGACGTCGTCGAGCCGCGCCTGCGCGTGCTCGAGGCTCTGCCGTACCAGCTCTACGCGGCGAAGGTGGTCGAGGAGACCTAGCCGTTCAGATGAGCGATGGTGGCGCCGTCCGCCGAGTCGCCGTCGCGACTGTCCACGAGCGGATGCTTGTCGAGCTCGTCGCGGACGGCGGCGCGTACCGCTCCCGTGGCACGCCCGTGGATCACACGCACGCTCGGCAGCCCCGCGAGAGCGGCGTCGTCGATGAACGCGCGGACGGCCTCGCGTGCCTCCTGTGCCCGCTGCCCGCGCACGTCGAGCTCGTCGGTCATGTCGCTGCGCGCGGCGGCCACGACACGTACGGGAGACTCGGCCTCCGGCTCGCGTCGCCGGGAAGGAAGTAGCTGTGCCAGTGGGATGCGGAGCCGGTGGCCCGTCGGCCCGACGACCTCCGCCTCGTCGCCTTCGATCGCGGCAATCGTTCCATGCACGCCGAGGGCCGGGGCCTCCACCGGGTCGCCTGTCGCGAGCGGCCCGGTCAGCGGCAGCGGCTCGTCGAGGGCGCGAATCGCCCGCTCGGCTCGGACGGCCCGCTCGGAGGCGGCACCGAGCCTTCGGTCCCGCTCCGGCTCGTCCCTACGCTTGCGACGCGCCATCCGGATCTCGTCTCGGAGCGCATCGAGCTCCGCGCGTGCGGTGGCCAGTTCGCGCGACGCCTCGGCGGCTGCGCGCTCGCGCTCGGCCGCGGCGGAATCGCGCACAGCGTCGATCTCCGCTTTCAACTCCTCCTCGCGCGCTCGCACCGAGGCGCCCAGCTCGGCCGCCTGCGCCCGCTCGTCCGTGGCGGCCTCCAGCTCTTCGGCGGCTGTCCGCTCAGCTGCCTCTGCCTCCGCGAGCAGCTCCTCGATCCGCAGGCGCTCGGGCGCGACACGTCCACGGGCGTCGGCCACTACCTCCGGGTCGAGGCCGAGCCGCTCCGCGGTCTGGAGCGCATGCGAGATCCCCGGGCGCCCGAGAGCGATGCGGTAGAGCGGGGCGTGCGTATAGGGGTCGAACCCGGTCGCGGCGTTGGCGACGCCGTCGGTCGCGCTCGCCCACTCCTTCAGCTCGGCGTAGTGGGTGGTCACGACCGTCAGCCGCGCCTGCTCCGCGAGCCGTGCGAGCAGCGCCTGCGCCAGCGCGGAGCCCTCGACCGGGTCGGTGCCGGCGGCCACCTCGTCGAGCAGGACGAGCGACCGCTCTTTGGCGGCGTTGAGGATCTCGACGAGGTTGGCGACGTGCCCGGAGAAGGTCGAGAGGCTCATCTCGATCGACTGGCGGTCGCCGATGTCCGCCAGCACCGCGTCGAAGACGGGCAGCGCGGCGGTGTCGGCGGGAGGGCGCATCCCGGACTGGTGCAGCAGTGCAGCCAGACCGAGGGTCTTCAGGGCGACGGTCTTGCCGCCGGTGTTCGGGCCGCTGATCACGAGCGCGTGCAGGTTGCCCAAGTCGAGGTCGATCGGCACCGCCGCGCCCGGGTCAAGCAGCGGGTGGCGCGCGCCGACCAGCCTCACCTCGTCCGAGATCTCTACCGGCGCACCGCGCCAGCCGCGCGAGACAGTGCCGAGCGCGATTGCGAGGTCGATTTGCCCGGACGACTCGACGGCGAGCGCGAGCGCGTTCGCCTGCTCGCCGACCACCGCCGACAGCTCGCGCAGGATCCGCTCCGCCTCTTCACGCTCCGCTGCGGACGCTTCGGACTGGCGGTTACTGAGCTCGACGACCTCGAACGGCTCGACGAACAGCGTCTGACCCGAGTCGGAGGCGTCGTGGACGATGCCCGGCACGCTGCTGCGCGAGCTCACTTTGACGGCGAGCACGGGCCGGCCGCCGCGCTGGGTGACGAAGTCCTCCTGCAGGTGCTCGCGGATGCCGCTCTTGCGCACGAGCTGCTCGAGCCGGTCGGCGACGCGCTGCCGGCCGGTGCGGAGCTCGCCGCGGAGCTTCCGGAGCTTCGGCGAGGCGTTGTCCTTGAGATCGGATCCGTCCTGCTCGACCGCGCGGTCGATCGCGTCGGCGAGCGGTCTCAGCGCCTGGTCGACGCCGGCTGCGAGATGGCGCAGCAGCGGCGCCTCCTGGTCTTCGAGCGCGGCGCGAGCGCTCAGCGACCCCGCGACGGTGTTCCCGACGCGCCGGAGCGCCGACGCCGTGAGCATGCCGCCGAGCGCGGCGTGTGCTGCGGTCTCGCGGACGTCCCGAATCCCCTCGAGTGGCGGCTCGGCGGCGATGTCGAGCAGCCCGATCGCCTCGGCGGTCACCGCCTGCCTGTGCGCCACCTCGACCGGGTCGGGGGAAGGGACGAGCTCGCTCGCAAGTTGAGCGCCATAGTCGGTGTCGGCCGTCTCCGCGACGCGCGTCCGGATCGCTCGGAATTGCAGCGCGTCGAGCGCGAAGAGATCCATGGATCCGAGTCTATGGGCGGGCAGTGCGGCTCAGGCAGCGGCGTTTCTGGCTCAGGCGTCGGCGGCCGGGGACACTCTGAGGGGTGGAATCGAGCTTGGCCGGCGCCGGCGCCGGCGGTCGCCGAAGCGGTAGCGGCCTAGCGTGCGACAGCGACGAGCCAGGATGACGTAGTACACGGCACCGATCGGGCCTCGCTTCGCGGGTTCGGGAGTCGGCGGGTTCGGGAGTCGGCGCGTTCGGGTGCGATGCCGGTTGTGGAGAAGGCTGCTGTGCTTACTTTGCTCGAGGAGGGTTCGCGGTCAGGCCGGACCGTGGTGTTGCGGAGAGTGGTGTTGTTGAGGCTGTGACGGGAGGTGGCTGGGCGGCGGTACACGCCGGGCAGATGGAGTGCGACAGCGTCATCGCCCGGTCAATCGTGTCGAGCGCCGCACGGGGCGCGACCACCCATTCGCCTTCGACGCGTACCCGTTGGCACCAAGCGCAGATCGGGAGCAGGTCCCCGGACTCGTAGGCGTCCCAGATGATCGTGAGGAAGTCGGCTCGCTCCATTGCCGCGCCCGTCCCAGGTGGGTTCTGTGAATTAGGCGGCCGTTCAGAGCTTCCGAGACGCTGGCAGTCCGAACGCGAACCACCCAATTACTTGTAGCGCAAGCAGCCGTCCGGTACTAGTCCGCGTGGAAGCTTGGGGCAGCAGGGCAAGCTCCAGTTGTCGCACGCGCCGGTGTGCGCGTGACGTTCTCAAGGCGCGGTAGCTAGCCTTAGCTAGATCGTCTTGAACTGCTCGAACGGCTGCCGACAGCTCTCGCAGTAGCGCAGCGACCGGCAGGGAGTGGGGCCGAAAATGTTCTCGAGCCGCGTCGCGGTCGAGTTGCAGTAGGGGCAGAGGTGAACCGCGGTCTGCAACTGGAGGAGCGAAGGCGCGCTCGCTGCTCGCGCCGTCGGCGGGGCGAACCCTGCCTCGCGGAGCTTCTCGCGGCCGGCCGGGGTGATCCTGTCGGTCGACCAGGAGTCGTCGAGCAGGACGTCGACCTGCGGCTCACCGCCGAGCGCGGTGACG
>JANMJY010000281.1:0-5083 GCA_031371615.1 Actinomycetes bacterium | reverse complement strand
ACGCGCGAGATCGACAAGCCGTTCCTGATGCCGATCGAGGACGTCTTCACGATCACGGGCCGCGGCACGGTCGTCACCGGCCGGGTCGAGCAGGGCGCGATCAAGATCGGCGACGAGGTCGAGATCGTCGGCATCCACGAGAAGGTCGAGAAGACGGTCGTCACCGGCGTCGAGATGTTCCAGAAGACACTCGACGCTGCTCAGGCGGGCGACAACGCGGGCGCACTGCTCCGCGGCATCAAGCGCGAGGAGATCGAGCGCGGCCAGGTGCTCGCGAAGCCCGGCTCGATCACTCCGCACACCGACTTCGACGCGGAGATCTACGTCCTCAGCAAGGACGAGGGCGGCCGCCACACGCCGTTCTTCTCCAAATACCGCCCGCAGTTCTACTTCCGCACCACGGATGTGACGGGCGAGATCACGCTCCCGGACGGCCAGGAGATGGTCATGCCGGGCGACAACACCCAGATGACGGTGTCGCTGATCAACCCGATCGCCATGGACGAGGGCCTGCGCTTCGCGGTCCGCGAGGGCGGTCGCACGGTGGGCGCAGGCGTCGTCACGAAGATCACCAAGTAGGAGAGGAGACGTGGCGCAGCAGAAGATCCGCATCAGGCTCAAGGGCTATGACCACCAGCAGCTGGATCGGTCCGCGTCCCAGATCGTGGAGACGGCCCAGCGCACCGGTGCGACGATCACCGGCCCTGTGCCCCTGCCCACCGAGAAGAACGTGTACTGCGTGATCCGAAGCCCGTTCAAGGACAAGGACTCGCGCGAGCACTTCGAGGTGCGCACGCACAAGCGGTTGATCGACATCCACAGCCCGACGCCGAAGACGGTGGACTCGCTGATGCGCCTCGATCTCCCGGCAGGCGTCGACATCGAGATCAAGCTCTGATGAAGGGAATTCTCGGCAGGAAGCTCGGCATGACGCAGGTCTTCGATCCGGAGAGCGGCCAGGTCACGGCCGTCACCGTGATCCAGGCCGGCCCGTGCCCGGTGACCCAGATCAAGACGAACGAGACGGACGGCTACGAGGCCGTCCAGCTCGCGTTCGACGAGGTCGCCGAGCGGAAGCTCTCGAAGGGCGAGCTCGGCCATCTCGCGAAGGCGAACGCGACGCCGCACCGCCATCTCGTCGAGTTCCGCGGCCAGAGCGAGCTCCAGGTCGGCGAGGCCGTCACCGTCGAGGCGTTCACGCCCGGCGAGAAGGTCAAGGTCGCCGGGATCTCGATCGGCAAGGGCTTCCAGGGCACGATCAAGCGCCACAACTTCCACCGTGGCCCCGTCTCGCACGGCTCGCACAACGTGCGCAAGCCCGGCTCGATCGGCGCGTCGGCGACGCCGTCGCGTGTGTTCAAGGGCCAGAAGATGCCGGGCCGGATGGGCGGCGTCCGCGTCACCCAGCCGGGGCTCGTGATCCACGACATCGATCCCGAGCGCAACCTGCTGCTCGTCAAGGGCGCCGTTCCGGGCCCGAGGCGCGGCATCCTCGAGATCCGGGAGGCGAAGTAATGGCGGCTCCGAAAGCCAAGCTCCTGGGCGGGAACGCCGCCAAGGACGTGACCCTCGACGAGGCGGTCTTCGCAGCAGAGGTCAACGCCAACCTCGTGCACGAGACCGTGCGCGCCGAGTTGAACGCACGCCGGGCCGGCACCCGGGGCGCGAAGACCCGCGGCCTCGTGGCCGGCGGTCGCGCCAAGCCATGGCGCCAGAAGGGCACCGGCCGCGCCCGCGCGGGAACGATCCGCGCTGCGCAGTTCACCGGCGGCGGCGTCGTCTTCGCTCCGACGATGCGCAGCTTCGACGTGAAGGTGAACCGCAAGGCGCGCCGCTCGGCGCTCCGGAGCGCGCTCTCCCAGCACGCGGCCAACGGCACGCTCGGCCTCGTCGAGGCCTCGAGCTTCGAGGCTCCGTCGACCAAGCGGGCCAAGGCGCTCGTCGAGTCGTGGGGCCAGGCGACGCCGCTCGTGCTGGTCGCGACCGCTGAGGAGGAGACGCTGATCAAGTCCTTCCGGAACCTGCCGCGGACCCTCGTCACGGTGCCGTCCGAGCTCGAGGTGGCGACCGTCGTCTGGGGCAAGAGCCTGCTGATCACCGAGGCGGCGCTGCCGCTCGTCCAGGGGAGGGCCACATGAGCCTCCATCCGAACGAGGTACTGCTCGCTCCGGTCGTCTCGGAGAAGAGCTACAGCCTGATCAGCGACCGCAAGTACACCTTCAGGGTGCACAAGGACGCGCACAAGACCCAGGTACGCCAGGCCGTCGAGGAGCTCTTCGATGTCCACGTCGAGAACGTGAACATCCTCAAGGTGCAGTCGAAGCCGAAGCGCCGCGGCGCCAGCATCGGCACGCGCCCGGGCTGGAAGAAGGCAATCGTGCAGGAGCGCGAGGGCGAGTCGATCGAGATGTTCGAAGGAGCACAGGTCTAAATGGCCCTCAAGAAGTACAAGCCGACCAGCCCCGGACGCCGCTTTATGTCCGTCTCGACCTTCGAGGAGGTCACGAAGACGACGCCGGAGAAGAGCCTCACCGAGCCGTTGAAGCGGAAGGGCGGCCGGAACAACACCGGCCGGATCACGACGCGCCACCAGGGCGGCGGCCACAAGCGCCGCTACCGCGTGATCGACTTCAAGCGGACGAAGGACGGCGTGCCGGCGAAGGTCGCCGCGATCGAGTACGACCCGAACCGGTCGGCCCGGATCGCGCTGCTCCACTACCTCGACGGCGCCAAGGCCTACATCATCGCCCCGGCGCGGCTGCGGGTCGGCGCGATGGTCGAGTCCGGCCCGAACGCCGACATCAAGCCCGGCAACGCGCTGCCGCTCGAGAACATCCCGACCGGCACGATGGTGCACAACGTCGAGCTGAAGCCGGGACAGGGCGCCAAGATGGCCCGCTCGGCCGGCGCGAGCGTGCAGCTCGTCGCCAAGGACGAGGGCTTTGGAGTTCTTCGGCTACCCTCGGGAGAAATGAGAAGGGTGGCGCTGACCTGTCGGGCCACTGTGGGGCAGGTCGGCAACACAGACCACGAGAACCAGTCCGGCGGCAAGGCGGGTCGCAGCCGCTGGAGGGGCATCCGCCCAGGCGTGCGCGGCTCGGCGATGAACCCGGTCGACCACCCGCACGGCGGCGGCGAGGGAAAGTCGAAGGGCGGCCGCCACCCGGTCACCCCGTGGGGCGTGCCCACGCTCGGCAAGCGCACGCGAGCCAAGCACAAGGAATCCAACAAGCTGATCGTTCGCGGCCGTCGCCGCGGGAAGGACAAGCGCTAAATGAGTCGCAGCTCGAAGAAGGGGCCTTTCGTGGAGGCGCGGCTGATGAGCCGCATCGAGGCGATGAACGCCGCCAACGAGAAGCGGATGATCCGCACCTGGTCGCGCTCGTCGACGGTCTTCCCCGACATGGTCGGCCACACGATCGCGGTCCACGACGGGCGCAAGCACGTGCCCGTGTTCGTCAGCGAGCAGATGGTCGGGCACAAGCTCGGCGAGTTCGCTCCCACCCGGACGTTCCGCGGTCACGCGGGCGACCGGCAGGCGAAGGTCCAGAAGGGGCGTTAGTGGCAGCTGCCAAGACACAGGAGCAGGTCGTGCGCGCGGAAGCCAGATGGGTCCGGCTCTCGGCGCGCAAGGCGCGGGTCGTGCTCGAGCACATCCGCGGTCGCACCGTGCCCGAGGCGCGGACGATCCTCGCGTTCACGCAGCGCGCGGCTGCGCTCGAGATCGAGAAGGTCCTGCGCTCCGCGGTCGCCAATGCAGAGACGAACCCGCTCCTGCACTGGAACGGCGACGATCTGGTGATCAAGGCCGCCTACGCGGACGAGGGACCGACGCTCAAGCGCTGGCGCGCACGTGCGCGCGGCCGGGTCAACCGGATCCGCAAGCGCACGTGTCACATCACGATCGAGCTGTCCCAGAACCCGAAAGCCGGGCAGTCGCGCGCCCCGCGCGCCGCTGCGCCGACCACGACCGAGGCCTCGGCTCCTGCCGCCGCCGCAGACAAGCCGAAGCGCGCAGCCAAGTCGCGCGCGAAGAAGAAGGAGGCGGTGGCCTAATGGGTCAGAAGGTGCATCCAGGCGGCCTCCGGGTCGGCGTCATCCACGACTGGAAGTCCAACTGGTACGTCGGGAAGAAGGAGTTCCCGACCTACATCCTCGAGGACGTCCGGATCCGCGAGCACATCAACACGAAGCTCGGCCATGCCGGCCTCTCCGACATCCTCATCCGCAAGGACAAGCAGCGGATCACGGTCGACATCTTCACCGCGCGCCCCGGCATCGTCATCGGCAAGTCGGGCGTCGAGGTCGACGCGCTCCGCAAGGAGCTGCACTCGATCACGGGCAAGAACGTCCACATCAACATCAACGAGATCAAGCGGCCCGAGCTCGACGCGAAGCTCGTCGCGCAGTCGATCGCGGAGCAGCTGCAGAACCGCGTCAGCTTCCGCCGCGCGATGAAGCGCTCCCTGGCCTCGGCGATGCGCTCGGGCGCGCAGGGGATCAAGATCCAGTGCGGCGGCCGCCTCGGCGGCGGCGAGTTGAGCCGCTCGGAGCGCTACACCGAGGGCCGCATCCCGCTGCACACGATCCGTGCCGACATCGACTACGGCTTCGCCGAGGCGAAGACGACCTACGGCCGCATCGGCGTCAAGGTCTGGATCAACAAGGGCGAGATCATGCCGGAGGGCTTCGAGGGCATGACGACCGGGAAGGACACGCGCCTCGGCGACCAGGATCAGGCGCGCCGCCGCCGCGGTGGCGCGGCCGAGGGACTCGGCGCGTCGCGCGAGAGCAGCCGGAACCGCTCCCAGGATCGCGAGGGCCTCGGGCTCGTCAAGAAGTCCCGCCGTCCCGGCGGCCGCCCAGGCGGTCCGGGCGGTCCCGGTGGCAAGCCCGCCGCCGGCCAGGGCCGTCCGCCGCGTGCGAGCGGCACCAGCCGCCCGCGCCGCCAGGACACCGCCGACAGGCCACGCACCGACGAGAACGCCGTTCCGGCGGACGCGCTCGAGCAGACTGTTGTCGAGCCGGCGGCCGAGACGACTCCGGCGCCCGTCGCGGCTGCCCCCGAAGCGGCCGCGCCCGA
>JANMJY010000264.1:0-7386 GCA_031371615.1 Actinomycetes bacterium | reverse complement strand
CCTCCGTCGGACAAGTTCAGGAAGGTCGAGCACCTGGCGCCGATGGGCTCGCTCGAGAAGGTGACGACCGACGAAGGCATCTTCAAGTGGGCCGAGGACGTGCGTAAGCGGCTCGACTCCGACGAGCCCGTCGCCTACGTGATCGAGCCGAAGATCGACGGGTCGGCGATCTCGCTCGTCTACGAGAGCGGGCAGCTCGTCCGCGGCGCCACGCGCGGCGACGGACAGCGCGGCGAGGACGTGACCGTCAACCTGCGCACGATCCGGTCGATTCCGCTGACGCTGCGCGCTCAGGCGCCGCCCCTCATGGAAGTGCGCGGCGAAGTCTACTTCCCGCTCTCCGGCTTCCGGCGCTTCAACGAGGAGCAGGTCGCGGCCGGCAAGACGCCGGCGCCGAACCCTCGCAACGCCGCGGCCGGCTCACTGCGCCAGCGCGACTCGCGGATCACTGCCGCCCGGCCGCTCTCGGTCTGGATCTACGGCACCGGCTACCGGGAAGGCGTCGCTCCCGACACTCACTTCGAGACCCTCACCTGGCTTCGGGAGCGCGGCTTCCGCACCAACCCGTTTGCCGAGCGACTGGAGTCGATCGAAGAAGTTGCGAAGGCCTGCGCCGAATGGGAGCAGCGGCGCACCGAACTGGACTACGAGATCGACGGGATCGTGGTCAAGGTCGATTCGTTCGACCAGCAGACCCGGTTGGGCGCGTTGCACGAGCGCCCGCGGTGGGCTCGCGCCTACAAGTGGGCGCCGATGACGGCACAGACGAAGCTGCGCAAGATCGCGATCCGGGTTGGCCGCACCGGCGCGCTCAACCCGTGGGCGATCCTCGAGCCCGTCAACGTCGGCGGTGTCACCATCTCACGGGCGACCCTCCACAACGAAGAGGACATCAACCGCAAGGAGATCCGCGAGGGCGACCAGGTGATCGTCCAGCGCGCCGGTGACGTGATCCCGCAGGTCGTCGGCCCCGCCGGCCCGCATGCCCGGGGGACGAAGCCGTTCGCGATGCCCGAGCGCTGCCCGCTCTGCGACGCCGAGATCGTCAAGCCCGAGGGCGAGGTCATGCACCGCTGCCCCAATCGCGGCTGCCCTTCGCGCGGCCTCGAGACGCTGATCAACTGGGTCACGGCCGCGATGGACATCGAGGGCGTCGGCGAGCAATTCGTGCGGAGGCTCTGGACGGAGGGGCTGCTCCGCTCCATGCCCGACCTGTACCGGCTCACGGCGGCAGAGTTGATGGAGCTCGAGGGCTACGGCGAGATCTCGGCGCAGAATGCCGTCGCGGCGATCGAGCTCTCGAAGCAGCAGCCGTTCTCACGCGTTCTCTTCGGGCTCAACGTTCCCGACGTCGGCTGGGTCACGGCGCGCAACCTCGCGGGCCACTTCGGCGCCGTCGACAAGCTGCTCGACGCGAGCCAGGAAGAGATCCAGGAGGTCGACGGGATCGGCCCCGACCGTGCCGAGTCGATCGCCCAGTGGTTCTCCGACGAGCAGAACCGGACGCTCGTCGCCGAGCTGCGCGAGCTCGGCCTGCGCTTAAAAGTCGGGGACGAGGAGAAGCCGATCGAGGGCCCGCTCTCTGGCACGGCCTACGTGATCACGGGCACGCTCGACTCGTTCACGCGGGAAGAGGCAAAGGCGGCCCTGGAAGCGCTCGGCGCCAAGGTCTCCGACAACGTCTCCAAGAAGACGACCGGCGTGATCGTGGGCGAGAGTCCCGGCTCGAAGGCGGCCAAGGCCGAGAAGGCGGGCGTACCGATCCTCTCCGAGGCCGATCTCCAGGCGCTCTTGCGGGGTTAGCTCAACGCCTCCAGATGACGAGCTCGATCTCTCGCGCGGTCTCGCAAAAACGCCCCGCGGGAGACGCGCGCCGCAGCAGGTTGCGAAGCTCGGCCTCGAACTGCTCCAGCCGCTCGCCGAAGAGATGAGGAGCTGACGACGAGCGGGAGTAGACCGAGGCGACGATCTCGTCCTCGGTCCGGTCGAGCACACGTCCACCGGCCACCTCGAGTCGCGTGGGGCCGCCGAAGCCGGCCTCGACCATGATCGCCTCCTCGTGCCGCGGAGTGCCGTCCGGAAGCGTCCCGCGACCAGCGCGCCGGACAGGGCCGAGGTACGCCTTGACGAGCTCCTCGATCTGACCGTGCGGGGGCAGTGCTGCGGGGAGGTTCGTGGCCTCCTCGATCCCTCGGTGAGTGGTCGCGTGCACGTGGACCCAGACGCCTCCCGGTGCGAGCAGCTCCCGGACGATCGACGCCACCTTCGGACGATCCATCCAGTGGAACGACTGCGCGAACGTCGCCACGTCGAACGTACCCAGAACGGCGGGGAGCTCCTCCGCCCGCAGCATGACCCAGGCGACATTCTCGACGTCCTGCCGCGCGGCTCGCGCCCGGGCTTCGGCCAGCATCGCAGCGTCGGCGTCCACCCCTACTGCCTCGTCGAACAGCGGTGCAAGCAACAGCGTGAGCGATCCCGGGCCGCAGCCGACATCGAGCAGGCGCCCGGTGCCGTCGAGGCTCAGCTCGTCGCGCAGTGCGTCGGCCAGCTCTGGTGGATACGGGAACCGGCCACTTGCGTAGTACGCCGCGCTGCCGGCGTACACCGTGTCGTCCCAGAGGCCCATGCTCGCGTCAGCCGGCCGCGGCGAGCGTCGTGGCGAAGCGGTCCTGAGCGAGCCGTGCCCAGTACGCGGAGATCGGCCGGCCGTTCTGGAGGATCGCGAAGACGTAGCGGTTTCGAACGAAGCCCGAGAGAGCCGAGGCTGCGTTCGTGGTGCCGGTCTTCGCAATCACCTGGCCGAGGGCAGGCTTGTGCTGAAGCCGGTCCTCGAGCGTCCCGTCGACACCCGCGATCGCGAGCGAGGCCAGGAACGGGTCGCGCAGGTCGCCGTCGGCGAGCCCGGCTTCGAGCAACGCGACGAGAGCGTTCGCGGTCAACCGATCGAGACCGGAGAGGCCGGAGCCGTCCGCGAGCCGCACACCGGTGAGCGGAACGCCGGCACGCTCGAGCGCACCGCGAATGACAGCGACACCCGCGGCCGTGGAGCCGCGGTCGGCGTACAGCGCACCGAGCTGCTTCACGAGCATCTCGGCGGTGTAGTTGTCGCTCTCGCGACCCATGAACCTGACGACGTCCGCAAGCGGCTCCGAGAGGTCGCGGGCGAGTGGGAGCCCGACCGTCGTGAGGATGCCGCTCCGCGTGCGGCCGGTGACGCTCACTGCCTTCGTCTGGAGCGCCTGCCGAAAGAGCGATGCGGCTGCCAGCGCGGGATTCCCGGACGTGCGCCCCCGATAGCGCCCGCGGTCGACGACGAGTGCCGACAGCGGCGGCGACTCCCCGATGTAGAAGCTCGGCTTCCAGCCGGGCCCGACCCGCCGCGCATCGAACCACGACTCGTCGGCGATCACGGCGCCGTCGACATTGCGGATCCCCCACGAGGCCACGCCCGCGGCGAGCGCGTCGAGATCGGCCGGCTCAAGGGTCGGATCGCCGAAGCCCCGAAGCCAGAGGTCGCCGCGCCAGACGTCGCCGACGAGGGTGCCGGTGCCGACGACCTCGGTGTGGAAGCGGTAGCCGGGGCCGAGCAGTGAGAGCGAGGTGTAGGCGACGGGCAGCTTCTGGTTCGACGCCGGCAGCAGGGCGAGCGACTCGTTGCGGGCGTAGACGACGACCCCGGTGCGGAGGTCGACGGCCAGCGCGGCGGTTCGGGAAGGATCGACGTGAGGAACCTTGAGCGCCCGGTCGAGACGCGCTGTCAGGGTCGGATCGGCGGCGCGAGCGGGGGCTGCGAGGCCGAGGAGCAGGGCGACCGCAGCGAGGCATGGGCCAAGGAGGCGCCGAAGATAGGCCCGGTGGCCCATGCCACCCGTCGCCGGGACAAGGATAATCGGACGGCTGTGGACAGTCGCCTCCCTGCGGTGATGACCGAGATCCGGTCGCTCCTCGACCTGCCCGCAGGCGCCGAGTTGCCGTCGCGTTCGTCCCTCGAAGACACGCTGACGAGCGGGTACGCCTACGCGCTCGGCCTCGAGCGCGAGCGGCTCCGGCTCGAGCGCCGTCTGAAGCTGCTTCTCCGTCCGTACGGCGACGCGACGACCGTCGAGCTGGCCGAGCTGACTGGACAACTCGAGGGCACCGAACGTGAGCTCGCCGATGTCCGTGCCCTCCTTGCCGAGCTTCGCGAGCAAACCCTCAGCTAGACAATCCCGGACCGGACGGCGTAGACGGCAGCCTGGATCCGGTTCTCGATCTGCAGCTTCATCAGGATGTTCGAGATGTGGTTCTTCACCGTCTTCGGGCTGATGTGCAGCTCGGCGGCGATCATCGCGTTGTCGTTGCCGTTCGAGATCAGCTTCAACACCTGGATCTCTCGGTCTGACAGCTCTGCCCGAATCGTGGCTGCCGCCTCCGGCGCGGCGGTCGTGGCGCGAACGTGCTGGAGCACCTTGCCGGCGATGTGGGAGGAGATCAGCGACTCGCCGACCGCCGCCGCCTGGAGCCCGCGCATCAGCTCCTGGATGGACGCGTCCTTGAGCAGGTAGCCGCAGGCGCCGGCGAGAATCGCGTTCATCACGTCCTGCTCCTCGTCGGAGATCGTCAGCACGATCACCCGCGTGAGTGGCGCATCGCGGCTGATGTGACGCGTCGCGTCGACGCCGCTCATGCCGGGCATGTTCAGGTCCATGACGACGACTTCTGGGGCGAGCTCGCGCACGAAGTGGAGCGCCTCCGAGCCGTTGGCGGCCTCGGCGACGATCTGCACGCCCTGTTCCTCGAGCAGATTGCGGAGGCCGGTACGGAAGAGGTCGTGGTCGTCGACGAGGAGCACGCGGAGGCCCTGCTCGTCGGCTTCCTCAGGAATTTCGGTCTCGGTCAGCTCTGCCTCCTCGGTCGGCAGCGCCAGTCTAAATGCTGGGGAGCAGCTCTCAGCGGATCGTGATCGTGACCGTGCGACGGCCCCACTGCAGCGCCTGGGCGGTCGACGGGAACCACAGGTCGATCACGTTCCCGTGCACGGCGCCGCCGGTGTCGGCTGCAATCGCCTCGCCGTAGCCGGGAATCGTCATTCGCGTTCCGAGCGGGATGACTGAAGGGTCGACCGCGACGACGCCGGGTGCGGTGGGAATACCCGTTGCCGTGCGTCCTCGCAGCGCGTAGCCGGTCGAACTGACCGTGATCGTCGCGCCGCTCGTCGCGACGGCCACCGAGTCGGCTGCCGGGTCGTCTGCGGGGGCGGGCGCGAGCGGCGCGGCTGTGTCGACGACCGGTGTCGCGACGGGCGCCGCGGTGGCCGAGATCGCCAGGGTTCGTGCCTCCGCGCTCCGCACCTGCGCTTCGATCGAGACGATGCGGGCTGCGTTCAGCCCTTGCTGCTGGCGCAGACCCGCGACGAACTTCTGGCGCGTCCCGACCGCAGTAGCGAGCGCGCGGGTGCGGGAGGTCGTCGCTGCCGCAAGCTGTGCGAGCTCCGCTTCGCGAGCTGCGAGCCGCGCGTCGAGCGCCGCCAGCCTCCTTCTCGACGAGCGCGCCTGGTCGATGATCCTGCTGTTCTCTCCGGCGGCGCGGCTGAGGCTGTCGAGCCCCGTCAACGCCTCGTCGAGCGACGCCGCGCCGAGCAGGATCGCAAGCGGGTCGGCTGCGCCCGATTGCTCGTAGAGCGCTCGGACGAGTGCGGCCAGCTGCGACTCCGAGGCGTGCAGGGCCGTGCGGGCGATCACGAGCTGCTTGCGTGTGGCAGCGCGATCGCGTGCGGCCACCGCTTGGCGCGCGCCGAGGCTCTGTACCGCGCCACGGGCCCGGCCCAGTTCCGCCTCGAGAGCATAGAGCTCGAGCGTGGCAGCGTTCGCGCGCGCTTCGAGCGAGGTGTCGTCCGCACGCAGCGAGGCAGCCTGCGAACGCAGGCCGGTGGCGCCCGCAGCCAGTGCGACCGGGACCGAGGCGACCAGCAGGAGGCCTGTGAAAACGGCCGCGAGGCGCGCCGCATCACTCGTCGAATGCGCTCTCACGAGGTGCGGACCGTAGCAAGTTTTCGGCCTCGCTGTCATTGTTTGTGATGCGTAAGATGCGGTCGCGGCGACCGCTTTTTGGCTTGGTTAAGCCTTGCCGTCGTCCGGAAAGGCTGCTAGGGTGCCCCACTTGTGACGGACCTGGCCCCCACCGGGCCGCCCTGCTTGCTCGGATGGCTCGAATGGAAGGTGACGACGTAGTCACCTTGAGCAAACGTAGGGCGCCGGCGATCCTCACGTTCCTGACGGCGATTTCCGTGGCCGTTGCCTTGGCCTCCGTCAGGACCGCCTCCGCCGACCCGAGCGTCGACGCAAAACGTGCCCAGGCAGAGAGCGTGCTGGATCAGATCCATGCGATGGACTCGCAGCTCGAGCTCGCGGTCGAGTCGTACAACCTCGCCAACGTGAAGCTCGACCGGATCAAGGCGGACCTGACGTTGAATGCGCGGCATCTGACGATTGCGAAGTCGAGTCTGAAGCACGCTCAGACCCATCTGTCGGCGCGGCTCGTCTCGCTCTACGTCAACGGCGGCGAGGGGAATGCGCTGGAGGTGATGCTCGGAGCGCAGTCGCTGGACGACCTGCTCAACCGGATGGACGCCGTCGAGCGCGTGTCGGATCAGGACACGAAAGTGCTCCGCGAGGTGACGAGGTTCCGCGCCGAGGTCAAGCAGCGGAAGGTCAGGCTCGACCGCGCGAGGGCCTCGCAGGCCCAGGTCGTCGCCCAGAAGGAAGCCCAGCGCCGCTCCATCGAGGGGCAGCTCGCCGAACGGCAGCGGCTGCTCTCGTCGATCAAGAGCGAGATCGCCAGCCTCCAGGCCGCCGAGCAGCTCCGGCAGCGGCGCCTCGAGCAGCAGGCCCGGGCCCGCCTCGCAGCTCAGCCGGCACAGGGTCAAGGCTTCGTTCCCGAGCAGCAGGTCGCGGCGCTCGCCGCCCCGGCGGTCGAAACTGCGCTCGCGCCCGCCCCGGACTCCCGTTACGGCGGTGTCGTCGGGATCGCGATGCAGTACCTGGGTGTGCCGTACGTCTGGGGCGGCGCCAGCCCATCCGGCTTCGACTGTTCGGGTTTCACCATGTACGTCTACGCCGCGATGGGCGTCTCGCTGCCGCATCATGCGGCCTCCCAGTACGGCATGGGGACACCGGTCTCCAAGGATCAGCTCCAGGCGGGAGACCTCGTGTTCTTCAACGGTCTCGGTCACATGGGCATCTACATCGGCGGCGGCCAGTTCATCCACGCGCCCCACAGCGGCGACGTCGTCAAGATCTCCAGCCTCAGTGACAGCTGGTACGCGTCCACATACATGGGCGCGCGCAGAGTCACTGGCTAGAGACGCGCCTCGCGGTGCAACGAGCCGTAGAGCACCGCCGCGAC
>JANMJY010000250.1:0-2236 GCA_031371615.1 Actinomycetes bacterium | reverse complement strand
GCGCGGCACGGGCAAGCTCAGTCTCCTGTCCGGCGAATGGCGTCGCTTTGAGGGGCTGGTCTCCATGTGTCTTGGGCGTGCGAAGGTCGTTCAGCAGCCCGTCGATGAGGACCTGATAGATCCGTTCGGCCCGGTCGATGTCTTTGAGCCGGTGGTCGCCGAGGTCGCGAAGGGAGGTCCCCTCTAAGTCGTCGTCTTCGAGCACTGCCGATGTCGACCGTGAGAGCAGCACCTGGCCGCCGTACCCTGCCGAGCAGATCCGGGCCGCCCGATGAACGCCGAGGCCGAAATAGCCCTCGTCGCCGAGTGAGGGCTCGCTGGTGTGCAATCCCATTCGTACGCGCACGTCGACTCCCTCGGGCCAACGATGATCCGCGAGTGCACGCTGCCCGGCTACAGCCCCTGCGACCGCGTTCCTCGCGCTCTCAAAAACGACGAAGAACGCATCGCCCTGCGTGTCGACCTCGCGCCCCCCATGCTCTGCAAAGACGCCTCGCAGCAGCCGCCGCTGATCAGCAAGCACCGCGCCATACCCGTCGCGCAGCTGCTTGAGCAAGCGCGTTGACCCCTCGATATCGGTGAAGAGGAACGTCACTGTTCCCCGCGGCAGATCGGCCATGGCTGCCCTCCGGCTGTCGAACCAGTGTACGACCTAGAACAAGCCGATCGATGACAAGTTAGGCAGAGGAGCGGTGATTATCCGTCAGCACGATCTCGTCGGAGCGCACCTCGACGCAACGATGATCCCGTCCGAAGCTGACGACGTACGTCGGCACGGAACGCGCGAACCAGCCGACGATTCGGCCGGTCGCGCCCGAAGGGAAGTCACCGTGGCGATCCACGAGCCGAACGGCGTCGTTCCGGTGAAACTCACTGTTCAGGGGTGCGTCAGTACCTGGGGTCATACTGGTCAAACCCTCCCGGTTGCCAATTGGATACGGGCAGCCGGCGCTCAGCCGCCGCTGATCGCAGCGATCACGTCGACACGCGAGCGCGGCTCGAGTGCCGTCTCCAGCCCGGCGCGCTGCTGATCGACGTAGACATGGATGTGCCGGCGGAGCGCCGGGCCGGGCTCGCACAGGCGGTCGCGAAAGCCGGGCCAGCGCTGCTCGAGCTCGTCGAGCGCCTCGTCGACGGTGCCGGCGTCGACCTCGAGCCTGCGCGGGAGGCCCGTGAAGAGGGGCGACAGCGTCGAGGGGAGATAGAGCTCCGCCATGGCTACTCGACGACCGCGACCTCGACCGACATGATGCCGGGGAGATAGCTCGCGATCTCGCTCCAGCTCTCGCCCGCGTCGGCGCTCGCGAAGAGCTGACCGGTGCTCGTCCCGAAGTAGACGCCGGGCTCGTCGTAGGGGTCGATCGCCATCCCTTCGCGTAGCACGCCCACGTGCGCGTCGCTCTGAGGCAGGCCCTGGGCGAGCCGGTCCCAGCTCGCACCTGCGTCGCGCGTGCGCCACACCGCCGCTTTGCCATCGGGCATGCAGCGCCCGTGACCGGGGTCGAGCGGGATGACATAGAACGTGTCGCGATCGTGGGGATGCGCGCCTGCGGCGAAGCCGAACTCGGTCGGCAGGCCGTCGGTGATCTCCGTCCACGACTGCCCGCTGTCGTCGCTCCTGTGCATGCCGACATGGTTCTGCTGGTAGAGGCGCTCGCTGTCAACCGGTGACATGACGAGCTTGTGGACGCAGTAGCCCACCTCGGGATCCTCGAGCGGCCAGTCGGCGCGCAGGCCCCGGTTGCGGGGCGTCCAGGTCGCACCGTCGTCGGTCGTCTCGAAGATGCCGATGCCCTGCACGATCGCCCAGTACCGAGACGGGTCGTCCGGGTGCGGGAGGATCGCTGGAATGCCGAGGTGGCCCGGCGGCTGGTTGTCCGGGTCGTTCCACGACTCGCTGCCGGGCTGGCCGGCAAGCGTGCTGAGGAGCGACCAGGTCTCGCCGCCGTCACGGCTCTCGAACACGCCGGGCATCTCGCCGCCGGCGAAGAGGCGGCCGTTGACCGAGGTCAGGCCGGACACCTTCGAGAGCTTGAGCTCGGTCTCGCCGTAGTTCAGGCCCTCGCTCGACTGCTGCCAGGTCTCACCGAGATCCGGGCTGCGCCAGATGCTGGCGCCGTGCCACTCGCTCGCAGCGGCGGCGAAGATCGTCCCGCTCTCGGCAGCGCGAACTGCGTGGTAGATCGGCCAGCCTTCGCAGAAGGGGCCGCGCAGCTTCCAGTCGCGACGGCTCTCG
>JANMJY010000193.1:0-6963 GCA_031371615.1 Actinomycetes bacterium | reverse complement strand
GCATACAGCGGCGCCGCAAACGAGAGCGCGACGATGACAGCGAGCAGTACCAGCATCGCCATGGCGACCCGGTTGCGCAGCAGCCGTCGACGCGCGAGCGCCCAGGGCGCCGCACCGGCAGAGTGCCCGACGTCGGGCGCTGCCGCCTCGTCCGCCAGGGCGCCACTCATCGGCGGCCGAGCGAGCAGGGGCCGGGCAGGCGCCCGGCCCCCACCACCGTTCCTACTTGACCCACGACTGCGAGACCAGCCAATAGAACTGCTTGCTGAAGGTGAAGTTGCCGACCCGTTTCGAGACGAAGTCCACGTGCTTCGGGTTGAAGAGGGTCGCCATCGGAGAGGCGTCAGTTACGGCGCGGTCGATCTTCGCCCACGCCGCATTGGCGGCCTGCTCGTTCGTCTGCCCGAGCTTCAGCGCCGCCTTCATCTGGGCGTCGATCTTCTTGTCGCAGAAGCCCGCGATGTTAATGCTCGAGTCGCTACCTGGATGGAACGAGTCGCACCCGAAGAGAATGTTGAGGAAGTCCGACGCAGCCGGGTAGTCCTGGTACCACTGCTGCACGTTGATCTGCACTTTGTTCTTCGTGTTCTGCACGAACGTGAAGAAGATGTTCCCCGAGATCGGCTTGACGCTCGCCTTGTAGCCGATTTGGTTGAGGACGCTCTGGGTGTAGATCCCCATCGCCCGGTTCACCTCGTCGTCCGGGACGACGACCGTCACTTTCTGGCCGGCCGTGCCGGACTCTTGGACGAGCCGCTTCGCCTTCGCCACGTCCGGCGCCGACCACTTCGTGCCCGGGTTCTTCGTGTAGGGGCAGTAGTCCTGGTGGCCCGGGAAGCCCGGCGGTAGCACCTGACAGGACGGCGACGCGAGATTCTTGCCGCCAAAGATCTTCACGGCCGCGTTGCGGTCGACCGCGTAGTTGAACGCCTGCCGCGCCTTCAGCTTGTCGAACGGCGCCAGGTTCGTGTTCATCGGGATGTACCAGAACGCCGTCAGCGGGGTCACGTGCACCTGGCTCGCGTACTTCGTCCCGATCTCGGACAGGCGGTCCGCCGGAGGCTGCTCGAGCGTCCAGTCCACCTGCCCGTTCTGGATCGCCGTGATCTGCGCCTCGACGGTGAGGCCGAAGCTTTGCGTGATCTGGTCCGGGTAGCCCTCCGGCTGCGCCTTGACCGACCATTCCTTGAAGAAGGGGTTGCGGGCCAGCACGAGGCTCCGGTTGGGGTTGTACGACTTGAAGTAGTACGCGCCCGTGCCCGGGATCGGCTTCGTGCCGACGTCCTCCGTGGGTGTATCCGCCGGCAGGATGCTCGCGTGCGGGACGGCGAGCTTGTACTTGAACTCGGGGTCGGGCGCCTTCAGGTTGATCGTCACCGTCCCGGCCGCCGCGTTCGCGGAGACGCCGCCCGCGAGCGTGCAGGTCGCGGCCTTCTTCAGACACGCGTCGGCGCCGACAATGCCGGAGTAGAAGCCACCCGAAGTCGGGCTCTTGACCTTGAAGATGCGCCGGAGCGAGGCGACCACGTCGTTGGTCGTCAAGGGTTTGCCGTTGGAGAACTTGATGCCACGGCGGAGCTTGAACACCCAGGTCTTGCCGCCGTTCGTCGGCGTCGGGATGGCCGTCGCGAGGTCTGGCACGACCTGGAAGGCCGCGTTGCCGCCGGCCTTCGTGAACGCAAGCAGCCCGTCGTAGGTCGCCTGGTAGAGCTGCCAGTACTGAAGGGTGTAGTTGACGTGCGGGTCGATCGTGCCGCCTGCGGCTTTGGCGACGAGCTTCAGGGTGCCGCCCCGGTGCTGGCGCAGCAGCGCCGGCCGGTCTGTCGAGCGGGCCGCGGCGGTCGGGCTTTGCTTCTCCCGCGTCGCGCTTCCTCCGTAGCTGACCGCGACCACCGCGAGCGCCAGTAGCGTCAGCGCAGCGAAGGTCCTGATGACCCGGCTCATAGTCGTCTCCTTCGGTTGCTCACCCCGTGTAGTGCGAGACATGTCACGGCTCCGGCGATCGTAACCCGGCGCGCGCTCGGCGCACAATGAGGGGTAACGCTAGGAGTAGGTGTGCTCGGCGCGCCAGACACGGACGGCGGCGTAGGCGCAGCCGCCGAGCACGAGGAAGAACGCGAGCGCGTCAGGCCCGTTCGGCCGAAGCCCGATGAACGCGCCGAGGTCGACGACTGCGAGCACGATCGCGGCGTAGAAGACGTTCCGGCTCCGGTCCTGCCACGCCTCGATGTCGCCGCGCTTCTCCCGCCAGATCAGGAAGAGGAAGAACGCGATCGCGAGGAAGAACGCGATCCGCAGCAACCCGCCGACGGTCGCGAGCACGGACTCGAGCGAGAGCACGACGACGACGAGCGCGATCAGCCCGATGATCAGGAACCCGCGCAGGGTCGCGTTCATGTCGCTGAAGAAGCGCTTCACGAGCCGGTCATGAATGCTCGCACAGCGAGAGCGGCGGCGAGCAGCGACATGCCGGCGAACCAGAGCAGGCGCCGCGGCCCCTCTGCGGGCGCGTACATCCACGGTGCCAGGATCGCGCCGAGCGAGAGCGAGCCGTAGACGTAGTGGAGCTCCTCAGTGGCCTTGCGGCCGTCGGAGAGGAGCAGCAGCCCGAGCGCGACCTGCGCGACGAGCAGCGTCTGCGCCAGGACGAGCAGGTTCGCGACCAGCCGGCCGACCTCCCGTCCGCGCCAGTAGACGAAGCCGCCGACGAGCGCCGCCAGCGCCGGCACGCCGACGACGAGGAAAGCCAGAGTGTTGTGGGCGGTTAGCATCGCTGCGGAATCTAGCGAGAGGAGATCACGTGGTTGAGGAAGGCAAGCCGGCGCCGGAGTTCGAGCTCGCGAGCGACGCCGGAGACACGGTCAGGCTCTCGGATCTCCGCGGCAAGCCGGTCGTCCTCTACTTCTACCCCAAGGACGACACGCCCGGCTGCACCACCCAGGCCTGCGGGATCCGCGATGCGTGGGGCGAGTTCGAGCGAGCGGGCGCGGTCGTCCTCGGGGTCAGCCCCGACGACGAGCGCTCGCACACGAGGTTCAGGGAGAAGTTCGACCTCCCCTTCGCGCTCCTCGCCGACACCGAGCACTCGACGGCCGAGGACTACGGAGTCTGGAAGGAAAAGACCTATGCGGGTAAGACCTACATGGGCGTCGAGCGCTCGACGTTCGTGATCGATGCGGACGGCAATGTCGCGAAGGAGCTCCGGAACGTCAAACCGGACACGCACGCGGACGACGTGCTGGCCGCACTGGCGTCCTAGGAAGCGCGATCGCGCTCCCCCCGCAGCTGGCCGAGGCCATCGAAGTGATTGTCGGACGTGCGGGCGGTGCCGTCGGGGCCGAGGTCGAGCGGCTCTCGGCGTCCTACCGCGGCGAGGACCGGGCACGTGCCGCGAGCACGCGCGCAGCGGTCGCGGCCTATCTCGCCTACCGCGCGCCCGCGACCTACGCGGCGGCGGCCGCGGTCTTCCGGCAGGTAGCGCTCCAGCGGCCGGACTGGCGGCCGCGGTCGCTGCTCGATGTCGGGGCAGGCCCCGGCGTGGCGGCGTGGGCCGCGCGCGAGGCGTGGCCGTCGCTAGAGGAGCTGACCCTCGTCGAGGTCGAGCCGGAGATGGTCGCGGCGGGCCGGGAGCTGCTGCCCGACGCGCGCTGGCTGACAGCTGACGTCTCGACGGCGCAGGGGCCGGCTGACCTCGTCGTCGTCTCGTACGTGCTCGGAGAGCTCGCCGACGTCGCCGGTGCCGCCACGCTGCTGTGGGAGCGCGCAGCCGAGACGATCGCGTTCGTCGAGCCCGGGACGCCCGCGGGCCACCGGAGGATCCTCGAGGCACGGGTCGCGGTGATAGCGGCAGGCGGCTTGACCGTCGCTCCGTGCCCGCACGATCTTCCCTGCCCGCTTCCGGCCGACGACTGGTGCCACTTCGCGGTCCGCCTCCCTCGCTCGAAACTGCACCGCCGAGCGAAGAACGTCGAGCTCGGCTGGGAGGACGAGAAGTACTCGTACGCGGTGCTCAGCCGAGCTCCCGTGCCCAAGGCGGTCGCCCGGATCATCCGCCAGCCGCAGATTCGCTCCGGTCATGTCCTGCTGGTCACGTCCGAGCCGGACGGCATCCACCAGCGCACTGTCAGCCGCAGGCAGGGAGCGGTCTACAAGAAGGCGCGGGCGGCAGACTGGGGCGACGCTATCGAGCTTCCACCCGCGCCAGAGCCCTGACACCGTCGGGCGCTCGGAACGCGACGGGCACTCGACGCTCGTATTCAGGTGGCCGTGCAGGTCGATGTCGGTCGCACGGAGCGACCAGGGAACCGCTCCGCGCATCGGCCGATTCGGGGACAGACAATGCGGATGAGAGGACTTGAACCTCCACGCCCCGAAGGGCACACGGACCTGAACCGTGCGCGTCTACCAATTCCGCCACATCCGCGCGGAGCGACAGTGTAACCAGCCGTAAGACGGCCTTAAGACGTCTCACCTACCATGACCGCCGTGCGTCGGGGTCTCCTGCTGAGCGTGCTCTGCCTTGTCGTGCTCGCGACCGGATCTGCACGCGCGGAGGGGCCTGCCCCCGGCGGCGAGCTGGTCGAGATCGTCGTCGGCCTCTCCCAAAAGCCTCTCGGCACGACGCACTGGGCTGCCGGCCGCCGGCTCCAGTCGCGCACGATGGTCGCCTCGCAAACCGCCCTCGCGCGACGGATCGAGAGCACGATCCCTGACGCGCAAATTCGCTGGCGCTACCGGCTCGTCGCGAACGGGATGGCCGTGGTCGTTCCGCGCTCCGAGCTGGCACGGCTCACCTCGCTCCCGGGCGTGGACAAGGTCTATCCGAGCGTGCGCTACCGCACCCAGCTCGACCGCAGCCCGCAGCAGATCGGGGCGCCCGTTCTCTGGGGTCCCGGCCTGACGAACGCTGGCCAGGGGATGAAGATCGCGATCATCGACGAGGGAATCGACCAGACGCACCCGTTCTTCTCGCCGTCCGGCTACACGATGCCGGCGGGCTACCCCAAGGGCCAGACCGCGTACACGACCGCGAAGGTGATCGTCGCTCGCGCCTTCCCGCCGGCCCGCCCGACCTGGAGGAACGCGAGCCGGCCCTTCGATCCTGAGCTCTCCTCGCACGGCACCCACGTCGCCGGGATCGCGGCCGGCAACGCGAACACGCTGGCCGAAGGCGTGCGGATCTCGGGCGTGGCGCCCCGCGCGTACCTGGGGAACTACAAGGCTCTGACGATCCCGACCGATGCGGACGTCGGGCTCGACGGCAACTCGCCGGAGCTCGTCGCTGCGATCGAGGCCGCCGTGTCCGACGGGATGGACGTGATCAACATGTCGCTCGGAGAGCCGGAGATAGAGCCCTCGCGCGACATCGTCGTGCAGGCCCTTGCCGCTGCGGCGCGCGCCGGCGTCGTCCCTGTGGTCGCGGCCGGGAACGACTTCGACGAGTTCGGCCGCGGCTCGGTCAGCTCGCCCGGCTCGGCACCGGACGCGATCACGGTCGCCGCCGTGACGACCACCCGAGGTGGAGCGGAGGACGTCGTCGCCTCGTTCTCTTCGAGCGGCCCGACGCCGCTCTCGCTGCGCCTGAAGCCGGAGGTGAGCGCCCCAGGCGTCTCGATCCTCTCGGCAGCCCCCGGCGGCAGGTACGCCACGCTCTCCGGCACGAGCATGGCCTCACCGCATGTGGCCGGCGGCGTCGCGCTGCTGCTCCAACGGCACCCGACGTGGACGCCGGCACAGGTGAAGTCGGCGCTCGCGCTCACCGGCGACCCGGCGTTCGGCAACGACCTCAAGACCGACGAGATCTCGACAGTGCGCGAAGGCGGTGGCGTCATCGACCTGCCACGGGCCGACAGCCCGCTCGTCTTTGCCGCGCCGGTCGCACTGTCCTTCGGCCTCGTCGGCCCCGGCGCGCATCTGGTCCAGCCGGTGGCGCTCACGGACGCAGGCGGCGGCGCCGGCGACTGGACCGTCACGGTCGAGCGACAGACAGCAGCTGCGGGGGTCGTCATCGCTGTTCCGTCCACGGTCACCGTTCCCGGGTCGCTGCCGGTCTCGGTCACGACGACGAGCGTCGTCGATGCCGAGCTCTCCGGCCACATCGTGCTGACCCGAGGCTCCGAGCGGCGGCGCATTTCCTACTGGTTCCGCAGCGGCGAGCCCACGCTCGGCAGCGCCGCCAAGACCTCGCTGCGCCGCGCCGGCGTCTACTCGTCGACCACGAAGGGCGGCACCAGCCGCGTCGCGCGCTACAGCTATCCGGAGCGCCCGGTCGGGCTTGGCTTCTCCGCCGAGCTACCGGGGCCCGAGCGCGTCTTCCGGGTCACCCTCGCCCGGCCGGCGGTCAACTTCGGCGTGGTCGTCACGAGCCGGGCGACCCGCGTGCGCGTCGAGCCCCGAATCGTGCAGGCGGGCGACGAGCGCCGCCTCACCGGCTACGCCGCGCTGCCGTTCAACCTCAACCCCTACCTGCGCACGTTCGGCGATCCCGTGCTGGCGTCCGGGACGATCCTGCCCGCCGCGGGCGCGTACGACATCGTGTTCGACAGCCCCTCGGCCGCGCGCGCCGGCAAGTTCTCGTTCCGCTACTGGCTCAACGACACGCGTCCGCCGAGCGCTGCGCTCCGGAGCAACCGCGTCAAGCAGGGCACCCAACTCGTCGTCGCGAGCTCCGACGGCGGGTCGGGTGTCGATCCGGAGTCCCTCGTCGTCACCGTGGACGGCGCCGAGCAGCTGGTGAAGTTCTCGGGAGGGAAAGTACGCATCCCGACCTCGACCCTGACCAAGGGCACACACGCGCTCCGGCTGCAGATCTCCGACTACCAGGAGACGCGGAACATGGAGAACGTCGGTCCGATCCTGCCGAACACGCGCATCGTCACAACGACGTTCCTTATCACCTAGTCCTGCAATCCGCAGGCGGCAGCTGGACGTAGTCACAGATGTGGTGAGCAAGCGGCGGTTGGT
>JANMJY010000190.1:0-3083 GCA_031371615.1 Actinomycetes bacterium | reverse complement strand
AGGCCGAGGTTCAGGTTCGTGTTGAGGTAGTCCGCTGCGGTCTCGCCGACCGTGGTGCACAGGACCTTGATGATCCAGAAATAGAGCGTGATCTCCGGCACCTTGTTGAGCATCGTCCGCGCAATGTTGGGCCGGGCCGGCATCGCGGCAGGATGGCTGAGGAAACCTGAACGCGGCCTGACCGCCTGTTGCAGGCGGCTGACGCAGGCAGGCGCACGGCGCGCGTTCGCGCGTTCGCGCGCGAGCCTCGCGACCAGCCGGGACGGCCAGTCAAGCGGGTCGAGGAACGCAGGATGGGGGACTAGGTGAAGTGACGCGCGGGTGCCGATGCTGACACGTAATGAGGCGTCTGCGCTGTCTTCTGCTCGGCCACCGTTACGGCTCGGCGACGAACGTCTCAGGCGTTTCGGTGCGCCTCTGTGCGCGGTGCGGGCGCGCCGTCAGCACAAACGCGGCTCGTCAGGGGTAGACGGCTTCGCGAATCTTGAACACCGGCACCAGCGGTGTATCCTGGCCGCCTGTGCTGGGCTCCCTTCTGATCCGGTGGGCCGTGCTTGCGGGGGCGTTCGCGGTCACGGCCTGGCTCCTGTCTGGAGTGACCGTTTCCGGCGGCACGTGGGGGTACATCTGGGTCTCGGCGCTGTTCGGGATCGTCAACGCGATCGTCGGAACCGTCCTGCGCGTCCTGACCTTCCCGCTGACCGTTCTGACGCTGGGGTTGTTCTCGGTGATCGTCAACGCCCTGATGCTCGAGCTCGCCGACGGGCTGTCGAGTCACCTCACGATCGACCAGTTCTGGTGGACCGCGATCTGGGCCGCGATCATCCTCTCGCTCGCGTCGATGATCCTGGACAAGGTCGTGTACTCGGTGTTCCCGCAGGCGTCCGGCTGACCGCTGCTCGCCCCGAGCGATGAGTTTCTGAGCTCGCGGGGGTCGAAGGATACGATGACGTGCGTGCAGGAATCGTCGCTCACGGCCAAGCCGGCCGCCGCGGAGCTGGAAGTCCAGCTCGAGCAGCACCGGCGAGAGCTGATCGCCTACTGCTACCGCATGCTGGCCTCGCCGTTCGAGGCGGAGGACGCCGTCCAGGAGACGTTTCTGCGCGCCTGGCGCTCGTACGACCGGTTCGAGGGTCGCTCGGCGCTCCGCTCGTGGCTCTACCGGATCGCAACGAACGTCTGCCTGGACATGCTGAACGGGCGCGAGCGCCGCGCCACGCCGATGGACCTCGGCCCCGCGCGTGAGCCGATCATCGAGAACTTGAACACGCTTCCCGAGGTCACCTGGATTCAGCCGATCCCGAACCCCGCCGACGAAGCCGTCGCTCGCGAGACGATCCGGCTCGCCTTCATCGCCGCTCTGCAGCATCTGCCGCCGCGGCAGCGGGCCGTGCTGATCCTCTGCGAGGTGCTGCGCTGGAAGGCAGCCGAGGTCGCGGAGCTGCTCGAGACGAGCGTGGCCTCGGTCAACAGCGCCCTGCAGCGGGCGCGGGCGACGCTCGAGGAGAGCAACGTGAGCGCCGCCGACACAACCCCGTCGATCGACGCCGCCGACGCGGAGCTGCTCGCGCGCTACGTCGACGCCTTCGAGCGCTACGACATCGACGCGCTGACGTCGCTGATCCACGAGGACGCAACCCAGTCCATGCCGCCCTTCGACCTCTGGCTCAGCGGCCGCGCCGACATTTTCGAGTGGTGGTTCGGGCCGGGGATCGGCTGCCAGGGGTCGCGCGTGATCCCGACGGTGGCCGCGAACGGCGCGCCGGCATTCGGGCAGTACAAGCCGAGCCCGACCGGCGAGGGCTACGAGCCGTGGGCGCTGCAAGTCGTCGAAGTGTCCGACGGCAAGATCGGCGAGCTCACCTTCTTCCTCGACACCGAGACGCTCTTCCCGCTCTTCGGCCTGCCCGCCAGGCTGGACGCGTAGCTACTAGCCCCGCCGGGCGCGCTCGACCTCGAGCTGGCGTAGCTCGATTCGGCGGATCTTGCCGGTGAGGGTCTTCGGGAGCTCGTCGACGAACTCGATCCGGCGTGGGTAGGCGTACGCGGAGAGCTTCCCACGGACAAACGCCTTGATCTCATCGGCCAGCTCTTCCGTCGCGTCGTACCCGGCGGCGGCGACAATGAACGCCTTGACGACGTTCCCGCGCAGCTCGTCGGGGGCGGCGACGACCGCCGCTTCCTGCACCGCCGGGTGCTCGAGGCAGACGGACTCGACCTCGAAGGGGCCGATGCGGTAGCCGGCGGCGATGATCACGTCGTCCGCCCGGCCCTCGTACCAGATGTAGCCGTCCTCGTCCCGCGACGCCGCGTCGCGCGTGTGGAACCACTCGCCGCCGAAGACACGCTCCGTGTCCTCCGGGTTGTTCCAGTAGCCGAGCGGATACTGCGGATTTGAGCGAGCGCGCAGGCAGATCTCGCCGCGCTCGCCTTGGGCGACGGGCCGCTCGTCCTCGTCGAGAATCTCGACGTCCCAACCCGGCATCGGCTTGCCCATCGAGCCTTCCCGGACCTCCAGGAACGGATAGTTCGCAACGAGGGGGTACGACTCGGTCAACCCGTAGTAGTCGAGAACCGTCACCCCGTACTGCTCACGGAACCAGCGGATGGCCTCGGGGTTCAGCGGCTCACCCGCCGAGCACACGCGGCGGAAGCGCTGCGGGTAGCGCGCGCTCGCGTCGGCGATAGTCATCATCGACCGCATCGCGGTCGGGGTCGTGAACACGTTCGTCACCTGGTGCCGGCTGAGGAAGTCGAGCTGCTTGTGCGGATCGAAGCCGGCCTCGCGCCGGTAGACGTACTGCACGGCGCCGAGCCGCCACGGGCCGAGCAGCGGCGCGATCCCCGCCGCCCACGCCCACTCACCCATGCCGTGGAAGCGCTCGCCGTCCTCGACCTCGTGGCAGTAGGCGAACTCCTCGTGGGCGAGCACGTACCGGTGGGCGTGCACGACGCCCTTTGCCAGCCCGGTCGTCCCCGAGGTGTAGTAGAGCTGCGCCGGATCGTCGGCCGAGGTGTCGGCGCAGACGTGATCGGCCGACGCACCGGCGAGCGTGTCGCCTTCGAGGACGAACGGATCGGCG
>JANMJY010000149.1:0-13340 GCA_031371615.1 Actinomycetes bacterium | reverse complement strand
CCGCGCGCCGCACGAGCTCCCGCGTCACGCCTGCCGGGTCGGCGATCCCGTCCTCGCGGCAGATCGTCGCGCCGAGCACGTCGTCCACCCGAAGTCCCTCGACAGCGGACGCGTCGACGCTTTCCACGGGCACGCCAAGCGACGCCTGGATCCCACGCCGTTCCTCGAGCTGGGCGAGGCCTGCCGGCGTCGTCGCGAGGAAGAGGTAGCCGACCTGCTGGAACAGGGGAGCGCCGAGCTCCCGGAAGAGCCGGACGCTCGCCTGGGCCAACCGCACCTCGGCCTCGGTCGTGAACTGCTGGCGCACGCCGCCCATCGCCTTGCCCGTTGCGCCGCCCGCGATCTCCCCCACGTCGGCGAGCACGACGTCGTCCGCGCCGTGCAGAGCGAGGTGGTAGGCGATCGAGGCTCCGATCGCGCCCGCGCCGGCGACGACTACGCGGGCCAGCTCCGCAGCTCCTCGCGCTCGCCGTCCGTGAGCTGTCGCAACGGCCGCCGCACGTCCTCGCGGACCGGCAACCCGCGCAGGCCGAGCAGGAACTTCAAAGCTGCGTGCCGCGGGAAGCGCTCGACCGCGGCTCGTAGCTCGGCGAGGGCGACCGCTCCGGCCTCGGTCGGCTCGCGCACGACTGCCGCGACGCGCTCCGGGTAGGCCGCCGCGAGCCCGGAGACGGCGCCGACCGCACCGCCACTGATCCCGTGGAAGATCAGCGCCTCCGGGCCGACGAACACGTCGAGCCCTTCGATCAGATACGGGGAGAAGCGGTCGAACGGCGCGTCGGAGACCTTCAGCCCGGCGAGGTTCGGGGCGCGCTCGCGCAACTCGACGATCACGGCGAGCGGGATCGCGTAGCCGCTCGCGCGCTCGAACTCGTAGACGTAGAACGGCAGCGGTGCACACGCGGCGGCGGCATCGACGAAGTGCTCGAGCAGCGCACGCTCGTCGAACTGGAAGTACGGCGGGCCGATCACCGCGACCGCGTCGACGCCGGCCTCCGCTGCATGCGCCGCGAGGGCGACGGTGTCCGCGGTCGTCTGGGCCCCGCAATGCGCTGCGACCTGCAATCGCCCGGCCGACGCCGCGACGAAGGACTCGACAGTCCGGCGCCGCTCGTCGACCCCGAACAGGATCCCCTCGCCCGTCGTCCCCAGTGCAAGCAAGCCGTCCAGGCCGGCCGCAGCGAGGAAGTCGACGTACGGGGGCACTGCCTCCTCGTCGAGGCGGTCGTCAACGAGGGGCGTCACGGCGGCGGCGAGGGCACCACGCAGCATGCGCCGACTCTACTGGCGCTAGGGGTGCTCGATGCTCGTGAGCTTGTCGTACGGGTAGTCCCTTCGTGCCGTATCCACACCGGGGCCGCCGTCGAGGATGTCGGGCCCGCCGTCGCGTGAGTCGAGGTAATCGGAGCCGATCCCGCCGAGGAGGACGTCACGACCAGGTGCGCCCGACAGCCGGTCGTTGCCGCCCCCGCCGTCGATCCTGTCGGGGCCGTTACCGCCGTCCAACGTGTCGTTGCCGGCCTCGCCGAGCACCGTGTCCGCACCATCTTGACCTTGCAGCGTGTCATCGCCGGCCCCGCCGAGCAGGCGGTCGTTACCGCGGCCGCCGGTGAGGATGTCCTTCCCGCCGAGGCCGCACATCACGTCGGGGCCGGGCGTCCCGTCCAGCCAGTCCGGCCCGGACGTGCCGATGATCGTGCACCCTGCCAGGCTGCTGTTCGGGGCCGCGGACGCGCCCGCGGCCGCCAGGAGCGCTGCGATCACGAAGGCGGCCTTCACGAGCATCTGCCTCTGAGCGTGATCGATCGTTCCGCAACGAGCGTCCCTCGTTGGGGGCACTTCCGATCGGGTGAGGCAGGGCCCCGCCCCCGACGAGATCCCGGCCGCCGTCGTGGGCGATCAGGGTGTCCGAGCCGGCGCCTGCGGGAGTGGCCAGCCGACGGTAAGCAGCCCGCCGAAAGCCGTAAGGGAATCCGGGAGTTCTGTAAGGATCTCTACGAGATGGCAGCGCTCCGGATCGAACGCGACGGCGACCTGCTCAGGATCACGCTGGCGCGACCGGAGACCCGCAACGCTTTCGACGCCGCCCTCATCGCCGAGCTCTCCGAAGCCTTCGTCGACGTGGGCAAGGCGCGTGCCGTGCTGCTCTCAGGCGAAGGGCCGAGCTTCTGCGCCGGCGCCGACGTCGAGTGGATGCGGTCGTCGGTCGCGCTGGACGTCGACGCGAACGTGGCCGACGCGAACGCCCTCCGAGGGATGCTCGAGGCGATCGACCGCTGCCCCGCGCCGGTCGTCACCCGGGTGCAGGGCCACGCGCTCGGCGGCGGCGCCGGCCTCGTCGCGTGCTCCGACATCGCCGTCGCGGGCGAGAGCGCAGTGTTCGCGTTCTCGGAGGTCAAGCTGGGGATCATCCCGGCGGTGATCTCGCCGTTCGCGCTCGCGAAGATCGGTGCGAGCGCGGCGCGGCGCTACTTCGTCACCGGCGAGCGTTTCGACGCGGCGACGGCACTGCGGATCGGGCTCGTGCACGATGTCGCGGCCGATCTCGATGCGGCCGTGGAGGGAGTGCTCGCGGAGCTCTGGAGTGCCGGCCCGCGGGCGGCGCGGCACGCCAAGAAGCTGGTGCTCGAACGGCCGGACGGCCCGGAGACCGCGCGCAGAATCGCCGAGCGGCGCGCGAGCGACGAAGGCCAGGAAGGGCTGACCGCGTTCCTCGAGCGGCGTAGCCCCGGTTGGGCGTCTAACGACTCTTGATCGTGACCGCCGCGCCGGCGCCGGCGGGCGTGGCGAGGCGGTAGCTGGTCGTCCGGCGCGGGCTCACCGAAACCGTGAAGCGTCCGTCCGGACGCGTCCTGATCCGCTTGACCGTCTTCCAGGTGCCGCCGTTCACCTGCTGCTCGAGCCGGACTTTCCCCAGGCCGCGGACGAAGCCGGTCAGCACCGTGGGGAGCTCCTTGCTGGCGAGGCCGCGGCCGGGAGCTGCATCGAGCTCGAGCACGCGGACGGAGAACCACGTCGAACGAAGGTCGAGGGCGCGGCGGAAGTCGTCCGAGAGCATCGTCCGCGTCCCGGTTCGTAGCTTCACCTTCAGCTCGGTGACCCGGCCGGACGGCCCGCGCGCCACGACCAGGTCGCGAACCGGCCCGAGCCCGAGCTTCTTCCCGACCTCCGCCGGGGTTAGCCGGAATGGCCCCCAGCGATGGTGCTTCGAGAGGCCGTCGTAGGGATCGGGCACCGAGACGAGGTACGGAACGGGGATTGCGCGAGGCCAGACCTCGGCCACCGAGGCCGTCCTCCCGCCGGAGGTCGAGTGGTAGAACGTGGTCGCGACCCGTCCGTGCCAGAGCAGGACGTGGCCGGCCGTCGAGCCGATCGCGCGGTTCGTCGACACCTCCTCGGCGGCGATGCCGCCGTACACCTGGCTGCGCGTGTCGGAGTAGAGGTCGAAGCGCGTACCCGGCTTCAGGGTCGCCAACGCGTAGGAACGGGAAACGACCGACTGCGCTCGCAGCGCCTCGGGGGCCCAGTCCTCCGGCATCTCCCACGGCACGACCCCCCGCAGGTAGCGGTCGAGCGGGAGCCTGTTGACGACCATCAGCTGCCGCACGTCACGGTGGACGATCAGGGCGCCGCGGTACGCGTCGCCGTCGAGGGTCAGCGGCGAGGCTCCCGGCTCGTAGCGGAGCGGAAAGCGAAGCTTCGCGAGCCCGGTCGCCGCGAGCGTCCGCGTGCCCGGCTTCAGCTTCCGCACCTTACCGCGCGCGTCGACGACGCGGAAGGGCTTCGTCGACCCGATCTTCACGGCGGTTCGCCCTTCGGCGAGCAGGACGCGAACGCGCCGTGCGGGCATCACCCGGAGCTCGGTCCCGTGGTAGTAGTGGGCCAGGATCCGCTCGTAGCCCCAACCCGCACGCGCGTAGCCGCGGGCCCCGTACTGGCTCATCCCGATTCCGTGCCCCCAGCCGCGGCCGTCGACCAGGAAGAGCGTGCCGGCGGCGGCCTGGGCAGGCAGGCACAGCGCAATCGCCAGGAGAAGGACAAGCCGCCGCATGAGGCCGGGGCAGGGTATCGCCCCCGCATACGATCCGCCAGATGCCGATCGGAAAGCTCCTGGTGGCGAATCGCGGCGAGATCGCGATCCGGATCTTCCGCACGTGCCGGGAGCTCGGGATCGCAACCGTGGCGGTGGCTGCGCCGGACGACCGCAGGTCCCTGCACGCACGCTCGGCGGACGAGCTGGTCGAGATCGAGAGCTACCTCTTCTCGGAGGAGCACATCCGAGCGGCGAAGCAAGCCGGCGCCGATGCGATTCATCCCGGCTACGGCTTCCTCTCCGAGAACGCCGACTTCGCCGAGGCGGTCGGAGCTGCGGGGCTCACGTGGGTCGGCCCGCCCGCCGAGGCGCTGAGACTGGGTGGTGACAAGCTCGCGGCGAAGAGGATCGCCGCCAAGGCCGGCGTCCCCGTCGTCCCCACCGGCGAGCCGGACGAGCTCGGCTATCCGCTGCTCGTCAAGGCGGCGGCAGGTGGCGGCGGGAGAGGCATGCGAGTCGTCCGCGATCCGGGCGAGCTCGACGAGGCCCGGGCGGCTGCGGCCCGCGAGGCCGAGGCCGCTTTCGGGGACGGGACGGTGTTCTGCGAGCGCTACGTCGAGCGGCCGCGGCACGTGGAGATCCAGCTCCTGGCCGACTCGCACGGCACCGTGCTCGCGCTCGGCGAGCGCGACTGCTCGGTGCAGCGGCGCCACCAGAAAGTGCTCGAGGAGTCGCCCTCGCCCGCGCTCGAGCCGGAGTTGCGAGCGTCGATGAGCGAAGCGGCCGTCGCCTTCGCGCGCGCGATCGGCTACAAGAGCGCGGGAACCGCCGAGTTCATGCTGGCCGACGGCGAGTTCTACTTCCTCGAGCTCAACGGCCGGATCCAGGTCGAGCATCCCGTCACCGAGCTCGTCGCGGGCGTCGACCTCGTGCGCGAGCAGCTCCGGATCGCCGACGGAGAGCGCCTCGAGCCAGGTAACAGGCTGTTACAAGGCCATGCGGTCGAGGTGCGGCTCTACGCCGAGGATCCGCGCACGTTTCTCCCCCAGGCGGGCACCGTCGAGCGGTTGCGGCTGCCGTCCGGTGTCCGCGTTGATGCAGGCGTCGAGGCGGGCGACGAGATCGGGCTCGGCTACGACCCGATGATCGCGAAGCTGATCGCCCACCGGCCAACGCGCGCGGAGGCGTTCGCGCGGCTCGGAGATGCGCTCGCCGAGACCGACGTCGGCGGAGTGACGACGAACCTCCCCTTTCTCCGCTGGCTCGTCGCGCATCCCGTCGTGCTGGCGGGCGAGGCGACGACAGCCTTCCTGTCCGAGCATCCACCTCTCTCCGAGCCACCCCTCCGGCTCCCCGACGCCCCCTGGAAGGACGGCTGGCGGCTGAACCTGCCGGCGGCGGCGCCTGCGCCTGCTCCCGACGTCGACAGCGCTGCCCACACTCGCGCCGGTGCCGGGGGCGAGAGCACGGTGCTGGCGCCGATGCCGGGCACGGTGATCAGCGTCAATGTCAAGCCCGGCGACCGGGTCGAGGCGCGCCGCCCGCTACTCGTGCTCGAGGCGATGAAGATGGAGACGCCGCTCGCGGCTCCCTACGACGCGACGGTCAAGGCAGTACACGTCGAGGAGGGCGACCGCGTCGCCGGCGGCGCTCTACTGATCGAACTGGAAGCGGATTAGAAGAGCTTCTGCAGCTTCATTGCGGCGCCCATGTCGCCCTTGATCTTCAACTTGCCCGTCATGTAGGCCGTCGTCGGGTTCTGCTCGCCCCGGACGATCGCCATGAAGCTCTCCTCGGACGTCGTGATCGTCGTGTCGGCTTCTCCGGCGCCGTCGGTGACGCTGACATCGCCGTCCGCAACCGTGACGAGCCATTGACCGGCCCCCTCGATGTCGAACAGGTACGAGTTGTTCATTCCGGCGGTCTTTGCCGCATCTGCCCGGCTCGCGAGTCCGTCGAAGAACTCCTGCACGCTCTCAGCCATCTGTGCTCGCTCCTTGCGTCGGTGGAAGCGCCGAATCTACCCGGTAGCATCCGGCGGCGCATGGACCTCGACCTGACCCAGGAGCAGCAGCTCGTCCGCGACACCGTGCGCGAGTTCGCGCGCGAGAAGGTCGCTCCGGTGGCGGAGGAGCTCGACCGCGAGTCGCGCTTTCCGTACGAGCTCGTCGCCGAGCTCGGCGAGCTCGGGATGATGGGCCTGCCGATCGCCGAGGAGTACGGCGGCGCCGGCGGTGACACGGTCTCCTACGCGCTCGCGATCGAGGAGCTGACGCGGATCGACTCGTCCGTCGCGATCACGGTCGCGGCTCACACCTCGCTCGGGACGATGCCGGTCTACCTCTTCGGCTCCGAGGAGCAGAAGCGGGAGTGGCTTCCCGACCTGGCGTCCGGCCGCAAGCTTGCGGCCTTCGGACTGACGGAGCCGGGCGCCGGCTCCGACGCGGGCAACACCCTCACGACCGCAGAGCTACGTGACGGAAGCTGGATTGTGAACGGCTCGAAGATGTTCATTACGAACGCCGGCACCGACGTCACCTGGGGCGTGACCTTGACCGCCCGTACCGGCGAGGGCGAGATCTCGAACATCGTCGTCGAGAACGGAACATCCGGCTATGAGGTCTCGGCGCCGCTGAAGAAGCTCGGCTGGAAGGCCTCCGACACGCGCGAGCTCTCCTTCCGCGATTGCGCCGTCCCGGAGGGCAATCTGCTCGGCCCCCGCGGCCAGGGTTTCCAGCAGTTCCTCACGATCCTCGACGGCGGCCGGATCTCGGTGGCGGCCATGGGCGTCGGGCTCGCGCAGGGAGCCTACGATCTGGCGTTCGAGTACGCCCAGGAACGCGAGCAATTCGGCAAGCCGATCTCGCGCTTCCAGGCGATCCAGTTCAAGCTCGCGGACATGGCGACCGAGATCGAGGCCGGCCGGGCACTCGTGATCAAGGCGGCGTGGCTGAAGGATCAGGACCGCCCGTTCGCGCGGGAGGCCGCAATGGCGAAGCTCTACACCGGCGAGCTCTCGAACCGGGCCGCGAACTGGGCCCTCCAGATCCACGGCGGGTACGGATTCATGGACGAGTACGCGATCTCACGGCTCTATCGCGACCAGAAGATCCTCGAGATCGGCGAGGGCACGAACGAGGTGCAGCGCATGGTCATCGCCAAACACCTGGGGCTCTAGGCCTGAACGACCTCGGCGCTGCGCCGCGCTTCCTCGAGTGCGTCGGCGATCCGCCCGTCCCGGACGAGCCGGAAGAGCGCGCTGACCACCTCCGGGTCGTAACGCCCGCCTGCGAGCCGCCAGATCTCCGAGAGCGCCGAGGTCAGCGGGAGCGCCTCTCCCCCGGGCTCGGTCATCGTCGTGATCGCGTTGGCCACGGCAATCACGCGGGCCTCGAACGGAATCGACTCACCGCGCAGGCGCCGCGGTCCTGTGCCGTCCCAGAACTCCTCGTACGCGGCCACCAGGGGCGCAACGTGCGCTGCACACGGAATCCGGCGGATGAGCTCCGCTCCACGCGAGCCGTGCCGGAGCTCGACTTTCACGTCGAGCGTCGCGAAGACGCTGTGCGGATGCAGCCGGCCGTCGTCGAGCTCGAGCGTGCCGAGCGCATGCAGCAACCCGCCGAGGTACGAGGCTGCGACCGCATCCGGCTCGAGCTGAAGCTCGAGTGCCAGGTCACGGGCGAGGCCGGCGACCTTCATCGAATGCGCCGAGGCGACCCGGTAGCGCGCGTCGACGGCTCCAACGAGCCGAATGAGTTGGAGGAGCGCCGTGACGCTCAGCTGGGGACCGCCCTCGACGAGCACGTCGGCCTCCGGGCCCCGGGTGTGGCTGCCGCCGAGCCGCATCGAGGCCAGGAGCAGCCGCTCGGCGGCGGCGATGACGTCGGCCGCCGTGTCACCCGGCCGCCAGACGGCGACACCGGCTGCGACCATTCCTCCCGCGCCGGCACGCAGCCGCTCAGCGGCCTCCGAAGCGCCTTCCTCGCCCGTGCGCAGCAGCACGACGGCGAGCCGGCCGTCCGCGAGTCGCGCGACCAGGTCCAGCTCACGCGCCGTGCCGACGATCTTCCGGAGCGCCTCCGCTGCGCCGCGGCGTGGCGTGCGGAGCAGCACGAGGGCGAAGGGCTCGTCGTACTGACGGGCGGCGGCTGCAAGCCGCCTGAGCTGGTCGTGCAGGTGTGCCTCGTCGTAGACGCCGGTCACCGGATCGCGTCGAGCCGACTGCCGGGCGGCCGTGAGCAGCAGCAGCCAGCCTCGGGCCGTCAACAGCGCCGCAACGAAGCACACGAACACGACGGAGTCCCGGGAGAGCGTGCCGCTGCTGCCGTCGACGACGAGCACGGCCAGCACGACGACGAGCGCCGCGGTCATGCTCACCCCCGTCCGCACCCGGTACGGCGACCGTCGCTGGGCCCAGTCAGGCTTGCGGCCGAGCGCGAGAGCCGCCGTCAACGCCGCCAGCGAGATCAGGCACCCCTGCACCTGCCAGCCGAGGTCGATCCACGTTCCGGTCGAGTACTCGTCGTGAAGCGCGAGGCGCGTGTACAGACCGTCCGAGATGCCTCCGGCGGCGATGCCGGAGGCGACGAGCCAGCCGGCAAGCGTCCCACGCCTGGCCGCCACGAGGGGAGTCAGAGCGACGACGCAGAGCAGGACGAGATCGAGCATCGGGTAGCTGAGCGCGACGAGCGAGCGCAAGTCGGCCGCGACGTCCACCTGGCGGAGAACGAGCCACCACCAGAGCAGCGCGATCGAGGCGATCGCGAGGGCCCCGTCGAGAACGGCCTCGCTGCCGGCGAGGCGGAACGACGGCCGGAAGAAGAAGAGGAGCGCGACGAGCGCGAATCCGTAGAAGCCGAGGTAGCCGACGTCGGTCCACCACGGAAACGGCACGGAGCCGGTGCCGAGCTCGCGGACACCCCAGAGCACCTCTCCCGCCGTCCAGGACGCGCAGCCGAGTCCGACCAGGACCCAGAAGCCGCGCAGTGCTCGCGGTACCTGGGTCGCCGCCCAGCCGCTCAGCAGCGTCGCGGCGACGAGCGGCACCAGGTACGCGGTATCGCTGAAGACGAGTTGGTCGCGCGCGTCGCCGGGAGCACGCCAGAGCCACACCGCGTAGAACGCGAGCCAGACGACGACGACGACGAGAGCGCCGACTGCCGCATGCCGTGCGCGGGTGGAAGCCACGGTTCAGGCATCGTGCGCTTCCACACTCGCTCCGACCCCCGTTCGGGGGATGCCGTCAGCCTTCGGCGAGGGCGTGCCGCAGCTTGCGGCGTGCGGCCTTGCGTTCCTTCATCGCGCGGGGATCCGGGATCGGCACCGCGGAGAGGAGCGCCTTCGTGTAGTCGTGCTGCGGGCTCGTGTAGACCTGCTCGGCCGGCCCGATCTCGACCAGCTGGCCCTTGTTCATGACCGCGATCCGGTCGCTCATCGAGCGCACGACTGCGAGATCGTGGGCGATGAAGAGATAGGTCAGCCCGAAGTCCCGCTGCAGGTCCTTCAGCAGGTTCAGGATCTGAGCCTGAATCGACACGTCGAGCGCAGACACCGGCTCGTCGCAGACGATCAGCTTCGGGGAGAGCGCGAGCGCGCGGGCGATTCCGATTCGCTGGCGCTGCCCGCCCGAGAACTCGTGCGGGTAGCGATTCGTGAAGCTCGGGTTGAACCCGACGACGTCGAGCAGCTCCCGGATCCGGATGCCGCGGTCCTTGCGGGTGCCGATCCCGTGCACGATCAGCGGCTCCCCGACGATGTCGCCGACCGTCATGCGCGGATCGAGCGAGGAGTACGGGTCCTGGAAGACGATCTGCATCTCGCGGCGCATCCGGCGCAGCTCCTCGCGGCCGAGGTTGATCAGCTCCTTGCCTTCGAACTTGACCGAGCCGGAGGTCGGCTTCACGAGCTGAAGCACGCAGTAGCCCGTCGTCGACTTGCCGGAGCCCGACTCGCCGACGAGGCCCAGCGTCTCCCCGGACTCGATCTCGAAGCTGACGTCGTTGACAGCGGCGATCTCACCGACGGTGCGCTCGATCAGCAGCCCCGCGCGGATGGGGAAGCGCTTGACGAGGTTCTTGACCTCGAGCAGGGCAGTCACGCAGGTACCTCCGTGCGCACCCGTTCGCTCGCCGGATGGGCCGATCGCACCCAGTGGCCCTTGCGGAGCTCGCGCAGCTCGGGCATCTCGTCGGTGCACGAGTCGCCGCCCGCGTACGGGCAGCGAGGCCCGAAGCGGCACGCCGAGGGCGGGTCGATCAGGTCGGGCGGGCGACCGGGAATCGCTGTCAGTCGACCCTGGCGGATCCCCGAGCCCTCGAGTTGCGGCAGGGCGCCGAGCAGCGCCTCGGTGTACGGATGCTCCGGGTTGTCGAAGAGGTCGAGCGTCGAGGCCTGCTCGACGATCTGGCCGGCGTACATGACGATGATGTCGTCGGCCGCCTCGGCGACGACACCCATGTCGTGGGTGATGATGATCATCGCCATGTCATGCTCGTGCCTCAGGTCGTCGAGCAGGTCGAGCACCGAGGCCTGCACGGTCACGTCGAGCGCCGTCGTCGGCTCGTCGGCGATCAGGAGCTTGGGGTCGCAGGAGAGCGCGATCGCGATCATCACCCGCTGGCGCATGCCGCCCGAGAAACGGTGTGGGTAGTCCTTGAGGCGCTCACCGGCGCGCGGGATCTGCACCTCCTCGAGCAGCTCGACCGCCTTCTTGTTCGCCTGCGCCTGCGGCACGTCATAGTGCCGCCGGATCGTCTCGGTGATCTGCGTCCCGATGGTCAGCGTCGGATTGAGGGAGGTCATCGGGTCCTGGAAGATCATCGCGATCTCGCGGCCGCGCACGTCCTCGAGCTCGTGCTCGGAGAGCTTCGTCAGGTCGTTGCCCTCGTAGAGCACCGAGCCGGTGACGATCTTTGCGGGTGGCTTCGGGATCAGGCCCATGATCGAAAGCGCGGTGACCGACTTGCCGCAGCCGGACTCGCCCACGATCCCGAGCGTCTTTCCCTTCTCGACCGCGAAGCTGATGCCGTCGACGGCGCGGACCGTGCCCTCGCGGGTAAAGAAGTGCGTGCGCAGGTCGTCGACCTCGAGGAGAGCCACTACGTCTCCCTCGTCCTCGGGTCGAGCGCGTCGCGAAGCCCGTCGGCGATGAAGTTCGCACACAGGACGAGCGACGCGATCGCGACCGACGGGACGACGATCTCGATCGGATGGGTGCGGTAGGTCGTGCGGCCCTCCTGCGCCATCGCGCCCCACGAGGCATCCGGCGGGCTGATCCCGAGGCCGATGAACGAAAGGAAGGCCTCGCCCAGGATGACCGCAGGCAACTCAAGGAAGATGGCGATGATCAGGACGCCGAGCGTGTTCGGCAGGATGTGCCTGACCAGAATGCGATTCCAGCGCGCCCCCACGGCCTTGGCCGCGCGCACGTAGTCGTTCTCCTTCAGCGTCAGCACCTGCCCGCGCACGATGCGGGCGGTCGTGAACCAGCTCGCGATCGAGAGTGCGATCATCATCGTCCACATGTCCGCCCGGCCGATGATCGCGAGCGTGATGATCGCGAACGGCAGGTAGGGCAGGCCGTAGAGGGCATCGAGGAAGCGCATGAGGCCGTTGTCGAGGCGCCCGCCGACGAACCCCGAGATCGAGCCGTAGACGACCCCGATCAGCAGGATCGCGATCGTCGCACCGAAGCCGATCAGGATCGAGACGCGCCCGCCCTCAGCCGTCCGCGTGAAGATGTCACGGCCAAATTTGTCGGTGCCCAGCAGATGCGAGAGGCTTGGGTCTTGCTTGGCGATCGTGAAGTCGAGCTCGTTGCCGCTGTACGGCGAGACGAACGGCCAGACGAGGCAGTAGAGCAGGACGAGCACGAAGACCGCGCCCGCAACGACGGCACCCTTGTTGCGGAGGTAACGCCGCCAGGCGTCCTTCCAGAGATTCGACTGCCGGATCGGCGCGCCGGATGCCGGCGACGCGCCGGGCTCGACGGCGATGCCTTCCTCGCGGATGTCTGTCGGGTTGGAGACCATCAGGTGCGAGCGTCCCGAGTGCGGGGGTCGAGGATCCCGTAGAGGATGTCAACGAAGAGGTTGGCGACGACCACGATCACCGAGAGCAGGATGGTCAGGCCCATCACGACCGAGTAGTCGCGCGCACCGACCGCGGTGACGTAGTACTGGCCGATGCCCGGGATGTTGAAGATCAGCTCGATCACGAACGAGCCGGTGATGATGTAGCCGAGGAGGGGACCGGCGGCCGTGACCACAGGGATCAGCGAGTTCCGGAGGACGTGCAGGCCGACGACGCGCCGGTAGCGGAGGCCCTTCGCGCGAGCCGTGCGGACGTAGTCCTGCTGCAAGGTCTCGAGCATCGTGCCGCGGACGAGCCGCGCGAAGAGCGCCATCGGCCCGAACCCGAGCGCGACCGAAGGCAGGATCTTGTGTTGCCAGGTCGACCAGCCGGACGTCGGCAAGGCGCCGACTTTCAGCGACACGTAGTAGATCAGCAGCGTTGCGACGAGAAAGCTCGGGAGCGCGTGGAAGACGTTGGAGAAGAACATCGCCGAGTAGTCGACGACCGTGTTGTGGCGAAGGGCCGCGATCATCCCCAGCGGCACGCCGATGACGAGCGCGAAGAGGAACGCGTAGAAGCCGAGCTCGATCGACTTCGGGAAGTGCTCCTTGACGATGTCGTTCACGGTCTGGCCCCGAAGCACGAGCGAGGGCCCGAGATCGAGCGTCGCCACGCCCTTCACGTAGTACGCGTACTGCGTGTACCAGGGCTTGTCGACGTGGAACTTCCGCTCCAGGTTCCGCTGCACGGCCTCGGGGACCGCGCGCTCCGAGTGCCGGAACGGGTTGCCGCCGATCTGGCGCATCATCGTGAACGTCAAGAAGATGACGACCAGGAGCACCGGGATCGTCCAGAAGATACGCCTGACGATGAACTTCAGCATGGTCTGCTACCTACCCGCGTTGAGTATTCACGAACGCGGACGGGGCTCGCTCGAGCCCCGTCCGCGTTGTGCGGTTCGTGCCAACGTGCCTACCCGGTGACGACGACCTTGGTCAGGTCGACCTGGCTCAGCAGGTTGAAGTCGAACGAGTCCTTGACGGACAGCTTCTCGAGCCCGGGGAACGTGTAGAAGTAGATCGGGATCAGCGGCATGTCGCCGTTGTCGCCGAAGAGGATCTTCTCCGCATCGCCGTACAGCTTGTAGCGGGCGTCGTTGTCCGGCGTCTTGCGCGCCTCGTCGACCTTCGCGTCGTAGTCCTTGTTGCAGTAGTTCGTGTTGTTGTTCCCC
>JANMJY010000134.1:0-2937 GCA_031371615.1 Actinomycetes bacterium | reverse complement strand
CGTGGCTCTCGCGGTCGCCGCCGTCGTCTGCGTCGTGCTCTACCGGCGCAGGCGCCTCGTGGACGCGGCGCTCCTACCCCTCGTCCTCGGCGGGGCCGAGCTGCTCAACCTGATTCTCAAGCTCTCGTTCCACCGTGCGCGGCCAGAGGTCGCGTTCGTACACCTGGACACCTATTCGTTCCCAAGCGGCCACGCGATGATCTCCACGGCCGCGTACGGGGCACTCGCGTATTTGGCCTGGGGTCGCGTCCGCACCGGACGCAGTCGCCTCCTCCTGGGAGCCGGCACGGTCGCGCTCCTCGCATTGATCGGCTTCAGCCGCATCTATCTCGGCGTCCACTACCTTTCCGACGTCCTCGCCGGCATCGCAGGCGGCTTGTTCTGGCTCTCGGTATCGATCGTGCTCCAGACGATCTATGCCGAGCGGCTCTTCGCACGCCGCGCCACTCGCAGATAGGAGCCGCGGCTCGTTAGGCTCGCTGGTGTGTCGTCGGAGAGGAGCAGGCTCGAGCTCGACCCCGAGCGCATGCGCGAGCTCGGCTATCGCACGGTCGACGCGCTCGTCGAATGGATCGCCGACGAGTCGCAGCCGCCGCTGCGCAGGGCCGCGCCCGAAGAGATCGCCGGGAAGCTCGCAGCGGCGCCAACCGAGGCCGGGGAACCGTTCGAGGAGCTGCTGCAGGGGCTCTTCCGGGACGTTCTCCCGTTCACGAGCCGGACGAGCCATCCCCGGTACTTCGCGTTCGTACCCGCCGCCGGTACCTGGCCGGGAGCGCTGGGCGACTTCGTCGCGAGCGCGTGCAACGTCTACGCAGGGTCCTGGATGGAGTCGGCCGGCCCGAGCCAGCTCGAGACGGAGGTGCTCGGATGGTTCAAAGAGTGGGTCGGTTACCCGGCCGAGGCCGCAGGCTCCCTCGTCACCGGTGGCTCGGCCGCCAACCTGACCGCGCTCGCGTGCGCACGCGAGGCGCTCGTCGGCTCGATGCGCGACGACCTCGTCGTCTACGTGTCGGACCAGACGCACTCCTCCGTTGCCCGCGGTGCGCGGACGCTCGGCTTCCGGCCCGACCAGGTGCGCGTGCTGCCGGTAGGCCAAGACCTGCGGCTCAGGCCGGCGACACTCGAAGCGGCTATGGCCGTCGACGAGGCTGCCGGGCGGCGCCCGTTCCTCGTCGTCGCGAACGCGGGCGCGACGAGCACCGGTGCGATCGACCCAATCGCAGAGCTCGCGGCGATCTGCCGTGCGCGCGAAGTCTGGCTGCACGTCGACGCCGCGTACGGTGGCTTCGCCGTCCTGAGCGAGAGAGGGCGCGCCGCGCTCGACGGCATCGAGCTTGCGGACTCGATCACGCTCGACCCACACAAGTGGCTCTATCAGCCCTACGAATGCGGCTGCCTGCTCGTCCGCGACGGCCGCGCGCTGAGGCACGCGTTCGAGATCAGCTCCGACTACCTGCGCGACGCCGACGCAACGATCCGCGAAGTGAACTTCGCCGACCTCGGCCTGCAGCTGACGCGCACGACGCGTGCGTTCAAGCTGTGGCTTTCGCTGCGTACGTTCGGGCTCGACGCGTTCCGGAGCTCGATCGACCGATGCCTTGACCTGGCCGAGCTCGCCCGCGACCGGATCGAGGCGAGCGAGACGCTCGAGCTCACAGCGCCTCCCTCGCTCGGCGTTGTCTGCTTCCGCCGGCTACCGCAGCCGGATGAGGACGACGAATGGCTGACCGACGGGCTCGTCGCGGCGCTCGAGCAGAGTGGTGTCGGCTTCATCTCTTCGACGCGCGTGTACGGCAGGCCGGCGCTCCGGCTCTGCATCCTCAATCACACGAGCGCCGCCGCGGACGTGGAGCGTGTGCTCGCGTTCCTTGAGACGGCGCAGCCCGTCGCGGCCCCGGCTGGCTACGACCCGCACGCGGACGTGGGAGACTGTCTCCCTGTCTTCGGGCGGCTCGAGCCGCCCGAAGCGGCGCTGCTAGCGGAGCTCTCGTCGCCGCGGCGCGCAGGCGCCGGCGAGACGGTCGTAGCCCAGTGGGACACGGGTCGGGACTTCTTCGTCGTCGAGCAAGGCGCCGTCGACGTGGTCATCGACGGCAAGGTCGTGGCAACCCCTCCGCGCCGGCGAGTTCTTCGGTGAGATCGCCGCCCTCGAGTGGGGTGCGGGTTTCGCGCGTTCGAGGATCGCGACGGTAATCGCGCGGCACGACCTGGACTTGCGTGTTCTCGCACCGGAGCAGCTCGCTCGCCTGCTCGACGCGTTCCCGCGGCTCGAGCGCGAGATCAGGCGGCGCGCACACGACCGGCTCCGCGAGCTGGGATGAGCTACGCACGCGAGATCCCGCGCGTGCTCGGCGGTGTGTTTCGCAACCGCGAGCTGCGCCGCGTCCAACTCGCCTTCGCCTGCTTCAACGCGGCGGAGTGGGGCGTCTGGATCGCCATGCTCGTGTACGCCTACGAGCAGGGCGGAGCGACGACTGCCGGCCTCGTCGCGCTGGCACAGCTCGTCCCGGCGGCACTCTTCGCTCCTGTCGCTGCCTCGCTCGGCGACCGGAGGAGCCCGGGGCGAGTACTTGCGTTCGGCTACGTCGCACAGGCCGTGGGGATGGCGGCAACGGCAGGGGTGTTACTCGCTGACGGCCCGCCGCTCGCTGCGTACGCCTGCGGCGCACTCGCGGCGACGGCGGTGACGGTGACGCGGCCTGCACAGGCGGTCCTGATGCCCTCGCTGGCGCGGACGCCAGAAGAGTTGACGGCTGCCAACGTTGTCGCAGGGTGGATCGAGAGCATCAGCCTGCTGGGCGGAGTGCTCGGCGTGGTCGCCACCGTGGCGCTCGTCGGCAGGAGCAAGCTGGCACTGCCCCTGGCCGCGGGGCTCGTCCTCTGGGCCGCCGCCCTCGCCGGCATCGGCGCGATCTCCTCGACAGCAGGCGCGCTCGG
>JANMJY010000114.1:0-7626 GCA_031371615.1 Actinomycetes bacterium | reverse complement strand
GGCGCTCCTCGATGTCGGTGTTGGTGCCGAACCACCTGACGATCTCGCCCCGGTCGCCCCGCATTGCGATCGCTCGGGCCAGGTGCCAGCGGTAGGCACCGTCCGCGGCTCGCCGAACCCGGAACTCGACCTCGTACGGATTGCCCGTCCGCAGCGCGGTCGCCCAGCGTTCGAGCGTCTCGGGAAGGTCGTTCTCGTGGATGAAATCCCTCCAGCCCCACCCGATCACCTCGTCCAAGCTGCGGTCGAAGTACGCGAGTACGCGCTTGTTCACGTAGTCCAGTGCACCGTCCGGCAGCGCGGTCCAGACCTGCTGAGGGATCGAGTCGCCGAGGAAGCGGTAGCGCTCCTCGTTCGTCCGTTCGAGCGCGGCCAGCTCCTGCTCGCTGATCTGCGCGTCCTGCCGCCTGATCTCTTCCGTCTTCTGCCACAGGTCGATGAAGACGGCGACCTTGGCCTGCAGGATCTGCGGATCGAACGGCTTCATCAGATAGTCCACGGCCCCGGCGTCGTAGCCGCGGAAGATGTGCTCGGAATCCTTGGAGATCGCCGTCAGGAAGATGATCGGGACGTGGCGAGTCCGTTCGCGCTGCTTGATCAGCTCCGCCGTCTGGAAGCCGTCGAGCCCCGGCATCTGGACGTCGAGCAGGATCACGGCGAACTCCTCCTGGAGCAGGTGGCGCAGCGCCTCCTCGCCGGAGGCTGCGAGCACGAGCTCCTGCCCGAGCGGCTCAAGGAGCGCCTCGAGCGCCAACAGGTTCTCGGGCCGGTCGTCGACGAGCAGCAGCTTGGCGCGGGTGCTCATGAGCAGCACAACCCGTGGATGAACGGACCGATCTCCTCGAGCGGTAGCACTGCGTCTGCCTGGGACGCCGCGATCGCTGCCTCCGGCATCGCCTTCTTCGTGGCGGTGCGCGGGTCCTGGACGACCGCGACGCCGCCGTTCCGCTTGATCGCGGCGAGTCCCGCCGCCCCGTCCGCGTTCGCGCCCGTGAGCACGACGCCGATCGCGCGGTCGCGATACGCCTCGGCGACCGACTCGAAGAGGACGTCGATCGACGGGCGGGCGAACTGGACGCGGATGTCGGTGGAGAGCGCGAAGCGCCTTCCGTCGACGAGGAGGTGATAGTCGGCGGGGGCGACGTAGACCCGGCACGGCTCGACAGGCTCCTTGTCGCCCGGCTCCGTCACCGGACGATCGATGTGCCTCTGCAGTAGGTCCTCGAGCGTGCCCCGGGTGGACTCCGCCGAGCGGTGCTGCGCGATCACGATCGGCTGATCGACCTCGGCCGGTATTCCTTCGAGCAACGTTCCCACCGCCAGCAGTCCTCCCCAGGATGCCCCGATCGTGATCACCTCGTAGCTCATGTGACTTTCTTGTATAGCCGCTCTTCGGCGTCGAGTTCCTCGAACGAGCCCTCGTACGGCGAGAAGCGGATCGTCTCCTTCTGGCCGAGCGCGAGCACGCCGAACATGGCCAGGCTGTCGTAGAAGAGCCGGTGGACGTGCTCCTGCAGCGACTGGGCAAAATAGATCATCACGTTGCGGCACGTGATCACGTGGAACTCGTTGAAGGCCGCGTCCGAGACGAGGTTATGCTGCGCGAACACGACCCCGTCGACGAGCGATGCGGCGAAGCGCGCGCCGTCGTAGCGGGCGACGTAGTACTCGGAGAAGGAACGCTGCCCGCCGGCGCGGATGTAGTTCTGTGTGTACTCCTGCATCTTGTCGAGCGGGAAGACGCCGTGCCGAGCGACCTCGACCACGGCCTCGTTGATGTCGGTCGCGTACACGCGCACGCGGTCGGAGAGGCCCTCCTCTGCGAGCGCGATCGCCAGGGAGTAAACCTCCTCGCCGGTCGAGCAGCCCGCGACCCAGAGCCGGGAGAAGGGGTATGTGCGGAGCAGCGGGACGACCTGCTCGCGAAAGGCTAGGTAGAAGGACGGGTCGCGGAACATCGCGGTCACGTTCACCGAGAGGTCGAGCAGAAGCCGTTCCATCACGAGCGTGTCGTGCAGAATCAGGTCCTGGAGCGCCGAGACCGTCTCGACTCCTTCTCCCTCCATTCGGCGCCGCAGGCGCCGTTTCAGCGACGCGGGCGCGTATTCGCGGAAGTCGAAGCCATAGCGGCGGTAGATCCCCTCCAGGAGGAGCTCGACCTCGAGTTGCTCGAGCTCGAGCTCCTCACTCCTGTCTACTGGTAGAGCCACACGCGCATCAGGGAGAGAAGCTGGTCCGTGTCGACCGGCTTCGTGATGTAGTCGGAGGCGCCGGCTGCGATCGAGCGCTCCCGGTCGCCTTTCATCGCCTTCGCCGTCAGCGCGATGATCGGCAGCTTCTCGAACTCGGGCAGGCGGCGGATCGCCTGCGTCGTCTCGTAGCCGTCCATCTCCGGCATCATCACGTCCATCAGGATCAGGTCGACGTCGCCTGCCGACTTGAGCGTCTCGATCCCCTCGCGGCCGTTCTCGGCGAACACCACCTCCATCCCATTCGCCTCGAGCGCGCTCGTCAACGCGAATACATTGCGGACGTCATCGTCGACGATCAGCACCTTCCTGCCGACGAAGAGCGCGTCCGTGTTGTGCAGCTGCTCGAGCATCTTGCGCTTCGAATCGGGCAGCTTCGACTCGACCCGGTGCAGGAAGAGCGAGGTCTCGTCGAGCAGCCGCTCGGGCGAGCGGGCGTCCTTGACGACGATCGTCTCGGCGTAGCGCTTCAGCTTCGTCTCCTCGCGCCTGGTCAGATCGGTACCGGTGTAGACGATCACCGGCAGGCTGTGCGAGTGCTCGTCGGTCTTGACCTTCTCGAGCAGGGCGAAGCCGGTCATCTTCGGGAGCTTCAGGTCGAGCACCATGCAGTCGAACGGGGGCTCGGACTCGAGCGCCGCCAACGCCTCCTCCGACGAGCCGACGGCCACGATCTCCACGTCTCCATCCCCGCCGACGAGGTCGACGATCGCCTGGCGCTGCGCGTCGTCGTCGTCCACCACGAGCAAGCGTCGAACGTCCCGGTTGATGAACGCCTCGATCCCGCCGAACACTTTCTGCAGCGCCTCGGCCGAGGCCGGCTTCTTGAGGAACGCCGCGGCCCCGGCCAGCAACGCCGGCTGCTTCTCGTCGATCGCGGAGACGATGTGCACCGGGATGTGGCGGGTGCCCGGGTGGCGCTTGAGCCGGTCGAGCACGGTCCAGCCGTCGAGTACCGGCAGGGTCATGTCGAGCACGATCGCGTCCGGCCGGAACTCACGCGCGAGCGCGAGGCCGGTGTCGCCGCGCAGCGCGACGAGCCCCTTGAAGCCGCGATCGCGGGCGATCTCGAGCTCGGTGCGAGCGAACTCGGCGTCGTCCTCGACGATCAGGACCACGCGATCGCCCTCCTCGATCGAGTCGCGGTCGTCGCTCACCTCACTCGGCACGAGCAAGGACGGGTCGAGCGCGTCGAGCAGGGCCTCGCCCCCGTTTTCGGACGGCGCGAGCGCAGCCGTCGCTGGCGCCAGCCCGGCCGCGACCTCGCGGAGGATGTCCGCACCAGTCTCGGCCGACTCGTGCTCGACGTAGCGGTCGGGCAGGTAGAGCGTGAACGTGCTGCCGACCCCGCGCTCCGACTCGAGGTGGATCTCGCCGCCGAGGAGGCGTGCGATCTCGCGGCTGATCGAGAGGCCGAGCCCGGTGCCGCCGTAGCGGCGGCTAGTCGTGCCGTCCGCCTGCTGGAACGCCTCGAAGATCACCCGCAACTTGTCGGGTGCGATCCCGACGCCGGTGTCGGCGACCGAGAAGCCGATCACGTGCGCGGCGTTCGCGAGCGTGTCGCCGGCGAACTGGCGACTCGGCGGTGCCTGGGCGACCCGTAGCACGACGCCGCCCGTCTCCGTGAACTTGAACGCGTTCGAGAGCAGGTTCTTCAGCACCTGCTGGAGCCGCTGCTGGTCGGTCACGATCGTCGGCAGCGCGTTCTCTGCGAAGTCGAGCTCGAACGTGAGCTTGTTCGCCTCGGCCACCGGCGCGAACGAGCGCTCTAGGCCCGCCAGCTCCTCGGAGACTGACACCTCGGCGATGTTCAGATCCATCTTCCCGGCCTCGACCTTGGACAGGTCGAGGATGTCGTTGATCAAGCCGAGCAGCTCGGCGCCCGCGTTGTGGATCGTGTTCGCGAACTCGATCTGCTTCTCCGTCAGGTTGCCACCGATGTTGTCTCCCAGCAGCTTCGCCAGGATCAGCAGGGAGTTGAGCGGCGTCCTCAGCTCGTGGGACATGTTCGCGAGGAACTCGGACTTGTAGCGCGACGAGAGGGCGAGCTGCTCCGCCTTCTCCTCGAGCGCCTGGCGGGCATCCTCGATCTCGGTGTTCTTGATCTCGATCCGGCGGTTCTGCTCCTCCAGCTGCTGCGAGCGCTCCTCGAGCTCCTCGTTCGTCTGCTGCAGCTCCTCCTGCTGGGTCTGCAGCAGCTCCTCCGAAGCGCGCAGGATCGCCGTCTGCGCCTCGAGCTCCGCGTTCGAGCGCCTGAGCTCGTCCTGCTGCGCCTGCAGCTCCTCGGACTGGCTCTGCAGGTCCTGGGTCAGCGACTGCGACTGGAGCAGCAGCTCTTCCGTGCGCGAGTTCGCGTTGATCGTGTTCATGACGACCCCGATCGACTCCGAGAGCTGGTCGAGGAACGTCTGCTGGATCTGCGTGAACGGCGCGAAGGAAGCAAGCTCGATCACCGCCATCACCGTCTCCTCGAACAGGACCGGGAAGACGATCAGGCTCGTCGGGGCGGCCTCGCCGAGGCCCGAGGTGATCTTGATGTAGTCCTCGGGCGCCTGCGTGATCACGATCGCCTTCCGCTCGAGGGCGGCCTGGCCGACCAGAGCCTCGCCGACCTTGAAGCGGTTCGAGATCGCCTTGCGCTCCTTGTAGCCGTAGGTCGCGATCAGGCGCAGCTGCGTCTCCTCGTCCTCGCCAGAGTCCTCGGAGACGAAGAACGCGCCGTGGTGGGCGCCGACGAGCGGCGTCACCTCGCTCATCAAGAGCCGGGCGATCGTCTTCTGGTCGCGCTGGCCCTGGAGCATTCCGGAGAAGCGCGCGAGGTTCGAGTTGAGCCAGTCTTGCGCGGCGTTGCGCTCCGTCGTCTCGCGCAGGTTGCCGATCATCTGGTTGATGTTGTCCTTCAGATCCGAGACCTCGCCCGCAGCCTCGACGTTGATCGAGCGGGTCAGGTCGCCCTGGGTCACTGCGGTCGACACGTCTGCGATCGCGCGCAGCTGCGTCGTCAGCGTCTCGGCCAGCTGGTTGACGTTGTCCGTCAACCCCTTCCACACGCCGGAGACGCCCTCGACCTGAGCCTGGACGCCGAGCTTTCCCTCGGTGCCGACCTCCTGAGCGACGCGCGTCACCTCGGCGGCGAACGTCGAGAGCTGGTCGACCATCGTGTTGATCGTCCCGGCGAGCCGGCCGACCTCGCCCTTCGCCTCGACGGTGATCTTCTGCGAGAGGTCGCCCTTCGCGACCGCGGTCGTGACGGCGGCGATGTTTCGCACCTGCGAGGTGAGGTTGCCGGCGAGCAGGTTGACGTTTTCGGTCAGGTCCTTCCAGGTGCCCGAGACTCCGGCCACCTCGGCCTGGCCGCCCAGGATGCCCTCGGTGCCGACCTCGCGGGCGACGCGGGTCACCTCGGCCGCGAAGGCAGAGAGCTGGTCGACCATGGTGTTGATCGTGTCCTTGAGCTCGAGCACCTCCCCCTTCACGTCGACGGTCACCTTCTTCGAGAGGTCGCCGTTCGCGACTGCGGTCGTCACGTTCGCGATGTTGCGGACCTGCTCGGTGAGGATGTAGACCATGAAGTTGACGCTGTCGGTCAGGTCCTTCCACGTGCCCGACACGCCGTCGACCGTGGCCTGACCTCCGAGGCGCCCTTCCGTGCCGACCTCGCGGGCGACTCGGGTCACCTCTGAGGCGAAGGCCCGCAACTGGTCGACCATCGTGTTGATCGTGTCCTTCAGCTCGAAGATCTCGCCCTTGGCGTCGACGGTGATCTTCTTCGAGAGGTCGCCGTTCGCGACCGCGGTCGTCACGGTCGCGATGTTGCGCACCTGCTCCGTCAGCGAGCCGGCCATGAAGTTCACGTTGTCGGTCAGGTCGCGCCACGTGCCCGAGACGCCCTTCACCTGCGCCTGCCCGCCGAGCTTGCCCTCGGTGCCGACCTCGCGCGCGACGCGCGTCACCTCGGCGGCGAACGAGGAGAGCTGGTCGACCATCGTGTTGATCGTTGATGCGAGCTGTGCGACCTCGCCCTTCGCCTCGACCGTGATCTTCCGCGAGAGGTCGCCCTGCGCGACTGCCGTCGTCACCTCGGCGATGTTGCGCACCTGGTCGGTGAGGTTGTTCGCGAGCGTGTTCACGTTCTCGGTGAGGCCGCGCCACGTGCCGGAGACGCCTTCGACCTGCGCCTGGCCGCCGAGCTTGCCCTCGGTGCCGACCTCCTTGGCGACGCGGGTCACCTCGGCGGCGAAGCTCGAGAGCTGGTCGACCATCGTGTTGATCGTCGACTTCAACTCTGCGATCTCCCCCTTCACGTCGACGGTCACCTTCTTTGAGAGGTCGCCGTTCGCGACCGCGGTCGTCACCTCGGCGATGTTGCGCACCTGCTCGGTCAGCGACGAGGCCATCAGGTTCACGTTCTCGGTCAGACCGCGCCAGACGCCGGAGACGTCCTCGACCTCGGCCTCGACGCCCAGCTTGCCCTCGGTGCCGACCTCGCGCGCGACGCGCGTGACCTCGCCGGCGAAGGCGGAGAGCTGGTCGACCATCGTGTTGATCGTCCCCTTCAGCTCCGCGATCTCGCCCCTGGCGTCGACGGTGATCTTCTGCGAGAGGTCGCCTCTCGCCACCGCCGTCGTCACGTCGGCGATCGCGCGCACCTGCCCGGTGAGGTTGTTCGCGAGCAGGTTGACGTTGTCGGTGAGGCCGCGCCACGTGCCGAGCACGCCCTCGACCTCGGCCTGGCCGCCGAGCTTGCCCTCGGTGCCGACCTCCTTGGCGACGCGGGTCACCTCGGCGGCGAAGCTCGAGAGCTGGTCGACCATCGTATTGATCGTCGATGCGAGCTGGGCGATCTCGCCCTTGGTCTCGATCGTGATCTTCTGCGTCAGGTCGCCACGGGCGACGGCGGTCGTCACCTCGGCGATCGAGCGCACCTGCGCCGTCAGGTTGTCGGCCATCAGGTTCACGTTCTCCGTCAGGCCGCGCCAGACGCCCGAGACGTCCTCGACCTGCGCCTGGCCGCCGAGCTTGCCCTCGGTGCCGACCTCGCGCGCGACGCGCGTCACCTCGCCGGCGAACGCGGAGAGCTGGTCGACCATCGTGTTGATCGTCGACTTCAGCTCGAGCACCTCGCCACGCGCGTCGACGGTGATCTTCTTCGAGAGATCGCCCTCGGCCACCGCGGTCGTGACCTCGGCGATGTTGCGCACCTGGTCGGTGAGGTTGTTCGCGAGCGTGTTCACGTTCTCGGTGAGGCCGCGCCACGTGCCGGAGACGCCCTCGACCTCGGCCTGGCCGCCGAGTCGGCCTTCGGTGCCGACCTCGCGCGCGACGCGCGTCACCTCGGCGGCGAACGAGGAGAGCTGGTCGACCATCGTGTTGATCG
>JANMJY010000111.1:0-6932 GCA_031371615.1 Actinomycetes bacterium | reverse complement strand
TGACTATTCCGTGCAGCGCGCCGGCGGCCCCGTCGCGGGGGCCGCTCGCGCGCGACACGGTCGAGCGCTCGCTACTTCTCGGCTGCAACGACCGATCCGGGCGGCTGCTCTTCGGCGATGTTGACGCGGAAGAGTCCGTCGCGGATCTCCTGCTCGCGCTTGGCGACGAGGTCGGCGACATCGGTGGGGATGCCGCCCTTCACGTCGGTGTTCAGGGAGGCGAGGCTAGCGCCGCCCTTGCCCATCATGCTGAAGTCCTTCAGGTCCTGGGCGGTGTACGAGCCCTTCGAGACCTGGTCGATCACGAACTTGGTCGTCGGCTCCATGTTCCAGACCGGGCCCGTGAGCACGTTCTCGGGTGCCAGCTTCTTTTGGTCGCTCATGTTGCCGAAGGCGAGCAGGCCCTTCTCCTTCGCAGCCTCGATCACGCCGAAGCGCTCCGCGAAGAGGATGTCGGCGCCGGCGTCGATCTGCGCGAGCGCGGCCTCCTTCGCCGCCGCGGGGTCGAACCAGCTGCTGATGAACGTGACCTTGGTCGTCACCTTCGGATTCGCCTCCTGCGCGCCCTGGATGAACGCATTCACGATCCTGTTGACCTCGGGCACGGGATAGCCGCCCACGACGCCGACCACGTTCGACTTGGTCAGCTTGCCGGCGACGAGGCCGCTGAGATAGGCGGGCTCGTGAATCCAGTTGTCGAAGACGGAGAGGTTCGGCTCGGCCGGGCCACCGCCCGAACCGAAGACGAATGCGATCTCGGGGTAGTCGGTGGCGACGTTGCGAACCGCCTCCTCGTTGCCGAACGCGTCGCCGAAGATGATGTCCGGCTTGTCCTCCTGCGCGACTTCCCGCAGGGTGCGCTCCATGTCGCCGGAGTAGCCGAGGTCGTCGACGAACTTGTACTCGATCCGGCCTGCGGCCTTCTCCGACTCGAGCGCGGAGTGGATCACGCCGTCCCACGGCTCCTCGATCGCCGTGGCGTAGGCGCCGAAGACCGAAAGCGTCTTCTTCGCACCATCCGTCGTCGTCGTCTCGGCGGACGACTTGTCGTCGCTGCCGCCGCAGCCGGCGACGGCGAGCGCGAGCGCGGCGAACGCGAGCGCCCACCAGTGCCTGCGCACCTGGATCACCATTCTCATCGGGGCCTCCTCTGCCACGTCACTTGGGGGACGCCCGAGTCTAGACCGGCCGTCGGCGGTGGCCAAACGGCGTCAGGACCCGCCGTCGCGCAGCGCGGCGACGCGGTGGGCGAGCGGCGGGTGCGTGACGAAGAGCGCGGCGAGGCCCTCCTCCGCGAACGGGTTGACGGTGTAGAGCGGCTCGGTCGCCGGGTTCGCCTCGAAGGAGACGAGGTCGCTGGCCCGGTCGAGGCGCAGCAGGGCGTCGATCAGCCCGTCCGCCGAGCCGCAAACGCCCGCTGCAACCCGGTCGGCGGCGAGCTCGCGCTTGGGCGAGAGCAGCAGGTGAACGAAGGCGGCCGCAACGGGTCCGAGCATGGCCAGGAGCGCGCGCTCGAACCAGCCACCGATTCGCGAGCTCTCCACGAGCACGACTGCGAGCATGACCGCGAAGGTCTGGACGAGGACGTCACGGCGGCGCACGTGCGCGAGCTCGTGCGCTACCACCGCCTCGAGCTGTGCGGGGCTCAGAGCTCCGAGCAACCCGGTCGAGAGCGCGAGCGAGGATCCATTCGGCCCGCGGCCGGCCGAGAGAGCGCGCGGGAAGCCGTCGGGAATCAGATAGAGCTTCGGCGGGACGATCGCGAGCTTGGCCGAGAGCGCGTCGACGGTGGAGCGCAGGAGTGGATCTTCAGCGAGTGCGAACTCGCGCGCACCCAACATCCCGAGCAGTGCCCGGTCGGCGTACGCGTACACGGCGAGTGCCGCGAGCAGCACGCAGAACGCGAAGAGCGAGGCCGCCTGGTAGCCGCCGAGCGCCCAGCCGACGGCACCGAAGAGGGCGGCGATCGCCAGGGCCAGCAGCCACGCTTTCGCCAGGTTCGAGGCGGCTGCGAGCCGCATCAAGTCCTGCTAGGAGTCGTCGTCGCCGAGACCGTCGCCGTCGCGATCGTCCTCGCTGAGCCCGCGCGGCGGCCAATCCGGCTCCGGCGCGTCGCAGCGGCTCGAGCAATGGAGTGAGGCGACGTTCTGCAACGGCACGAGAATATGGCCGTTCAGCTCGATGTGGGGGACGTCCTCGATCGAGCAGTACGCGGTCAGCACGCCTTCCTGGTACTCGCCGCCGAAGAGCGCGACCTCGATCTGCTCGCCCTTGTACTTGTTCGTGTAGTCGTCCACCGGCCGCTCAGTCTACTGAGAGGAACGCGCCGTCTCGCACAGCCAGCTTGTAGACCGCGCAGTTCGCCCAGCGCTCGACTCGCTCGCCCAGCGCGTGGTGCCAAAGCGAGTTCAGCGCGCCGCCGTGGGAGACGACGAGCACCTGCTCGCCGGGGTGCGCGTCGGCGATCGTCTGCACGGCCTCGAGCACACGTTCGCGCACCTCGTCGTCGCTCTCGCCGTCGTGCTCGGCGCCCTCGGGCAGCGCCGCCACGTCGTCGCGCGTCAGCCCTTCCCAGCTGCCGAACGACCGCTCGCGCAGGCGCGGATCGAGCCGAACCTCGAGGCCGTGGCTCGCCGCGACGGCTGCGGCTGTCGCTCGCGCCCGGCTCAGGTCGCTCGAGTAGATGGCGTCCAGCTCGACGTGCTCGAGCTCCTGCGCCAGTGCGTGCGCCTGCCCGCGCCCGAGATCGTTGAGCTCGATGTCGGAGGATCCCTGGATCCGGAACTCGCGATTCCAGTCCGTCTCACCGTGTCGCGCCAGGAGCAACGTGGTCATGCATCTAAGCTAGCCGCCGATGGACCTCGGGCTCGCAGGGAAGGCATGCCTCGTCACCGGGTCGACCGGTGGGATCGGGCTCGAGACCGCGCGGCTCCTCGTGGCGGAAGGGGCGCGGGTCGCGACGAACGGCCGCGGCGAGGCGCCCGGGGTCGGGGAAACGCTGCACGTTCGCGCCGACCTGTCCGAGCGGGAGGCTCCGGCGACAGTGGTCGGCGCGGCAGCGGAGGCCCTCGGAGGCCTCGACGTGCTCGTGAACAACGTCGGTTTCGCCGTCCAGGCGCGCCTCGAAGAGGTGACGGACGAGGACTGGGACTCGATGTGGCAGCTGAACGTGATGAGCTACGTGCGTTCGATCCGGGCCGCGCTACCGCATCTGCGCGCGTCGCGCGGCTCGATCGTGAACGTCTCCTCGACCGCGGGGAAGCGGCCGTCGGTCGGGATGCCGCACTACTCCGTGACGAAAGCGGCTGTCCTCTCCCTCTCTCGGCTCGTCGCCGACACGTACGCCGGCGACGGCATTCGGTGCAACGCGGTCACACCGGGCCCGACCTCGACCGACGCGTGGCTTGGGGAGGGCGGCCTCGCCGACCAGCAGGGTGGACAGCGCGAAGACGTGCTCGCGAAGGTCGGCGCCGGCAGGCCGCTCGGACGCCTCGCGGAGCCGGAGGAGATCGCGTCCGTGATCGCCTTTCTCGCCTCCGAGTCGGCCTCGTACGTCACCGGCGCTGCGTGGTCGGCCGACGGCGGCACTGTCGCAATCCTTATCTAGCCAGGGCGTCATCTAGCCTGACTCCATGCCGGAGCTGGCTGGACGAGTCGCCGACGCCTTCGAGGCGCGCGTCCGCGCGGCCGAGGAGCGCTCGCTCTCGCCGCTCGCAGTGCGCTCGTACGAGACTCAGGGCCGTCTGCGTGAGGAGGAGGCGTGCGGAATCCGCACTCCGTTCCAGCGCGATCGCGACCGGCTCGTCCATTCGAAGCCGTTCCGGCGCCTGAAAGGGAAGACCCAGGTCTTCATCGACCCGGCGGGAGACCACTACCGCACGCGGATCACGCACACGCTCGAGACGACCGGCATCGCCCGGGTCGTCGCCCGCGCGCTGCGGCTGAACGAGGACCTGACCGAGGCGATCGGGCTCGGGCACGACACCGGCCATCCGCCCTTCGGGCACGCCGGTGAGGACCAGCTCGACCGCTGCCTGCGCGAGCGCTTCGGCACGGGCTTCCGCCACAACGAGCAGTCGCTCCGGATTGCAGAGGCGCTGAACCTGACCGCGGAGGTCCGCGACGGCATCCTCACCCACACCGGCGAGCAGGAGCCACAGACGCTCGAGGGGAAGGTCGTGCGGCTCGTCGACCGCGTCGCCTACATCAACCACGACATCGACGACGCGATCCGCTGGGGTTTGCTGACGCCGGACGACCTGCCGCGCGCCGAGCTCGAGCTGCTCGGCGACCGGGGCTCGACCCGGATCGACACGCTCGTCCACGACGTGATCGAGAGCTCCGAGGCTGCCGGTGACATCGTCCAGAGCGAGGAGGTCGGAACCGCGATGCTCTCGCTCCGCTCCTTCATGTTCGAGCGCGTCTACCTCGGCGAGCACGCCCGCGGGGAGCACGACCGGGCGTACGCGACGATCACGAAGATCTTCGACCACCTGGTCGCGCGCGGAGAGCTCGAGGACGAGATCCGCGCCTTTGTCTCCGGGATGACCGATCGCTTCGCGCTGTCGTACGCTGAGAGGCTCTAGTGGCGCGGATCAAGGAATCGTCGGTGAGGGAGGTCGTCGCGGCTGCCGACATGGTCGAGGTCGTCTCCGGCCGGACCTCGCTGCGCAAGGCGGGCGCGCGCTACTCCGGCCGTTGCCCGTTCCACGAGGAGCGGACGCCGAGCTTCTCCGTCAATCCCGCCGACAAGCTCTACCACTGCTTCGGCTGCGGCAAGGGCGGAGACGTGATCACCTTTGTGCGGGAGACGGAGAGCCTGGACTTCGCCGGCGCCGTCGAGTGGCTGGCGGAGCGCTTCCGCGTCACGCTCGAGTACGAGGAGACCTCACCGCAGCTGGAGGAGTCGCGCAAGCGGCGCGACCGTCTCCACGCAGTGCTCGAGCAGGCCGCCTCGTTCTACGAGCGCCATCTCTGGGACTCGGCGGCGGGAGCTCCGGCCCGGGCCTATCTCGAGAGCCGCGGGCTTGGTGAGCCCATTTGCCGGGAGTTCAAGCTGGGGCTCTCCCCGGGCAACGGCCTTGCGCAGAAGGCCCAGCAGAAGGGCTTCACCCGAGACGAGCTGCTCGGCGCCGGCCTCACGAACGCCCGGGGGAACGACTACTTCCCACCCCGTCTGATGTTTCCGCTCGCCGACGCGCGTGGCCGGATCGTCGGCTTCCAGGCGCGCAAGCTGAACGAGGACGACCCGCTTCGCGGCAAATACGTCAATTCGCCGGAGGGCGAGCTCTTCCACAAGTCGGCGATCCTCTACGGCCTGCATCTGGCGCGGACGGCGATCGCGAAACAGGAGCGGGGCGTCGTCGTCGAGGGGAACACCGACGTGATTGCCTTGCGCCAGGCCGGGTTCGAGCCCGTCGTCGCCTCAATGGGGACTGCGCTCACGGAGAGGCAGCTCAAGGAGCTGCAGCGGCTCACGCGGCGGTTGTATCTCTGCTTCGACTCCGATGCGGCCGGCGAGGAGGCGACGCTGCGCGGAATGGAGCTCGCGACCTCGCTCGGGTTCGACGTCCGCGTCGTGACGCTACCTAAGGGCCAGGATCCGGCCGACGCCCCAGCCGGTTTCGAGGCTCGGCTCGGCGGGGCGGAGAGCTACATCGTCTACCGCGTCCGGCTCGAGCTCGACCGCACACCGGACCGACAGGAAGCGTTCGTGCGGGCCCGCGAGCTCCTGCAGCGCAACGAGGACTCGCCCGAATGGCAGGACGCGCTCCGCCTGCTCGCCGGACGCCTGAGCCTGCCGAAGGAGACGCTGTCGGGGCTGACGCCGAAGGGCGGCGTGCGGACGCTCGCCGAGGAGCTCTCGCCGAAGCTGCTCGAGAAGGGCGAGCGTCTCGAGCGGAACGCGCTCGCCGCCTGCATCGCGCATCCCGGCCTCGTCAAGCTGCTCGCGGAGCTGGCCCCCGAGCACTTCGACTCCGAACTGCACCGCCGGTTCCGCGCCCATCTGATCGAGGGTGGGGAGCTCGAGAGCGATCTGCTCGCGCTCCGGGCGGAGCTGGACGCGCGCGGGGCGAGAGAGGGGCTGGACGAGCGCACCGGCAAGGAGCTGCTCCTCAACCTGCGTGAGCGCCGGCTGCGCAGGGAGCTCGCGCACGCCGAGTTCGAGCAGATGAAAGAGCTGCAGAACCAGCTCGAGCGGGTCAAGGACGCGATTCTCGAACTGGCGTAATCCGCTTCCGACGCCGCTACAATCGGCCACGCCTTCCCGCGTAGCTCAATTGGCAGAGCATCCGGCTGTTAACCGGAGGGTTGTTGGTTCGAGTCCAACCGCGGGAGCTCGTCGACGGCGTGGGGCGGCCTCTCCGAATCTGCGACTTCTTGTGGAGAACGAGAGAGGGCGCGGTCTCCCGCGCCCTCTCGGTCAAGCGAGGATCAGAGAGGCTTACGGACAGGCGCCTGCGAGAATCACACCGTTGTTCGCGGGTGTCGCGGAGCCCTGCTGGTAGTAGTAGGGGAACGTGGTCGTGGCCGCGTTCAAGGTGTTGATGCAGTAGTACGTGGCCGTCGGTGCCGTCGCGCCGATCGCGATCGCCGGCGAGAGGCCTGCGTCGATCGTCCGGAGCAGCGTCGTTGTCATGCCCTGGTAGCCGGTCGTGGCCGCGGTCGAGTCGATGTCCGACGACGAGCCGTTGTTGTCTGCCGCGTAGGTCTCGATTGACGGGATCGCTGCCCGGACGTTGGCCTGGTTGGCAGCCTTGGCCGCGCGGTCACGGAAGCCGAGGTACGACGGGACCGCGATCGCGAGCAGAATGCCGATGATGATGATGACGACGAGGAGCTCGATCAGGGTGAAACCCTGCTCGCCCTTCGCGTCAAGGCGCTTGCGCAGCGCTGTAAGCATGTAGGTGTCTCCTTCCAAGGGGACGTCA
>JANMJY010000068.1:0-19240 GCA_031371615.1 Actinomycetes bacterium | reverse complement strand
CACGGCGGGATCGGCTTCACGTGGGAGCACGTCCTGCACCGCTACTACAAGCGCGCGCAGTGGATCGACGCGTTCGGCGGCCACGCGGCCAAGCAGCGCGAAGTCGTTGCCGCGCACCTACTCGACTAGGAGGCTCCATTGCCGGTCCCGAAAGCGGAAGTGCTCGAGTTGATGCGCAAGGATCCCGACCAGGCGGAGTTCACCGAGATCAGGGAGCTCTGGAAGGAGCACTCGAAGGCGGAGGACAACCGCTCGATCGAAGGCCTGCTGGCGACGCTCTCGGAGGACTGCGTCTACACGGTCTATCCGGATGACGTCTCCTGGCACGGGCACGAGGGCGCTGCCCGCTTCTACACCGAGCTGCTGACCGCGTTCCCGGACATCGTCTTCGAGCTCCAGAACATCGTGATCGGGCCGCAGGGCGTGGTCGAGGAGGCGATCGTCACCGGGACGCACAAGGCGAAGTGGCTCGACAACGAGCCCACCGGGGAGACCATGACCTGGCGAAACGCGATCTTCTTCCCGTGGGATCCGGAGTCGCGCCGCTTCAAGGGAGAGCGCGTCTACACCGACGCGCCAAGGAGGGCGGCCTGATGGGGCACGCATTCTCGTCTCTCGACGAGCTCGGCGAGGGCCCGGGCTTCCGCAAGGTGCGCGGCCCGCTGGGGATCACGGCGTTCGGCGTCAACGGCGTCGTCTATCCGCCTGGCTTCCCGGGCATCAGCCACTACCACGACACGCAGGACGAGCTCTACTTCGTCCACAGCGGCACCGCGAAGGTCGAGGTCGACGGCGAGGAGCGGATCCTCGGCCCGGGCGGCCTTTTCCACGTCGAGTCGACGACGCCGCGGCGAATCGCGAACGCGGGCGACGACGAGCTCGTGCTGCTCGTCATCGGCGGCAAGGGCGGCTACGTCGAGCGCGACGGCCACGTCATGAGCGACGAGGATCTCGCCTTGCGCCAGAGCCTCGGGAAGGAGCAGCAGTGAAGGGCCTGATGATGGACTTTCAGCTGACGCTGCCGACGATCCTCAAGCGCGCCGAGACCTACTTCCCGCACCAGGAGATCGTCACGCGGATGCCGGACAAGAGCTTCCACACCTACACGTTCGGCGACTTCGGCAAGCGCGCGCGGCAGCTTGCGGTCGCGCTACAGGGCCTCGGCCTCGAGCCTCAGGATCGCGTCGCCACGCTGTGCTGGAACCACTACCAGCATCTCGAGGCGTACCTGGGGATCCCGTGCGGCGGCTTCGTCCTGCACACGCTCAACCTGCGGCTGCACCCGAACGACCTCGGCTACATCGCCACGCACGCGGGCGACAAGGCCGTGATCGTCGACAAGTCGCTGCTGCCGCTCTGGGAGCAGGTCAAGGACAAGACGGAGATCGAGCACGTCTTCGTGGTCGAGGACTCGTATGAGGAGTTGCTCGCTGGGGCCGATCCCGACGACTACGAGGATCCGAAGCTGGACGAGGACACGGCTGCCGCGATGTGCTACACGAGCGGCACGACCGGGATGCCGAAGGGCGTCCTCTACTCGCACCGCTCGACCGTCCTGCACACGCTCGGGCAGGCGCTCGCGGCGCCGCTCGGCCTGCATGTGACCGAGAAGGAGACCTTGCTCCCCGTCGTGCCGATGTTCCACGCGAACGCCTGGGGCTACCCGTACACCTGCCTGATGCAGGGCGCCAAGCTCGTCTTCCCGGGCCCCTTCCTCGACCCCGAGTCGCTGCTCGACGACTTCGAGCAGCACAGCGTCACGATCACCGCCGGGGTGCCGACGATCTGGATGGGCATCCTCGGGATGCTCGACAAGGAGCCGGACCGCTGGGACCTGTCGAGCCTGCACTCGATGCTCGTCGGCGGCTCGGCGGCGCCGCGCGCGATGATCGCCGGCTTCCGGCAGCGGCACGGCAAGACCGTGGTACACGGCTGGGGCATGACCGAGACCTCCCCGCTCGCAACCACTTCGGACTACATCGGAGACTTCCGTAGCGCCGACGAGGAGACGCAGTTGGACATCGTCGCGATGCAGGGGCTCCCGCTCCCACTCGTGGAGCTGCGCGGGATCGACGACGAAGGCAACGAGATCCCCTGGGACGGCGAGGCGATGGGCGAGCTCGAGGTGCGGGGGCCGTGGGTCGCCGCCGGCTACTACGAGACGCCCGAGCAGGCCGAGCGCTGGACCGACGACGGCTGGTTCAAGACCGGCGACATCGCGTCCTTCCACCCGATGGGCTACGTGATGCTCAAGGACCGCTCCAAGGACGTGATCAAGTCCGGCGGCGAGTGGATCTCGTCGGTCGAGCTCGAGAACGCGCTGATGGCGCATCCTGCGATCGCGGAGGCGGCGGTGATCGCGATCCCGCACGAGAAGTGGGACGAGCGGCCGCTCGCGGTCTGCGTGCTGCGCGAGGGTCAGAGCGCGAGCGGCGACGAGCTGCGCGAGTTCCTCGCCCCAAACTTCGCCAAGTTCTGGCTCCCGGACGCGTTCGAATTCGTCGACGAGATCCCCAAGACGGCCGTCGGCAAGTTCCGCAAGACAGCTCTCCGTGAGCAGTTCCCGCACGCGTCGGTCACCTCGTCCTAGTGGAGATCCGGGGCAAGACGTTCATCGTCACCGGCGGCCGCTCCGGGCTCGGGGAGGCAACGGCGGCGATGCTCGAGCGCGAGGGCGCGAAGGTCGTAATCGCCGACTTGCCGGAGACGGACGTGACCGACGAGGCGGCGGTGCGCTCTCTCGTGGAGTCGTGCGACGAGCTCCACGGCGTCGTCAATTGCGCCGGCATCGGCGGCGGCGCCCGCGTGATCGGCTTCCCGCTCGACCGCTTCCGCAAGGTGATCGAGGTGAACCTGATCGGCACCTTCAACGTGCTCAGCCAGGCGGCTGCGAAGATCGCCGAGGGCGAGCCGGACGGTGAAGGCACGCGCGGCGTGATCGTGAACACGGCCTCGAACGCCGCGTTCGACGGCCAGATCGGGCAAGCGGCCTACACGGCGTCGAAGGCCGGTGTCGCGGGCATGACGCTGCCGATCGCGCGCGACCTCGCATCGAAGGGGATCCGCGTCGTCACGATCGCCCCCGGCCCGTCGGACACGCCGATGCTCGGGCCGATGCGCGACGACATCCGCGAGAGCCTCACCTCGCAGATCCCCTTCCCAAAGCGGCTCGGACGCGCCGAGGACTTCGCCTCGCTCGTCAAGCACATCGTCGAGAACGAGTACCTGAACGGCGAAGTCATCCGTCTGGACGGAGCACTTCGCATGGCGCCGCGTTGATAGCGCAAGATGATCATCCGCAGAAGCGGATGCTCATCGCGTGAAGACCCCTGAAGGGGGCCGCTTTGCGGCCCCGCCCGCTAACGCAGAGGAGCTGAATGGCTGAGTACGTCAAGGTCGAGCAAGACGGACGAGTCGCGATCGTCACGCTCGACCACCCGCCCGTGAACGCGCTCTCGTCGAAGCTGCTCGAGGAGCTCGAGGAGGAGTACGACCGGCTCGACCGCGACGACGAGGTGCGCGCGATCGTGCTCCGCGGCGAGGGCGAGAAGGCCTTCGTCGCCGGCGCCGACATCACCGAGTTCCCGGCGATGCGCGAGCAGATCGAGGAGGCGGCCGAGAGTGGCAGCGCCCGGGGCATCCAGAAGCTCGCGGCCCGAATGGACGCGGGCCGCACGCCGGTCGTCGCGGCGATCCACGGCTACTGCCTCGGCGGCGGGCTCGAGCTCGCGATGGCCTGCGACATCCGAATCGCGGCCGAGGACGCGCAGCTCGGGCAACCGGAGATCAAGCTCGGCCTGATCCCTGGCGGTGGCGGCACGCAACGCCTCCCTCGACTCGTCGGACAGGGTCGGGCGCTCCTGCTCAACCTCTCCGGCGATCCGATCTCGGGCGCGCAGGCCTACGACTGGGGCCTGGTCGAGCGCGCAGTCCCGCGTGCGGAGCTGATGGACGCGGCGCTCGAGCTCGCGCGAACGCTCTCGGAGCGCTCGCCGTTCGCGATGGGCGTGATCAAGGAGCTCGCCTCGGAGACACGCGACCTGCCGCTGTCGGAAGGGATGCGCCGCGAGGCCCAGGGCTTCATCAAGTGCATCGGCAGCGAGGACGGCGCCGAAGGCGTGATGGCGTTTCTCGAGAAGCGCAAGCCTGAGTTCACGGGGCGATGAAGGCAGCCGTCCTCCACGAGACCGGCCAGCCGCTCTCGGTCGAGGACGTGCCGGAACCGGAGGCCGGCGAGGGGCAGTCCATCGTCGAGGTGAAGGCGGCGGGGATCAACTTCGCCGACGTCCTGATCAAGAACGGCCACTACCCGCAGCCACCGGAGCTGCCGGCGATCCTCGGCAACGAGGTCGCAGGCGACATCGGCGACCGGCGCGTCGTCGCGTTCGCGCGGCTCACGGGCGGCGGCTACGCGGAGCGGGTCGCCGTCGAGGACGAGTGGATGTTCGACCTGCCCGCCGGCGCGAGTCACGCCGAAGGTGCCGCGTTCCTGACCACGTATCTGACCGCCTGGATCCCATTGGTCCGGATGGCGCGGATCCACCCCGACTCGAACGTGCTCGTGACGGCCGCGGCCGGCGGGGTGGGCACGGCTGCGATCCAGGTCGGCGTCTTCGCCGGCGCCAACGTCACCGCGGCCGCAGGGTCCGAGGAGAAGCGCCAGCTTGCCCGCGATCTCGGCGCGCAGAGAACCGTCTCGTACGAGGAGATCGGCGAGCTCGACGACATCGACGTCGCGCTCGACCCCGTCGGGGGGCCGGTGTTCGAGGATTGCATCAAGTCGCTGCGGCCGCTGGGCGTCGCGATCGGAATCGGCTTCGCCGGCGGCGCCTGGGAGCCCGTCGACCCCGCTCGCCTGGTCGGACGCAACATCGGCGTGCTCGGCTTCTATCTCGGCAGGCTGATGGGCCTGAGACCGGACTTCGTCCGGCGCGAGGTCGACGAGCTGCTCGCGCTCTGGCGGCGCGGCGCGATCAAGCCGGTGGTCGGAGCGGAGTTCCCGCTCGACCAGGCGAACGAGGCGCTCGACCTGATCGGATCGCGGCAGTCGACGGGCAAGGTCGTCCTTGTTCCCTGAGACCGCACTCGTCACGGGCGCGTCCGGCGGCATCGGCGGAGCGCTCGTCGCCGCACTCGAGGCCGAGGGCGCCGAGGTGCGCGGCCTCGACCTTGTCGACGGCTTCGACGTCTCCGACCCGCAGGCGTGGCTCGACGTCGAGCCCGCCGACGTCGTCTGCCTGAATGCGGGCGTCCTCGCAAAAGGGGACGGAACGATCGACGACTATCGCCGCATTCTGGGCGTCAACGTCGACGGAGTCGTCTTCGGCGTGCAGGCGCTGACGCCGCGGATGAGCCCGGGGAGCGTGTTCGTCGTCACCGCCTCGCTCGCCGGGCTGATGCCAATGGAGTCGGATCCGCTCTACGTGCTGACCAAGCACGCCGTCGTCGGCTATGCGCGCTCGATGGCGCCGGTGCTCGAGCCGCGCGGGATCAGGATCAACCTCGTCTGCCCCGGGATCGTCCGGACGCCGATGACCGAGCCTGCGCAGTCCGAGCTCGACGCGGCGGGGTTTCCGCTGATGGAGCCGGAGCAGATCGCCGCCGCCGTCCTGCTCGCCGCCCACAGCGAGGAGACCGGCCAGGCGTGGGTCTGCCAGCCGGGCCGCGAGCCGCTCAAGTTCACGTTCCCGAACGTGCCCGGCCCGCGCGTCGAGGGCGCCGAAGGGATGGTGCCGCAGCTGTGAAGCTCGGAATGCAGCTGGGCTACGACGACCCGATCGGCTCGGTCGCACTCGCACAACAGGCCGACCGGCTCGGGTTCCACTCCGTCTGGACGTCCGAGGCCTGGGGCGCCGATGCCGTGACCGTCGCCTCCTGGATCGCCGCGACGACCGAGCGAATCGGGATCGGCACCGCGATCATGCAGATGCCCGCGCGCACCCCTGCGATGACTGCGATGACGGTCGCGACCCTCGACCAACTCTCGGGCGGGCGCGTCCTCCTCGGCCTCGGCACGTCCGGGCCGCAGGTGGTCGAGGGGTGGCACGGCGTCGCCTGGGGGAAGCCGCTCGGGCGCACGCGCGAGTACGTCGAGATCGTCCGCGCCGCGCTCCGCCGCGAGACGGTCGAGCACCACGGCGCGCACTACGACATCCCCTACTCCGGCGAGGACGCGACCGGCCTCGGTAAGCCGCTGAAGCTGATCCTGAAGCCGCTCCGCCGCGACGTGCCGATCTACCTCGCCGCGATCGGGCCGAAGAACGTCGCCCTCGCAGCCGAGATCGCGGACGGCTGGCTGCCGATCTTCTTCTCCCCGTACCGCTTCCGTGAGATCCACGGGCCTTCGCTCGAAGGCGCGTCCGACGACTTCCAGGTCGCGCCGATGTGCCCGGTGCTCGTCGGCGACGACGTCCAGCAGTGCCGCGACATGCTGAAGCCGATGCTCGCGCTCTACATCGGCGGCATGGGCGCCCGCGGGAAGAACTTCTACAACTCGCTGACGCAGCGGTACGGCTTCGAGGAGGCGGCCGCGAAGATCCAGGAGCTCTATCTCTCGGGCATGAAGGGCGAGGCGGCGATGACGGTGCCGGACGAGCTCGTCGACGAGATCGCGCTCGTCGGCCCCAAGGAGCGGATCGCCGAGCGGCTCGAGCCGTGGCGGGAGTCCGGGGTCTCGACGCTCGTCATCCAGGTGCGCCAGCAGGAGGCGCTCGAGGTGATGGCGGAGCTGCTGCTGTGAGAGAGGCGTTCGCGGCTGCGCTCGGCCAGCCCGTCGAGCGTGCCGTGCTGCTCGCCGGCGGCGCCTCGAAGGAGGCCTGGGCGGTCGACGCGGGCGGTCGCGAGCTCCTGATCCGGCGCGCGGCGGGCGGGGTCATCCACCAGACGACGCTCACGCTCGAGCACGAGTTCGAGGTGCTGCGCGCCGCGTACGAGGCGGGCGTGAAGGTGCCGGAGCCGATCGCGTACCTGGGCGAGATCGAAGGCCGCGAGGCCTTTGTGATGGAGCGGATCAGGGGCGAGACGATCGGCCGCCGGATCGTGAAGAGCCCACCGCCGGGGCTCGACCTCCAGCTCGCCGAGGAGCTGGCGAAGATCCACGCGATCCCGCCCGAACGGCTGCCGTTTCTCGAGCAGGGCGACACGATCGCGCGCTTCTATGCAGAGCTCGACTCGGTCGGCGAGCCGCACCCCGCGATCGAGCTCGGCCTGCACTGGGTCAAGGAGCGGCTGCCGCGGGGACGCGACCCGGTCGTCGTCCACGGCGACTGGCGAATCGGGAACATCGCGGTCGACGAGAACGGGCTGGTCGCGGTGCTGGACTGGGAGTTCGCGCATCTCTCCGATCCGATCGAGGATCTCGCGTGGCCGCTCGTCCGCGCGTGGCGCTTCGGCGCCGACGACAAGCACCTCGGCGGGATCGCCGAGCCGGAGCCTTACCTCGAGCGCTACGCAGAGCTGACCGGCCGCGAGGTGACGCGCGAGGAGCTGCTCGTCTGGGAGGTCTTCGGCAACGTCAAGTGGGCGACGGGCTGCCTGACCCAGTCCCGCCGCCACCTGAACGGTCAGGAGCGCTCGGTCGAGCTCGCCGTGCTGGGGCGGCTCGCCGCCGAGATGGAGTACGAGCTGCTGGATCTGATCGACCATGCAGCATGATCGTCCGACTCCGCAGGAGCTGGCGGAGGCCGTGCGCGAGTTCCTGCAGGACGAGATCCTGCCGATCGTCGACGACCATCGGCTGAAATTCCGGACGATCGTCGCGATCAACGGGCTCGGAATCGCGGAACGGGAGCTCTGGGCGACGACGACTCCGCGCGACGAGGATTGGGAGCTGGCGCGCCGCATCCGTGCGGGCGACGTGCCCGAGAACGCGGTCGCGCTCCTGAAAGAGCAGGTCGCGGAGAAGCTCCGCGTCTCCAACCCCCGCTACCTCGCCAAGTACGACGAGTGAGGCGCCGGCTCTACCTGATGCGGCACGCCGACGTGTCGTACGTGGACGGCTCGGGGCAGCCGGTCAAACCGGAAGACGTGCCGCTGACGCCGCGCGGGCTCGAGCAGGCGGCCACCGCGCGGGAAGCGCTCGCCAGCGTCGAGCTCGACCTCGTCGTCGCCAGCGACCTGCCGCGCACTGCTGAGACGGCGGCGATCGTCGCCCCCGGCTGCGAGGTCGAGCGCTGGCCGGACTTCGCCGAGTGGCGCGGCGGCCGGCTCGACGCGATCCCGCCGGAGGAGCTCGAGGCGGCCTTCGTCGGCGCGCTGCGGGTCAAGGACGAGGCACAGCGCTTCCTCGGCGGAGAGTCGCTCGGGGAGGCGCTCGACCGCGTCCATCCTGCTCTCGACAGGCTCGTGGCACGGGAGTGGGACACGGCGCTCGCCGTCTTCCACGGCGGCGTAAACCGGATCGTCATCTCCTACGCGCTCTCGGGCGACCGGACGTACTTCGGGACGTTCGAGCAGGCCCCGGCGTGCATCAACGTCCTCGACCTCGGAGCGGACGGCTGGATCGTCCGCACGGTCAATTACGTCCCCTACGACCCACTCCACCCCGCGCGCGAGACGACGATGGAGCACCTGTGGGCCGAGATCCGGGACTGGCGGTCTAGCTGATCTCGACGCGGATCGTGTGGTGCCCGCTTGCTCCGTTGGGCGCGACGTCCGTCTGTTCCGCCGTTTGGGTCGCGCCCGTGCCGTCCGTCGCCCGGACGGCGATCAGGTGCTCACCGGGGGTGGGGTCCCAAGGCAGGAACCATTGACGCCAGGTGTCGTCGCTCAGAGCGGTCGCAAGCGTCGCCTCGCGCCAGGCCCCGTCGTCGATCCGAACCTCGACGCGCGCGATGCCGCGGGTCGGGGCCCAGGCAACTCCTGCGATCACCTGGGCTGAGGCAACATCGATCCTCGACTGCGTCTTGATCGGCCCGAGCTTGGCCCAACCTCGCGGGATCCAGTACCCATCGACGTCTTCGAAGCGCGTCAACTCGATCGCCTTGAGCCACTTGGTCGCGGACACGTAGCCGTACAGGCCGGGCACCACGATCCGCGCAGGAAAGCCGTGCGCAGCCGGCAGTGGCTCGCCGTTCATCGCCACCGCGACCATGGCGTCCCTGCCGTCGAGCGCCACCTGGGTCGGGAAGCCGGCGGTGAACCCGTCGACCGAGCGGCCGAGCACTTGGGTCGCGCCCCGCCGGACTCCTGCTCTCTCCAGGAGGGCCGGCAGCGGTACGCCCTGCCAGCGAGCGTTGCCCGCGAGGTGTCCACCCACTTCGTTCGAGACGCACGAGAGCGTGACGTCCGCCTCGATCTGGGGCATGGCCATCAGCTCGGCATAAGTGAGAGTGAATGGCCGGTCGACCAGGCCCTTCACTTCGAGCGACCAGTGGCTCGGGTCGACCTGCGGCACGATCAGGGCGGTGTCGATCCGGTAGAAGTCGCCATTCGGGACGTACAACGGGGTCAGCCCGGGGATGTCGAGCGTCGCCCCCGCCGGGGCCGGCGGCGCGGTCCGGGCCGGACGGGGAATACGGATCGCTTGCCGGATCTCCTCGATGCGCTTCCTGGCCGCGAGCAGCCGCCCACCGTAGGCGCCTGCGCCGGCCACGAAGACGGCGGTGGCCGCAACCCCGAGGAAGCGCCTGCGGTCGACCACTCCGCCGGCCGCGGGATCGCGGATCGGCTGGGTGGGAGCGGGCGCCGGCGATCCGCTCGGGAGAGCGGCCCTCAGCAGCACGAAGAGCGTGAGAATGCCCGCGCCGGCGGCGAGGATCCCGGCCGCGACCGCGCCGATCGCGCCGGTCTGGGGATCGGCGATGGAGGCGGCGACGCCGACCACGGCCATGCCCGCAAGACCCGCGGCGCCGATCGGAAATCGACGCGCAGCAAGGACGCCGAGCGCGGCGCCCATCACCCCGGTGACCACGACGATGTTGGCGATCAGAAACGGCTTGTCGTTCCCACCGAGCGTCGAGATCGCGGTCCGCTCCAGCCAGCCCGGAACGTGGTCGACGACGATGTTGCCTAAGGCGACGACGAGCGATCGGCCATCCGCCACCAAGCCCGTGACGAGCTCGGCGACGCCCAGCATCGCCGCAGCTGCGACCAGCCCGGCCACGGCGGCGTACGGGCGCAGGACGGGCGGTTGTCCAGGGGCCATGACGTCAAGGCTAGCCGCCGCCGGCGCCCCCGCACCTTAAGAAATGAGTACGCGCAGCACCTCGGACTCGCACTTGTCCGCACCGAGATAGGCGCCGCGGATCACCGCCCACATCCGCATCCGCTCCTCGTCGAGCCCGGCTGCGGCGAAGGCCGCGAGCCGGCGCTCCGTGACGTCGAGGCGCAGCCGATAAGGAATCGGGTTCCAGAGGAACGAGGGGATGTCGTACTCCGGCTCGCCGAGCATCGGCTTCGGGTCGATCGCGACAGGTCCGCGCGCCGAGCGGAGGATGTTGTGGTGATGGAAGTCGCCGTGCACGAGCGTCTCCCGCCCCACTTCGAGCGAGGCATACAACTTCCGCGCGAGCGGGACGAGCTCGTGGCCCTCGGCGCTGTCGAGCCAGCGTGGCACGTGGTCGCCGATCCAGCGGAACGGTTCGGCGGCGGCTCGCCAGAGCAGTATCCCGGTTGCGACCGCGATCTCCGTCGCCTCGTCCTCGTTCAGCTCGGCGATGTCGTGGCCGGGGCGGGCCTGCTCGATCAGGAGGGCGCGCCGCGACCGGTCTCGCCGTAGCAGCCGTACTGCGCCCTGCCCGGCCCAGAGTTCGAGCGCGTCCGCCTCCTCATCCGACTCGTCGTCCTCGGGCGGCGTCACCTTCAGCACCGCGTCGTCGCCGGCCGGCGCGACGTACGAGTAGCGCGCCAGCGCGAACGGCTCGCCGAGCTCCACTTCCCACTCGGCAGCGACCTCGCGCGCGATCTGCTCGAGCGGCGCGAGATCCGGCTGGTCGTCGCTCAGCGCAACCGCTCGACGATCATCGCCATGCCCTGGCCGCCGCCGACGCACATGGTCTCGAGCCCGATCGTGCCGTCGAGCGTGTCGAGGTCGTTGAGCAGTGTGCACATGATTCGCGCGCCCGTCATGCCGTACGGATGGCCGAGCGCGATCGCGCCGCCGTGCGGGTTCACCTTCTCGCCGAACGGGTCGATGCCGACCTCGCGGCAGACCGGGATCACCTGCGCGGCGAAGGCCTCGTTCAGCTCCATCACGTCGATGTCGTCGATCGTCATCCCGGCTCGGTCGAGCACGACCTTGATCGCGTCGATCGGTCCGACGCCCATGATCTCGGGGTCGAGGCCGGTGACCGCGCTCGCGACGATTCGCGCTCGCGGCTGTACGCCGAGCTCCTTCGCGCGCTCCTCGGACATGATCACGAGCGCCGCCGCACCGTCGTTCAGCGGGCAGGCGTTGCCGGCCGTGACCTTCCCGCCCGGCTTGAAGGCGGGCTGGAGCTCCTGCAGCTTCTCGAACGTCGAGCTGGCCCGAGGACCATCGTCTGCGGAGACAACGGTGCCGTCCTCCTTCGTATAGGGCGTCAGCTCGCGGCCGAAGAACCCGGACGTCTGCGCTGCGACCGCGCGCTCCTGCGAGCGCTGCGCGAAGCGGTCCATGTCGTCGCGCGAGACGTCGTAGCGCTCGGCGACGTTCTCGGCGGTGAGGCCCATCGGGATGTAGACGTTCGCGATCGACCCCTCGCCGACGAGGTCGGGGTGCAGCTCCTCCGAGTCCTTCGGATAGCCGTCGACCTGGGAGATCGACTCGACGCCCGCGGCGACGTAGACGTCACCCTCGCCCGCCTTGATCGCGTGGAACGCCATCCGCGCGGTCTGCAGCGACGAGGCGCAGAACCTGTTCACGGTCGTCCCCGGCACGCTCTTCGGCAGCCCTGCCAGCAGGACAGCGCGGCGTGCGAGGTTCATTCCTTGCTTGTCCTGCGGGAAACCGCAGCCGACCATGACGTCGACGATTTCGGCAGGGTCGAGCCCGTCCACCAGGCCGACGGCCTCCTTGATCGCGAACGCGAGCAGGTCGTCCGGCCGGACGTCCACGAACGATCCCTTGCCTGCACGCCCGATCGGCGTGCGGACGGCGGCTGCGATGACGGCTTCGGGCATTCAGGTCTCCTTAGGTGAAAGCACTGACTATGTGAAGGCGCTGGCGCCGGTGAGGGCGCGGCCGACGATCAGGGTCTGGATCTGGCTCGTGCCCTCGTACAGGGTCGTCACGCGGGCGTCGCGCAGGTATTTCGCCACAGGGTATTCGTCGACGTACCCGTAGCCGCCGAGGATCTGCACGGCGGCGTTCGCGGCGCGCACTGCGGTTTCGCTGGCGTACCACTTGGCGATCGCGGCTTCAGTCGTGTACGGCTTGCCCGCGTCCGCGAGCGCTGCCGCACGCCAGGTGAGAAGGCGAGCCGCCTCGGTCTCGACATGCATCTCCGCCAGCAGCTGCTGGACGAGCTGGAAAGCGGCGATCGGCTTTTTGAAGGCTTGCCGCTCCTTCGCGTAGCCGACCGAGGTGTCGAGACAACCCTGTGCAATGCCGACGCAGCCCGCCGCGAGCGAGATCCGGCCGTTGTCGAGCGCCGACATCGCGACCTTGAAGCCGTCCCCCTCGGGCCCGAGCATCACGTCGCCCGGGACGCGCACGCCGTCGAGCGACAGCTCGGCAGTGTCCTGGGCGCGCAACCCGAGCTTGCCCTTCATCGGCCTCGCCTCGAAGCCGGCCGAGCCGGTCGGGACGAGGAAGGCGCTGATCCCCTTGGGGCCAGGACCGCCCGTGCGGGCGAAGACGACAGCGGTCGTAGCCCACGAGCCGAGCGTGATGAAGACCTTCGAGCCCGTCAGCACCCAGTCGTCGCCGTCGCGTTCGGCACGCGTGATCAGTGCCGCTGCATCGGAGCCACAGCCGGGCTCGGTCAGCGCGTAGCAGCCGAGCCCGTCCCCGCTCGCGAGCGCAGGGAGCAGCAACCGTCTCTGCTCATCCGTCCCCCACTTCGCGACCGTCTTGCCGAAGAGCCCGTTCGAGACCGAGACGATCCCGCGCACGGAGGAGTCGGCCCGGCCGAGCTCCTCGCAGAGCAGGCAGTACGAAACCGAGTCGAGGCCACCGCCGCCGAGCTCCTCCGGCAACGCGGCCGCGAGGAAGCCCGCCTCGGCGAGCGTGCCGACGAGCGAACGCGGCAGCTCCTCGACCTCGTCCCAGGCCCGCGCGTGGGGCACGAGCTCGCGGTCGCAGAGCTCCCGCGCCGACGCGCGGATCAGTTCTTGCTCGGAGGTGAGAGTGAAGTCCATAGAACGATCGTGGGGGCCGTCGCCGGCCCCCACGATCCTTTCACCTTTGGGGCTTGGACTACCCCCGCGGCCGTCCGTCGACGAGCGCACCCGTCCCCGTCCAGAGAGGAGCTGTGTACGTCATCAGCCGGATGTGCGAGATGATGAAGTGGTCGGTCGCAGACGTCTTCAGCCGTGATCCCGGAAGCAGGAACGGCGACGCCTCGTCGAACGAGAGCAGCGCTCTCATCAGACCGGCCCGGGTCGGGCTCTTGCCGGCCTTGTACATCGCCCGGACGAACGTATCCGCCTTGGCGAAGCCGTAGTAGTAGAGGCTGTTGTTCGCATTAGCCGTGGGGGCGTACTTCGCCATCAGGGTCTTGTACTGCTTGATCGTCGCGTCGTTCGCGAAGGCGGGCGAGGCCGGGTCCTTCAGGTACTGCGAGCTGATCGACCCGTTGACCGTCGCCGCACTCGAGCGGGCGACGGCAGCGCCCATGAACGTGTCGGTCGCCGAGACCGAGTTCACGTAGATGTTGTCCGGCTTCCAGTTCAGCGCGCGGATGATCGCGTACGTCTGCACCGTCGGTGTCGGCGTGACGAAGATCATCAGCGTGTCGGCGCCGGAGCCGCGGAGCTTCACGAGCTGCGACTGCGGGGTGCCGCCGCCGAGCACGTCGTAGCCCTCTTCGCCGACGACCTGCCGCTTGACGTTGGCGGTGCCGAGAGCTGACTTGAAGCCCGCGACGTAGTCCTTGCCATAGCTGTCGTTCTGGAACAGGATCGCGATCTTCGCGTTCGTGTGGTTCTTGCGGATGTCGAGCCCGTAGAGGCGACCCTCAGCGACGTAGTCGGGCTGCCAGCCGATCGTCCACGGGTACTTCTTGTAGTCCTTGCCGAAATCGCTCGCACCGGTCGAGACGAGGATGTGCGGCACCTTCTGCTGATTCAGATAGGGCTCCACTGCCTGGTTGACCTCGGTGCCGAGCGTGCCGACGACCGCGAACACCTTGTCCTGCTCGACCAGCTTGCGCTGCTGCTGGACCGAGTTGACCGGGTTGTAGCCGTCGTCGTAGAACTTGAAAGTGACCTGGCGGCCGCCGATTCCGCGCTTGCCGTCGGTGCCGCGCCGTGCGTTGATGTAGCTGAAGTACGCCTTCATCCCAGCCGGGATGGGCGCGTAGCTCGAGGCCGGTCCCGTCAACGGGAACGAGCCGCCGATCACGACTGATCGGGCCGTAATGCCCGGATCCGCCGCAGCGAGATCGGACTTTGCGAAAGCGGACGGAATGGCAAGGAGCAGCGCTCCGATGAGTGCCAACCCGGCCAGTGTGACCCTACGCATAAAGGTTCTCCCCTTGGTTTGTGAAAAGAGGCCCGCTGGTGCGCGAGATTACTCCTTCTCCCTGACTTAGACAACGCGCGGCCCGATTAGTTAGGCCCCCGCAAGAGCTCGGCCGGATCGGTGACGGGGGCGCGGCAGACGAACCGCTCGCACACGTACACGGCCGGCTTCGCGTCGACGAGCGACTTGCCGGCGAGCAGCGGAACTCCCTCCGCCGGCCCCACCGCGACAACGGTGTTCGGCTGCCAGGGCGCCAGCGCCGCTCGCGCCACCGCCGACTCGACCGGGCCGGCGATTGCTAGCTCGCGCGGAAGGCTCAGATGCAGCTCGAGCGCGCAGAGCGCCCAGCCAAAAGCAGCGGGAGCCCGCTCGAGCGCCGGCCGAACGAGCCGGAGGACGGCCACCCCGCGCCGCTCGAGCTCGTCGTCGCCGTAGATCCGGGCCAGCCTGAGCAGCACGTGCGCGAGCATCGCGTTGCCCGACGGGAGCGGGTGGTCGTCCAGCTCCTTCGTCCGCGCCACGAGTCGCTCGCCGTCCGCGGGCGAGAGGAAGAAGCCGCCGTGCTCATCGTCTGCAAACAGCTCGACCGCGAGCCGCGCCAGCCGGTTCGCTTCCTCGAGCCACCGCAGCTCACCCGTAGCGACGTGCAGCTCGAGCAAGCCGTGAGCGACGTTGGCGTAGTCGTCGAGATACGCAGGTCCGCTGGTGCGTCCCTCTCGGCGGCTTCGGCGCAGCCGCCCGTTCTCGCCGGAGAGCGGGCCGAGCAGGAACGATCCGAGGTTGCGCGCCGCGTCGACCCAGTCCGGCCGCCGAAGCCGCTGCCCAGCCTCGGCCAGCGCAGCGAGCGCGAGCCCGTTCCAGGAGGCGATCGCCTTGTCGTCGCGCAGCGGCTTGCGCCGCTGCTCGCGGAGCTCCAGCAGCTGCGCGCGCGTCTCCTCGTCGACCTCGCCCCGAATGATCGACCGACCGTGCTCGAACGGCTCGAGGAGCTCGGCGGGAACACCTTCGTCCTCGGTCCAGGTGAACGTGAGGCCCTCCACCCCGTCCGTGTCAGCGTCCTGCGCCGACGCGAAGCCACCCTCGGGCAACAGCAGCTCGCGCAGCATGTACTCGATCGTCGCGCCGGTCACCTCGCGGTAGCGCTCGTTCCCGGTCACGACCCAGCCGTGCAAGTACGTCGCCGCCAGTTGCGCGTTGTCGTAGAGCATCTTCTCGAAGTGCGGGACGAGCCAGCGGCCGTCGACGGAGTAGCGGTGGAAGCCCCCGCCGAGCAGGTCGTACATCCCTCCGGCAGCCATCGCATCGAGCGTCCTGGTCACCATCGCCCGGGCGTCGTCGCCGTCGCGCCGGAGCAGGAACTCCAGAACCGGCGCGTTCGGGAACTTCGGCGCGCGCCCCCAGCCACCGTATGCCGGCTCGAAGCTCGCGCGAAGGCCGCGCACAGCCTCGCCGAGCAGAGCGTCGCTCAGAGGCTCCCTGGAGGGCCGGAGCGAGGTCGAGCGGCCGACCGCCTCGACGAGCTGGGCGGCCGAGGTCGTGACCTCGTCACGCCGGTCGCGCCAGGCCGCGGCGATCGCCGTCAGCACCTGCTGGAAGCTCGGCAGCCCATGCCGCGGCTCGGGCGGGTAGTACGTGCCGCCGTAGAACGGCTCACCCTCGGGCGTCAGGAAGACCGTCATCGGCCAGCCGCCTTGCCCTGAGAGGACAACCACGGCCTCCATGTAGACCGCATCGAGGTCGGGCCGCTCTTCGCGGTCGACCTTGATGCTGACGAAATGCTCGTTCATCGTCGCCGCGACGGCGGGGTCCTCGAACGACTCGTGCTCCATCACGTGGCACCAGTGGCAGGCGGCGTAGCCGATCGAGAGCAGGATCGGCTTGTCCTCGTCGCGGGCGCGGGCGAGCGCGTCCTCGCCCCACGGGTACCAGTCGACTGGGTTGCGGGCGTGCTGGAGCAGGTATGGGCTCGTCTCGTCGGCGAGGCGGTTCACGGCAGGAGCTCCCGGACGCCGCGCAGACGGGTCCGGATCAGCGCCTGCGCACGGGAGGAGTCGAGCCGGCAGTCGAGCGGCCGCGTTGGCGGCGCCTCCGCCGTCAGTACGGGACGGCCGGCAATCAGCTCCGCGAGCTCGGCGCGCGACACTCCATTCGCGCCGGCCACGTGCAGCGGCCCGGCAAGCTCGAGCCCGGCCAGCTCCAGCAGCGCGTGCGCGAGATCGGTGACCTGAACCGGAGAGCGGATCTCGTTCGTGAACCACGGGCCCGGTCCCGTGGCGGCGAGCTCGTGCTTCGAGGGCGCGCGGCCGCCAACGATCAGCGACGTGCGGACGATCAGCGCGCCCGGATGAGCCGCGGCCACCCGGCGCTCGGCCTCCGCCTTCGACGCACCGTACTCGCTGACCGGCGAGAGCGGGTCGTCCTCCACGTAGGGCTCTCCTTTTCGGCCGTCGAAGACGACGTCGGTGGACAAGTGTACGAGCCGCGCTCCGACGGCGGCGGCGGCCAGCGCGACGTTCCCGGCCCCCTCTACGTTGACGCTCGAGTTCTCCTGGCGGTAGGCCGTGTGGATCACCGTCTCGGGATGCAAGCGGTCGAGGAGCGCCTGAACCGCGGCAGCGTCGCGGATCTCGACCCGCTCGGTCGACGCATCCGGCCGCAGCCGGACGAGCTCGGAGCCGAGGTACCCGGTCGCACCAGTCACGTGGAGACCCAACGCCTCGACCCTCAGGCGTGTTTCGCGCGCCGCCGGCGCAGGTGGCGCACCAACTCGACGATTGCGGTGACCGCGAGCGCGACCGCGAACGCGACCAGGAGCCCCTTCCAGGGCTGCTGCTCGAACGACTTGCCGCCGAAGTAGCCGAGCAGGACGGTGTAGACGCCCCAGATCGTCCCCGCGATCGCGTCGAGCAGCAGGAACCGGCGCCAGGGGAAGGTCTCGACGAAGCCCGCCGTGAAGGTCGTGATCGTGCGGCCGCCGGGGATGAAGCGCGCAACGACGATCAGGTAGCCACCGCGTTCGTCGAGCGTCATCTCCGCCCAATTGAGACCTTTCTGCCCCTTCTCGCCGGACAGGAAGCGCCGCTCGACGCGGGCGCCGAGGAAGTGACCGATCGCGAAAGAGATGTTGTCACCGACGATCGCGCCAGTCGCGGCGCAGAGGATCACGAACTCGACCGAGAGGCCACCTGTGCCCGCGACGACTCCTGCGGCGATCGCGGTGGCCTCGCTTGGGACAATCGGAAAGAACGCATCGAGCATCGCGATCGCGAAGACGATCAAGTAGCTCCAGTTCGACCCGGAGACGGCGTCAACAATCGACTGGAACACTTCGACCATCCTCGCAGACGGCACTGTCGCGATGATGGCGGCATGGCGTTCGTTCCCCTCGCCGGTGTGCGCGTGCTCGACCTGACGAGCTCGCTCGCGGGACCGACCGCGACCGAGATCCTCGGAGCGCTCGGAGCCGACGTGATCAAGGTCGAGCATCCCGGCCGCGGCGACGAGGCCCGCGAATGGGGGCCGCAGTTCTTCGAGGGCGGCAGCGTCATGTTCTTCTCCGCCAACGCGGGCAAGCGTTCGCTCGCGCTCGACCTGAAGTCGCCGCGGGGGCTCGAGGTGCTGCTGCGGCTCGCCGACCACGCCGACGTCGCCGTTCAGAGCCTGAGACCGGGAACCGCCGAACGGCTGGGGCTCGGCCCGGATGCGCTCCGTGCGCGCAACCCAAAGCTCGTCTACGCGACGATCGGGGCGTTCGGCCGGAGCGGGCCGCTCGCGGCGGAGCCCGGCTACGACCCGTTGATGCAGGCCGCAGCCGGGATCATGAGCGTGACGGGTGAGGCGGACCGGCCGCCCGTCCGGGTGGGCGTGTCGCTAATCGATATCGGCACCGGCGTCTGGGCTGCGCTGGCGATCGTCGCCGCCCTCCACGAAGGGCAGGGCCGTACGCTCGATCTCTCGCTCTACGAGACGGCGCTCTCGCTCGTCCCGTACCAGCTGGTCGACGTGCTCGCGGGCGGCGCGCCGGCCGGACGTCACGGTACGGCGTTCCCGCTGATCGTGCCGTACCAGGTGTTCGAGACTGCGGACGGGGAGCTGATGATCGTGGCGGCGAACGACCGGCTCTTTGCCAAGGCCTGTGACGCCGTCGGCGCGCCGGAGCTCGCGACCGACCCGCGCTTCGCCACGAACCCTCTTCGCATCGCCAACCGCGAGGAGCTGATCCCGCTGCTCCAGGCGCGGACCGCGACCCGAACCACTGCCGACCTGCTCGCACGGCTCCGCGAGGCGGGCGTCCCTGCCTCACCCGTGAACGACCTCGCCGGCGTCGCCGAGGAGCCGCAGCTACGTGCGACCGGCATCCTGCAGGAGCTCGCCGGCCATGAGCTGGTCTCGCCGCCGTTCGCGGTCGACGGCGAGCGCGTTCGCTATCGCTCCGAGCCGCCGCTCCTCGGTCAGCACACCGCCGAGATCCTCGCCGAGTCGGGCTACGCCGAAGACGAGATCGCCGGCCTGGCCGAGGCAGGCGTCGTGCGGCTAGGCGCGGTAGACCCGGCCGGGTAGCTCGCGGCCGAGGAGGCTCTCGAGCCATCTGGCGACCGAGCTGACCGCGTCGAGATCGACGCCGGTCTCCACGCCCTC
>JANMJY010000019.1:0-2580 GCA_031371615.1 Actinomycetes bacterium | reverse complement strand
GCGACGTCGCCGTCCCGGATCAGGTTGACGCGGGCGCCGGACTGGCGCAGCTCGCCGATCAGCTCGTTGTGGCGGTCGCGCTCGAGCACGACCACGGTCACCTCGGTGACGTCGAGCCCCTTCGCCTTCGCGACCGCGTGGACGTTCTCAGTGGGGCTGGCGTTGATGTCGATCGCGCCCGCGGCCTCGGGACCGACCGCGATCTTGTCCATGTAGAACGCCGATCCGGGATCGAACATCGTTCCGCGCTCGGCGACGGCGATCACCGCGATCGCGTTCGGCTGGCCGAGCGCCGTCAGCCGCGTCCCCTCGAGCGGGTCGACCGCGACGTCGACTGCCGGGCCGGTGCCGTCGCCGACCTCCTCGCCGTTGAAGAGCATCGGGGCGTTGTCCTTCTCTCCCTCGCCGATCACGACGGTGCCGTTCATGCTCACCGTGTCGAGCATGAAGCGCATCGCGTCAACGGCCGCGCCGTCGGCCTTCTCCTTCTCGCCCCGGCCGACCCACCCGGAGGCAGCGAGCGCCGCGGCTTCCGTCACGCGGACGAGCTCGAGGGCGAGGTTGCGGTCTGGCGCGGCGCTCAATGCTCGGCAACTCTATGCCGAGACGCCGGGTGGAGCTAGGGCGTGGTCGTCCTGGACTTCAGGAACGTCGACGGATCGAGCAGGTTGCCCTGGCCGGCCGGCAGGAAGACGATCTGCGGCGGCGCCTCTTTGAGGATCTGCAGCGCCTCGAACTGAAGGTTGCGGTCGGTCAGCGAGCTGGCGCGGAGCCGCTGCGCCTGAGCCTGTCCGCGCGCGCGCTCGATCTCCTGCTGCGCCTCGGCCTTCGACTGCTCGACCTTCTGCCGCGCGGCGAGGGCGTCCTGCGTCGCCACCTGCTTGCGCTCGATCGCCTGCGTGAACTCCGGCGGGAAGTCGAGGTCGTTGATCAGGAAGTCGACGACGTCGATCGAGAAGCCGTTCAGCTGCCGGTCGAGCTCGAGCTGCACCGCCTGGCGGATCTGCTCCCGGTTGGGCGCGACGGCGACGCTCTTGAACTTGACCGTCTCGTTCTTGAAGACCTGGAAGACGCGCGGCGCGACCACCTTGTCGAAGAACGTCGAGCCGACGTCGGTGAAGAGCTCCTGGACCGCCTTGTCGCTGACGCGGTAGTTGAGCGTGACGACCGCGTAGACAGGCTGCGTCTCCTCGCTGATCGCCGGCCCGCTCCTGATCGCGTCCTCGACGGCGCCGCTGCGGTCGTCCATCTCGAAGCGCTGGCTCTCGACCTGCGTCGACACCTCCTCGGCGCTCTGCCAGGGCGCGATCGTCTGGAAGCCGTCGCCGCGTTGGCCGACGATCTCGCCGAACTGGCGCACGACGAGCACGTGGCCCGCGTTGACGGAATGGAAGGAACGGAACGCGCCCCAGCCGCCCACCACCACGACCACGGCGAGCGCCGACGCGAGGATCCACGCCGTCCCCTCGTCGCGCTTCCCCTGCCGGCGCAGGCCGACGCCGTTCAGCACCGACATGACGGCGACGATCAGGACGATCGTCGAAATGATCACATAGCTCACTCTGGCGGAGAGATTTCGCGCCGGCGCTGGCTTTCCTGCCGCGACTCCTCCTGTGCCCGCCGTCCCTGGCGGACGTTCGCGATCGCCCGCGCGAGAAATGCGGTGATCGCGATCGAGCTGGCGATGATCCCGAGGATGACCTCGACCTTCAACATGACTACATCGTGTCTGGTGCCTCGACGCCGATCAAGTCGAGTGCCCGTGCGATCACGGACTTCGTGGCGGTGATGAGGCCGAGGCGGAACGACTCCGTTTCGGAGCCGAGCACCTTGTGGTGGTGGTAGAAGCGGTGAAAGTCGTCGGCGACGCGGATCGCGTAGGTCGGGATCGCATGCGGGCCGCGCCGCTCGGTCGCCTCGGCGACGACGCCGGGGAATTCGGCGAGCCGTTTGATCAGGTCGCGCTCCTCGGCGGCGAGATCAGCCGGAGGATCCGCTGACGGCGCCCCGCCCTCGGCGTTTCTGAGGATTCCCGCGATGCGGGCGTGCGCGTACTGGACGTAGTAGACCGGGTTCGACTGGCTCTTGTCGGCGGCGAGGTCGACGTCGATCTCGATCGTCTGATCAGGTCCTCGGGAGACGAGATACCAGCGCGCCGCGTCCACCCCCACCTCGTCGAGGAGCTCGTCGAGGAAGACGACGTCGCCGCGCCGCTTGGACATCTTCGCCTGCTGGCCGCCCTTGCTCAGGTGGACGAGCTGGTAGAGCAGCACTTCGACCCTGCCCGGGTCGTAGTCGAGCATCCGCGCGACGGCGGCGTACCAGTTGCGCGTGCCGTGGTGGTCGGCACCGAGCACGTACATGGCCCGGTCGAAGCCGCGATCGAGCTTGTCGGCGAGATAGACGACGTCAGCGGCCCGGTAGGTCGGCGCTCCGCTGTCGGAGCGGATCAGCACACGATCGTCCTCGTCTCCGTGCGCCGAGGAGCGCGCCCACACCGCTCCGTCCTTCTCGTAGGTGTCCAGGCGCGGCAGAAAGTCGGGCAGCCGGCTCTCCAGCTCGCTCTGCTTCGCCCACGAA
>JANMJY010000008.1:0-7407 GCA_031371615.1 Actinomycetes bacterium | reverse complement strand
GGCGCTCGCCTCGAGCCCAGGCGTCGAGACCCTTAGTGCGGTCCGGGAGGAGCAGGCGCAGGTGTTTGGCGCCGACGCGCGGGTCGCGGGGGTCGACCCGGCGACGATCGCCGCGACGATGGAGTTCCGATGGACGCAGGGTTCGGACCGGGCGCTCGCCCTGCTCGGCGGGGACGGCGCGGTCCTCCAGCGGGACTTCGCCGCAGACCACGACCTCGGCCTCGGCAGCAGCTTCCGCGTCGCGACGGCACCGGGGAAGGCGCTGACGCTGAAGGTCAAGGGCATCTACGCGCCGCCGCGGTTCGACCCGGTGCTCGCCCCGATCGCGATCTCGCAGCAAGCCTTCGACTCCTCGTTCGAGCGGCCCCAGAACGCCCTCACGCTCGTCAACGTCAGCGGCGCGCCGTCGGAGGAGCAGGCGAATTCACTCCGGCGGGCGCTGAAGCCCTTCCCGGAGGCCGAGCTGCAGACAAAGGGCGAATTCATCGCGCTCCGCGAAAAGGAGATCCGCAACCTCCTCCAACTGCTCTACGTCCTGCTCGCGCTCTCGCTGCTCGTGAGCCTCCTCGGGATGGTCAACACGCTCGTCCTCTCGGTGTTCGAGCGGACGCGCGAGCTTGGCATGCTGCGGGCAGTCGGGATGACGCGCCGGCAGACCCGGCGAATGATCCGCCACGAGAGCGTCATCACGGCCCTGATCGGGGCAACGCTCGGGATGCCGCTCGGGATCTTCCTCGCCGCGCTCGTGACGCAGGCACTCCGGAGCGAGGGAGTCGTCTTCTCGGTGCCCGCCGCGACCCTCGTCGCGTTCGCGCTCGTGGCCGTCGTCGCCGGCGTCCTCGCCGCCGTCATGCCTGCCCGCCGCGCAGCGGGGCTGAACGTCCTCGACGCCCTTCAGTACGAGTGAACGGAAGCGCGATGCACACGAAGCTCTCGATTCTCCGGGCGACTGGAGCGCAGTCGGCACTCCTGGCCAGCGGCTTCGCTTGCCAGCACGTCGGTGAAAGCGGAGCCGGCCAAGACCGTCCGGCTGCAGGAGTCGCTCGACGCGGTCGTCGCCGCCGGAGTCCCGGGCGTGCTCGTGCTCGTCAGCGACGGCGACCGCACCGCCACGCGCACGGCTACACGCGCTTTGGCAAGCCGCACCTCACCGACATCAGCATCGTCAGCCCTTCGCTCCTGCGGGCGGCCGGCGCGATCGTCTCGACCGCCGACGAACTCGCACGCTTCCGCAGGCTCTTCCGCGGGCGCCTGCTCCGCCCGGGCCCTGCTCGTGGCGATGAAGACAACCGTTCCCGTTCCCGTTCCCGACGGACCGCAAGAACGATGACGCCGCTTGCCGCTACCTCGGCGCTTCGAAATAGTGAGTCCTAGCGACCAGGAGGTTCTCATGTCTAGCGTCTCTGCCTACCCCGTTCGAGTCGAGGGCAGGCTCGATCCGCAGCTGAGCCGTTGGCTGTGGCTCGTCAAGTGGCTCCTCGCGATCCCCCACTACGTCGTGCTGATCTTCCTCTTGATCGCCTTCGTGCTGGTCACGGTGATCGCCTTCTTCGCGATCCTCTTCACCGGTCGCTATCCGCGCCCGCTCTTCGACTTCAACGTCGGCGTCCTCCGCTGGACCTGGCGGGTCGGCTTCTACACCTTCGACGCGAACGGCACCGACCGCTACCCACCGTTCGCGCTCGGGGAGGCGGACTACCCAGCTTCGTTCGAGGTCGAGTACCCGCAGAGCCTCTCGCGCGGCTTCGTGCTCGTGAAGTGGTGGCTGCTGGCGATCCCGCACTACCTCGTCGTCTCCTTCTTCGTCGGAGGCGGGACGGGGATCGGCTCACAGACGAGCACCCTCGACTTGCACTACGAAGGTGGGCTGATCTTCCTGCTCGTCTTGTTCGCTGTCGTCGCGCTGCTCTTCACCGGCCGCTACCCGCGCACGATCTTCGACCTCGTGCTCGGGATGAACCGGTGGGTGCTCCGTGTCGTCGCGTACGCGGCTCTGATGACCGATCGGTACCCGCCCTTCCGCCTCGATCTCGGTTCAAGCGACCCGGATGCGCCGACGGTGACCCAGATCGCGCCTTGAATCGGAGGGGCTGGGAGGCGGCAGGCCGAGCAGTCAGCATCCCCGAATCTGGATGAGGTGTCTAAGCGAGGATGCGCCGGACGTGCGTCCTCGCCATGTACTCGCCCGCGACGACCCGGGCCTCTGCGCTCACGTTCAGCCACGGCGATGAACAGGGCACCTCCCGCAATGGCCACGACTCCCCATCCACGTCCCTCAGCGCCCGGGTGATCTGGAAACATCGTCGATGCGAGCCCGAACACGATCGCGGCAGTCCCGGCGCTCCAGGCGGGGATCCTCCACCCCCGCGTCCCAAGCGCGGCAAGCAGACCCGCCAGGACGATGGCGATAGCCACCGCAGCCATCGTGGACAGGCGCTGAACGTGGTGTGGAGGCCCTGCGAGAGCCCGCGCCTGCGCGCCCATGTCCAGTGCATAGGCGATGAGAGGAATGGAACCGAGGATCGTGATGGCTAGGAGCTTCGGGCTGATGGCAGCGCCCCTCCTGAAGAACTCCTCTCGAGCCGGGTGAAGCACCAGCAGGATCGCGACCGCAGGCATCACGATCAGCGCCGGGATGACATTCTGGAAGTCGGAGGCGATCGCCGACCCGATGAGCATTGCCGGGCTCACGAGGGCGGCTTGCTGTATCCCTGCGATCTTCCGTTCGGGTGCCCAGAGCTGCACCAGCAGCGCCATCGTGAGGAGGATCCCCACCAGGGCGCCATAGCCGAGATCGGTCACTGGCCCAGCGACGCCCTGGACGCTCTCGAACCATCCGAGGACGAGGGTGATGAGACCGAAGGAACCCACCCCGAACACGACGACGAGGATCGCAGCCCACGCCCTGAACCCGAGACGCCGGATCGATCTGGTGTTCATGGGTGAGTTCATTCCAACGGCTAGCCCCTGATGCAGAGGGCGGCGAGATCGAAGCCGTAGAGCGGGTTGTAGATCTGGCAGCCCATGCGCCGGGAGAAGAAGTCCTGTCGCACGGGGTTCGCGTAGGCGACGATCGGCGCCGCCCTTTGCGCCAGGTCGTCCGCGAGCCGCCCGTAGGCGCGGTAGCGCCTAGGCCCCGTCAGCCTGTCCGCGACGGCCATCCTCCGCTCGTACGTGCGCAGATCGAGAGCGGGCAATCCGAGCATCTCCCCGAGGAAGCTGCCGGGGTCGTGCAGGTCGCCGTTGTGGCCGAAGACAGCGATGTCGAACGGCTCGCCGTTCCGGACGAGCCTCGCCATCAGCGCCTGGATCGAAAACTCCTGGACGTCGACGTCGATTCCGATCGGCCGCAGGTTCTGCTTCACGATCTGCGCCAGCTGCTTGCACGTGAGCAGGTTGCAGGTGTACAGCACCGCCCTCCCGCCGCTGCCATGTGCGAGCCGCCGCGCCTGCGCCACGTCGGGCGAGAGCGGGTAGATGCGCCTGGGGTTGAAGCCCGGCATGGCCGGCGGGAGGTAGTGGTCGGCCGGCGTGCCGCGCGCCAAGGCGTCGTTCGGGGCCAGCGCGCGGCGATCGACGGCGTAGTTGACCGCTCTGCGCAGGCGAGCGGACGCGAAGAGGGGCCGGCGCGCGTTGAGCACGAGGAAGTCGACCCCGAGCTGCGGGTTGACGAAGTACTGCTGCCTCCCCGCCTTGGCCGGGGCGCTGCCTGGGCCGTAGCGGGCATTGAGGAGCGCGTGGGTATCACGCGGAACGCCCCCGAGCGCGTAGTCGGCCCGGCCTGCCTCGATGTCGACCAGGGTCTGCGCGGGAGCGACGGATACCGCGACGCTGATCTGCTCGAGCCTGTGCGGCCGGCGGCCACCGTACTTCGGGTTCCTCTTCAGCACGATCGCCTGGCTGGGCACGTACGAGGCGAGGTAGTAGGGCCCGGCCGAGGGGACCGTTCGCACACCTCTCGGATCGATCGGCGTGTTGGTCGGGACGGCGCAGAAGAACGGCAGAGCGAGCCGCGCCGGCAGGTCGGGGGCCGGCTCGATCAGCTGGATCGTGAGCTTGGAGCCTCGAGCCGTCACGCCCGTGATGTGCCGCGCCGTCCCGTCCTCGTAGGCCGCGGCCCCGACGACGTCGCGCAGGCGGCCGCGCGCGGGCCCGTGCATCCTCCGGCTCAGGCTCCGCTCGATCGCGTACTTGAAGGTCTGGGCAGTCACGGTCTCGTGCGAGGGTGGCGAGAATCGGAAGCCGGGCCGGATCGTGAAGGTGTGCGTCCTGCGGTCGGCCGAGACCGCCGGTTGCGCGAGTGCCACTTCCGGCTCGGGCTGAAGCGCCGCCGAGCCCGGCTTGTCGGGGTAGTTGAGGAGCTTGGCGCAGGTCGCGTACTCGACCTGAAACGAGAGAGCGTCATTTGCGAGTGCGGGATCCAGCGTGCCCGCATCCAACAGCGCCTCGAAGCGGGCGGTCCCTCGGGCCCCGGCGAGCCCCGGGCTCTGGCTCGCGTCCACCGTCACCCAGACCCGCCCGGCTGCGACGGCGATACCGACCGGGCTGCCGCCGGTCGCGATCGTCTCGACGACCTTGTTCCGCTTCGGATCGATTCGCGAGACGGTGCCGTCGCCGGCGTTGGCGACCCAGACCGCACCCTCCCCCACCGCGATACCGGCGGGCAAGTCGCCGACGGCGATTCTCGCCGCCGGGGCGTTCGCCGTGGGATCGATGCGCACGACCGCGTCGTCCAGGCTGGCCGCGACCCAGACCGCCCCTGCGCCGTAGGCGATCGCGGTCGGCCCTTGCCCGACCCTGATCGTCTCCCCGGCGATGTTCGTCTCCGGGTCGATCCGCGTGACCGCGTTCGCGTAGAGGTCGGTCACCCAGACGGCGCCACCGCCGATGGCGACGCCGCCCGGAAGCACGCCCGCCTCGATCGTGGCGAGGGTCTTGTTCGTGCGCATGTCGATCCGGGCCAGCGGGCCCAAGCCGCCGGTGACCGCCCAGACGCTGTCTTCTCCGACCGCCACCGCGCCGCCGCTCGCTCCCCCGGGCGCGGAGCCGCGGACCTTCACCGTCCCGACGATGTTGTTGAACTCGGGATCGATGCGCTTCAGCGTGGCGAACGACCGCGTCGGGCTCGCGCTGATTCCCCACACGGCGTTGCCGCCGGTGGCCAGACCACTCGTGGCCTCGCCCATCGGAATCATCCTCTCGGCTGTTCCGCTTTCGACTTCGATCCGCGAGATCGAGCTGTCGTCGACGTTGGAAACCCAGAGAGCCTTGGAGCCGAACGTAATCGCGCCGGGCCTCGCACCGACCGGGATGGCGCGCACGACCCGGTTGGTATTCGGATCGATCACGGCGACTGAGTTCGGGGCGACCGCCACCCCGGAATCTCCCCCTCCGAGCGCGAAGATGGGGATCGCGACCGAAGCGGCGGCGACGACAAGCAGTGCCGCAAGCACGCTGCGCCGGCGCAGCGCGGACCGACCTTTGGCAACGAGCCCCGCAGGCGGCGCCGGGGGAAGCGTCTTCAGCGGCGGGAATGCGTTCTGCAGCCCCTCGATCGTGAGCTGGTAGATGCGCTCGGGCCGGTCGAGGTCCTTGAGGCGGTGTTCACCGAAGTCGCGCAGGCCGAGCCCGTCCGGCAGGTCGTCCTCGACGAGCTCGCGCGTCGCGTTCGAGAGCAGAACCTGGCCGCCGTGGCCCGCCGACGAGATGCGCGCTGCGCGATGAAGCGCCATTCCGCGATAGCCCTCGTCGCCAACCGAGGGCTCGCCCGTGTGGATTCCCATGCGGACGCGGATCTCGCCCCCTTCCGGCCACGGATGAACCGCGAGGGCACGTTGCGCCGCGGCCGCAGCCTCGACCGCGTCGCGCGCTCTCCGGAAGGCGACGAAGAACGCGTCGCCCTCGGTTCCCATCTCTTGGCCTCCCGTCTGCTCGAACGCGGCGCGGAGGAGGCGGTGGTGGTCGGCCAGGACGTCGCCGTAGCCCTCCCGCAGCTGCTGGAGCAAGCGGGTGGAGCCTTCGATGTCGGTGAAGAGGAAGCTGACGGTGCCGCTGTGCAGCTCAGGCATGCTCGACTTCCGGTGCGCTCGAGGAGCACAGACAGTACTTCTCATTCGAGCGGAGAACTAGGTCGCCGCAACCGCTAGCCCGAGCCGGCGCGGCACAATCCGCTCGTAACCCGTGGGCGAGTGAAGCCGGTGCGGGTCGCGTACGCCGTCCGCGTCCCCCTTCACATCAAAGTGACGTGCTCTCCGCGCCTTCCTGGACAACACGAGTTCGCGGGCACGCTCTTGCTGGAAACTGGGCCGTTCTTCAGCTCACGCAGTGGACGCGCGTGCCCGCCTGTGCCCGAGCTGACGTACCCTTGTACCTGCGCTCTCTACCGTTCCCGCCGCGAGTCTCGGTTGGCGAGCCGTACTGCTATGTAGATGACGGCGCCGAGGACGACGATGCCGACGGTCATCAAGAGGGTCATCCAGACCCAGTCGCTTCCATCCATCCAGTCGTTCATGGTTTCTCCTTCTCGTTGAGGTGCGTTTGCCGGGGCAGTTGGGCCTGTGGTGACACGGTGGTGGCGAGGCTGATTGGGTTGCGGAGGCAGTAGACGCCCGGGCAACGCGCGTCGGCCCGCTCCTTGAGCGCGTCGATCGTCTCCGCTGGCGCGTCGGCCTCGATCTCGAGGTGCCAGTCGACCTGCTCGACGGGCGGCTGTTCGTCGACTCCGAGCGCGCGGCTCTGGTTGACCTCGGTGGTGATGACTCCGCGCAACGCTCGTAGCTCGATGCCCTCGCGCGCTGCTTCGGTCGCGAAGGTCATCGCGTAGCAAGCGAGTCCGCCCCAGAGGCAGTAGGCGAGCGGATTCGGGGCGGAGCCGCTGCCGCCGAGCTGCGGTGGGAAGTCGCAGGAGAACTCGACCTCGCCGCCCGGGTAGGGGATCCGGCCCTGGACCTGTGGTGCGCCGACGCGCGTCTGCCATTCGCCTGACAGCTCGACCGGCTGGCGAAGCGAGGCGGGATCGGCCGTTCCCTGCTCGACCGTGTGCAGGAGCGTTTCGAGGTTGACGTTGTGCACTGAGGCCTCCGATCCGTGCTGTGGAAGTTCTGCTACTTTATCAACTATTCAGTTGTGTAGTTGTTCACTGTGAGGAGTCTCATGAGTCTTCCCCAGCCCCTTCCAGACCAGCTGATCGAGATGATCGCGCGCCGCTTTCGCGTCATCGGCGAGCCGATGCGGATCAAGCTGCTCGACTCTCTGCGCGAGCGTGAGGCGAGCGTCAGCGAATTGTGCGAGGCGACCGGCGCGTCGCAGCAGAACGTCTCGAAGCACCTCGGCGTCCTGCTCGAGGCCGGGATCGTCGGTCGCCGCAAGGAGGGCAACCAGGTCTTCTACTCGATCGTCGACGAGAGC
>JANMJY010000278.1:0-4012 GCA_031371615.1 Actinomycetes bacterium | reverse complement strand
GTCGGGAACGGAGTCGTTGTCGTCGTCGCGGTCGCGCAGGTCGGGGACACCGTCGTTATCGTTGTCCGGGTCGGAGCGGTCGGCGACCCCGTCGTTGTCGTCGTCGCACTCGCTACTGTCGGCGATGCCGTCGTTGTCGTCGTCGTAGTCCTTCGCGTCCGCTATCCCGTCGCCGTCGTCGTCGCCGTCGCGCGAGTCGACCTTGCCGTCGTTGTCGCGGTCGAAGTCCTTGACGTCCGCCACGCCGTCGCCGTCGTCGTCCTCGTCGGTCACGCTCGGCTCGCCGTCGCCGTCCTCGTCGCCGAAGTCGGTCAGGTCCTCGTCGAGCGCACCTTCGAGATCCTGATCGGCCACGAGCTCCTCGTCGCCGATCGTCTCGTCGTCGAAGGCGTCGAGGCCCTCGTCGTCCTCGACAACGCACTCCGGGTCCGTGATCTCACACACGGCCGGGGGCGTCTCGGCCGGCGTCACGGACGATGCCGACCCCACAGCCGCGAGCGTCAAGGCGACGACGAGGCTCAGGAGCAGAAGGGAGGAACGCGCCATGGCCCCCAGTATCGGCAGGATGCGGCGATGTCTCATCCCTTGATCGGTGAGAGTGAGCTCTCCTGAAGATCCTGCTCTGGCACGGCTATCTGCTCGGCGGCACGGGCTCGAACGTCTACACGCGCGCTCTCGCCCGCGAATGGACCCGCGCCGGGCACGACGTCGCTGTCCTCAGCCAGGAGCCCCACCCGGAGCGCTACGACCTCGGCGGGGCGATCACGATCCGGCCGGACGTCGGTGGGCTGTTACCCGTCTTCGTTCTCGATCGCTACGAGGGCTACGAGGTCAAGCTCGTGCAGGACTGCTCGCGGGCGGAGCTCGACGACTGGGTCGAACGCAATGCAGCGGCGGTTCGAGAGCAGCTGCCGGCCGACCTTGTCTTCTGCAACCACGTCCTCCTCGGTGGGCCGGTCGGCGCCGCAACCGGCGCCCGCTACGCGGTCAAGGCGCACGGCTCCGAGCTGGAGTACTCGATGCGCGGTAACGAGACGCTCGCCGCCTGGGGGCTGGAGGCGCTCGCGCCGGCGGAGGCTGTCTTCGTCGGCTCGGCGCACATTCGCGAGGTGCTCCACGACGTCGTCGGCCACGTCGACCGCGTCCACGAAGTGCCGCCCGGAGTCGACATCGAGGAGTGGAGGCCGCGGCCGCGCGACGAGGCGCTCGCCGGCCTGCTCGCCGAGGCCCGGCGCGACCCGCCGAATCCGGGCAACACGAGCGAGCGGCTGCCGGATGAAGGGAACGCCGAGCGCCTGGCCGAGTTCCTCGCCGGCGACCGGCCGACGATCGTCTACTTCGGGAAGCTCCTCTACAACAAGGGAGTCCACGTCCTGCTTGAGGCGCTGCGACAGGTCGACGCGCGCGCGGTCATCGTCGGCTTCGGCGACTACCGCGAGGAGCTCGAGGCCGTGGGCGGGCCACAGACGCTCTTCACCGGCCCGCTCGAGCACAGGCATCTCGTCTACCTGCTCGCCCTCGCGGATGTCACGGTCGTGCCGTCGATCTTTCCTGAGGCGTTCGGCATGGTCGCCGCCGAGGCAGCCGCGGCCGGCTCGCCGCCGCTCGTCGCGCGCCACTCCGGCCTGGCGGAGGTCGCCGAAGGGCTGGAAGAGCAGTATCCGGCCCACCTGCGGCACCTTGCGAGCTTCGCCACGGGGGACGCTGCCGATCTCGCGGCGAAACTGAGCGAGCTGCTCGCGTTGTCCGACGCCGATCGGGAAGCGCTGCGAGCGGCCGCGCGGAACGCGACCGTGACCCGCTGGAGCTGGGCCGGTGTCGCCCGGCGTCTACTGGAACCGTTTAACTACGGGCATGGGTGACGAGCAAAAGATCGGCTACGAGGAGCTGCTCACGGCGGCGCGCGAGGGCTTCGAGAACGGCACCGACTTCACCGTCGCTGTCGAGGAGGAGTTCGCCTTGCTCGATCCGGCGACGCTCGGTCTCGTCAACCGCTTCGAGGAGGTGCAGGCGGCAGCGCGGGGCACCGTGCTCGAGCCGAACCTCGTCGGTGAGCTGATCGCCTCGGAGGTCGAGGTCAAGACCGGGCGCTGCGAGTCGTTCGCCGAGATCCCCGCCGCACTGGCCGAGCGCCGCGCGCAGCTGCAGACGCTCGTCGACCCGCTCGGAATCGCGCTCGGGGCGACCGGCACGCACCCCTGGGCGCCCTGGCAGGAGCAGCGCATCATCGACACGCCTCACTACCGCCGCAACGACGAGCTGCTCCGCTACGTCGTCTGGCGCAACAACACCTTCGGACTGCACGTGCACATCGGCATCAGGGGCGCCGACCGTGCGATCGCCGTCGTCAACGGTCTGCGCAACCTCCTGCCCGAGCTCCTCGCGCTCTCGGCTAGCTCGCCGTTCGTGGAGAACGTCAACTCGGGACTGCACTCGGCGCGGACCCAGATCTTCACGCGCTTCTTCCCGCGCTGCGGTGTCCCGGACGCCTTCAGGTCGTGGCAGGAGTACGAGGAGTACGTCCGCTTCCTCTACGAGACCGGGTCGGTCAACGAGCACACGCAGATCTGGTGGAGCGTTCGTCCGCACCTCGCGATTCCAACGGTCGAGATCCGCATCTGCGACGGTCAGCCGGACCTCGCGGACGCGCAGGCGCTGGCCGCGCTGTCGACCGCGCTTGCTGCGCGGATTGCGCGAGCGTACGACGAGGGCGAGCCGATCGCCGACCAGCCGCGGCGGCTGATTGAGGAGAACACCTGGCGCGCGATCCGCCACGGCCTCTCGGGCGATTTCATCGACCTCGCGCGCGGTGATGTGCTGCCCACTCGCGCCCGGCTGGAGCGGCTGCTCGACTGGGTCGCTCCGGTCGCGGAGGAGATCGGCGCAGCGCCGTACCTCGCGATCCCAGAGCGCAATGCGGCCGAGCGCCAGATCGCGCGCTTCGAGGAGGGTGCGACCCTCGCCGAGATCTACGCCGAGCAGGTCGGGGTGCCCGTCCGTGGCTGACGAGCGCGTCGGCGAGAACGAGCTGCTCGAGGCGCTTGCGCAGTTGCAGGTCTCCGATCTGCTCGTGCAGACGCTCTCGACGGTCTCCTCGCTCGCCTATCACCGGCTGTCGGAGGAGCACCGGGATCTGGAGCAGGTCCGGCTCGCGATCGAGTCGCTGCGGGCGCTCGTCCCGGTGCTCAGCGCTTCCGTTCCCCCGGAGCTGGCGCGCGACTTCGAGCAGGTGACGGCCAACCTGCAGCTCGCCTATGCGGCCGCTGTTTCCGGTTTGCAAACAGCCTAAAGCGGTCGTTTTACCCTGCACAACCCGGGCTTTTGAACTAGACGGACGGCGAGTTGTATTGCCTCGGTTGGCGACAGATGATGTTCGCCTCACTCGAAATCACTACTGAGAAACGCGGGGGGAAGGCGGACACCTTGAAGGTTACTTTTCGATTGCTCTTGGCGCTGGTTGCTGCCGGCGTCGTTCTGCTGGCGGGTGGCGCTCCGGGTAACGGCGCGCCTGTCGCAGGCAGCAAGGTGCTCTACACGCTCGATGCCGACTTCGACCAGGGGACGCTGGTCAACGTCAACCACTCGGCGCCGAGCAACAACCAACTTCAGCTGAACACGTCGAGCGGAACCTTCCCGTTCATCTGGATCTCCCTCTCGCAGCGGTGCACGATCGCGAAGATCAACACCGAGACGGGCGACATCCTGGGCGAGTTCCGCACCATTTCCGACCTCGCGAGCTGCCGTGAGTCCTCGCGAACGACGGTGGGGATCGACGGGAGCGTCTGGGTGGGCCATCGCGGCCCCGGCGGGGTCACGCACGTCGGCCTCGCCGAGCTGAACCAGTGCGTCGACCGGAACGGCAACGGCACGATCGAGACGTCCGCCGGTTACGGCGACGTGAAGGCGTGGTCGGGCGCGGACTCGGACGTTGTGAACGCGGCCGACGAGTGCATCCTTCACCACGTCAATACCGACAGTGTGCTCGGGCCGGGCTTCGCCGATTCGAGGCACA
>JANMJY010000277.1:0-2313 GCA_031371615.1 Actinomycetes bacterium | reverse complement strand
GCGGGCTGCTCGTGCTCGACAACGAGGTCCCGTACGCGGACGGCGTGCAGTGGCAGTACTGGCTGAAGGAGAAGCGCCAGGAGCTGCCGAGGCCGCAGCGCCCGCCGGGCGAGCGACGCCTGGGCTCGGACGGAGCCGAGTACGAGTTGCGCAGCCGCATCCTCGACTTCGACCCGCTCGACCAGAGCGTCACGTGGGAGATGCGGGCGTTCATGTGGCGTGGCGGCGAGCTCGTCGCCGAGGACACGCACCTGCTGACGATGCGGCTCTACTTCCGCAACGAGCTCGTGCTGATGCTGGAGAACGCCGGCTTCGTCGAGATCGAGGTGCGCGGCGACCACAACGACGCCGAGCCGGCGCGAGACGACGACTTCCTCGTCTTCCTCGGTAGGAGGCCCGCCTGAGCTCTCAGCTAGCTCGCGGGCGGGGCGCCGGCGGCGCCCCGGCCCGGTCCGCGGCGCCGGCGGCTGTCCTGCGTTGGCTGGGAAGCGCAGGTGCCGCTCCTTCATCCGTCCGCGCGAGGGGAGTAAGCTCGCGCGACGTGCAACGAGACGACGCGATCTTCCGGGAGACGCGCTGGTTGAGCTGGGTCGTCGTCGCGGTCCTGGTTCCCGCGCTCGTTGTGCTCTGGGGGTTGCCGGGCCACTCCGAGGACCTGTGGGCCTGGCCGATCAAGGCCGACCTGACGCAGATCTTCATGGGGGCGAGTTACGGCGCCGGTGCGTACTTCTTCACCCGCGCGGCGCTCGGGAGGCGCTGGCACACGGTCTCGGCCGGCATCCTCTCGGCCGCCTTCTTCGCCGCGATCATGCTGATCGTCACCGTGATCCACTGGGACAAGTTCAACCACGGCGATGCCCCGTTCTTGGCCGCCTTCGCGTTCTACGCGTGGGTGATCATCTACGTCGCGTCGCCCTTCGCCGTCACCGCGTTCTGGTCGTGGAACCGGCGTACCGATCCGCAGCGGCCGGAGGCGGGTGACCCGATGGTCTCGGCCGGAGTCCGGGTGGCCGCTCGGGTGATCTCCGCAGCAGTCGGTGCGACCGCGCTCGTCCTTCTGCTCTCGCCGAGCATCGGCGTCGATCACGGGCCGTGGTCGCTGACGCCGCTCACCACACGCGTCGTGGCCGCCTTCCTGGCTCAAGTGTCGTTCGCCGCTCTGCTCCTCTCGCTCGACGGGCGGTGGAGCTCGTGGCGCATGCTCCTCCAGACGTTCCTCGTGGCAACTGCGCTCCTGCTCGTCGGCGTGATTCGGGAGTGGGGAGACCTGGAGACGGGCCGCGTGGCCGCCTGGATCTTCCTCGGCGGGCTGGCCGGGCTGGCGGTCGCGATCCTTTCGCTCTACCGGAAAATGGAGAAGGTCGGGACCCCAGTGACGTGAGAGTGGTCATCGTCGGCGCCGGCATCGGCGGGATCGCGACCGCGATCGAGCTGCGCAGGCACGGCATCACGGACGTCAGCCTGCTCGAGCGGGCGTCCGACTTCGGCGGGACGTGGTTCTACAACACCTATCCGGGCGCCGCGTGCGACGTGCCCAGCCACCTCTATTCGTTCTCGTTCGCGCAGCGCCGCGACTGGTCGCGGTTGTGCTCGCCGCAGGGGGAGATCCTCAGCTATCTGCATGAAATCGCCCGCGAGCACGGCGTCGACCGTTTGATGACCCTCGACACCCACGTCAGCTCGTGTACCTGGGACGACGCGCTGCGCGGGTGGACGGTGAAGAGCGCGGATGGCCGCGCGTGGAACGCAGACGCTGTCGTGGTCGCGACCGGGCAGCTCCACCAACCGGCGATCCCGCGGATCGAGGGCCGAGACGAGTTCGCGGGTCGGAGCTTTCACTCCGCTGCGTGGGATCACGACTACGACCTGCGCGGCAAGCGCGTCGCTGTGATCGGAACGGGCGCGAGCGCGGTGCAGTTCGTGCCGGAGATCGCCAAGCAGGCGCAGCAGGTCGTTGTGTTCCAGCGAACCGGAAACTGGTTTCTCCCGCGCCGGAACCGCGCGTACCCGCGACTGGTTCGGGCGCTCGTCCAGCACGTTGCGGGCGTCCAGCGCTTCCGTCGCGGCTTCACCTACAACTACGGCGAGGCGCTGACGCTGATGATCCGCCACCCGCGGACCCTGGGACAGCTTGGACGTGTTCGCTCGGCCGCGTTCATGCGCTGGCAGCTCAGAGACCGGGAGCTGCGGCGCAAGGTCTGGCCGAGCTACCCGTTCGGCTGCAAGCGTGTCCTCTTCAGCTCCCACTTCCTCCGCGCGCTCCAGCGCCCGAACGTCGAGCTCGTGACGGAGGCGATCAGCGGCATGACGCCC
>JANMJY010000221.1:0-23476 GCA_031371615.1 Actinomycetes bacterium | reverse complement strand
ACGTAGTTCAGGATCCGCTGGTAATGGGTGATCAGGAGCGCGCCCATGCCGGGGCCGACGAGCTCGTTGACGCCGTTCGCGACGATGCGCAGCGCGTCGATGTCGAGCCCGGAGTCGGTCTCGTCGAGGATCGCGATCTTGGGCTGGAGGAGCGCCATCTGCAGGATCTCGACGCGCTTCTTCTCACCGCCCGAGAAGCCGTCGTTCAGGTAGCGAGAGGCGAGCTCGCGCGGCACCTTCAGGTGCTCCATGGCCGTGAGGATCTCGGTGCGGAACTCCTTCACCGGAATCGGGTCGTCCTGGCCGCCGTTCTTGGCCTTCCGGATCGCGTTGATCGCGCTCCGGAGGAAGCTCGTCACGGTCACGCCCGGGATCGCGTGCGGATACTGGAAGGCGAGGAAGAGACCCTTCTGCGCGCGCTCGTCGGCGCCGGCCTCGACGATGTTCTCGCCGTCGAGCAGGATCTCGCCCTCGGTGATCTCGTACGCCGGATGGCCCATGAGCGCGTAGGCGAGCGTCGACTTGCCGGACCCGTTCGGGCCCATGATGGCGTGCTTCTCGTTCAGGTCGACGGAGAGTTCGACACCCTTGACGATCTCGGTGCCGTCCTCGAGCGCGACGTGCAGGTTTTTGATCTCCAGAAACGCCAAGCTTGTGATCCCTCTTTTCCAGGATTAGAGCGGGCTTGCGCGCCGCTTCGTGATTGCATGGTAGCCGATCGCTCCCGCGAGAGCAGAGAGGCCGAAAGCGGCCACAGAGCCGGTCTTGCCGAGCCGTAGGCGCATGTCCATCCACAGCGCTTCGGCATTCCGCGCCGAGACGACGACCCTGGCGCCGCGAGCGCCGGCGAGGTCGCGTCACGGCCCGCCCCATGACGCTCGACGCACCGGAAACGACGATCACCTGGTTCGAGACGGGTGTCTTCATCGTGCCAGCCTCCCCAGGGTTGGGGCTGCGGAAACGGTGCTAAAGTGAGGGGCATGCCCTTCGGAATCGGTGTTACCGAACTCGTCATCCTCCTCGTCGCCCTGCTGATCATCTTCGGGCCCAAGCGGCTGCCGGAGATGGGCCGTTCGCTCGGCAAAGGGATGCGCGAGTTCAAGGACTCGATCTCCGGCAAGGACGACGACGACGAGCCCGTGCACCACCGCCTCGCCTCGGAGCTCCCGCCCGCCGACGAGCATCCGGTCGCGCACGAGCAGCGCGAGCGCGACACCGTCTCCTAGGAGGGTTTGGCGGAGTGGTGCTCGTCGCAGGGGTGCGATGCTCGTTCCGAGGCAAGAACGCAGGGAGCGTCGATAGCGGTTGCTATCGACACGACCGAGGACGCCGCATCGGGGCGAGCAGCGCGGCCCGGCGGCACAGCCACTACTCCGCCAAACCCTCCTAACTCTCCCGCACGTGGCCTTGAAGCGTCTCCCTCGGCGCCTGCAGCACGGGGAGGAAGCGACACTGGTCGAGCACCTGGGCGAGCTCCGCACCCGGCTCCTGATCAGCCTGCTCACGTTGGCCCCGGCCTTCGCCGTCGCGTTCGCGTTTCAGGACCGCATCGTCAAGTGGCTGAGCAAGCCGCTGCCCGACGACAAGCACCTGGTCACGCTGGGCGTCGTCGAGCCGTTCACGACCGCCGTCAAGGTGAGCCTCGCGGTGGCGATCGCCGTGACGCTGCCGGTCCTCCTCTACCAGTTCTGGGCGTTCCTCGCACCCGCGATCGAAACGAGCGTGCAACGCACTGTGGCGGTCTTCGCCACCTTCTCGACCGTGCTGTTCGCCGGCGGCGTGGCGTTTTCGTACTTCGTCGTGATGCCGCGAGCGCTCAACTTCCTGACCAACTTCAACGACGACATCTTCCAGGTGCAGATCCGGGCGAGCTACTACTTCTCGTTCGTCACGCTGACGATGCTCGCGACCGGACTGGCATTCCAGATGCCGATCTTCATCCTGGCACTCGTGCGCCTGCGCGTCCTCACGGCGGCAAAGCTCCGCAGCAACCGCCGGGTGGGAATCGCGGCGATGCTCGTCTTCGCGATCCTCCTCCCGACCGTCGACCCGGTCTCACTCGCACTGGAGTTCTTCCCGCTCCTCTTCCTGTTCGAGTTCTCGATCTGGCTTTCCTCGTTCATGGAGAAGCGCTGGGGCCTGGTGAACGAGCCCTCGCGGTGGGCGGCCGAGTGAGGGTCATCTCGGCCGACTGGGTGCTCCCGGTCGAAGGCGAGCCGATCGAAGGAGGCGCGATCGCGATCGAAGACGGGCGGATCGCCGCGGTGGGAACGGCTACCGAACTCGGCGAGGGCGAGCGCTTCCCGGAGGCGGTGATCCTGCCGGGCTTCGTCAATGCGCACACCCACCTCGAGTACGCGGTCTACGCCGGCTTCGGCGACGGCCTCTCCTTCGGCCCCTGGATCTCCACGCACGTCGAGCGCAAGCGCCGGCTGGAGCGCGCGGACATGGAGGCGATCGCACGGCTCGGCGCGGCCGAATGTCTCCGCTCCGGGATCACGACGGCCGGTGACCTCGCATTCTCCGGGGCCAGCGCCCACGCGTGCGCTGACCTGGGCCTACGCGCGATCGTCTATCTGGAGGTGTTCGGAAGCGAGGCGGTCGAGGCGCTGGGGCGGTTCGAGGACAACCGTGAGTACGTCTCTCCCGCGCTCTCGGAGCGTGTCGGGCTCGGCGTCTCTCCGCACGCGCCGTACACCTGCTCGACGGAGGTGTACGCCGCCTGCGCAGCCCTCGACCTGCCGGTCGCGACTCACCTGAACGAGAGCGGCGACGAGCTCGACTGGCTCCTCCGCGGCGAGGGGCCGTGGCAGCCGCTCGCCGAGATGCTGATCGAGCCGGACGGCCAGAGCGGCATCCGGCGGCTCGCTGCTGCGGGCCTGCTCGACGAGCGAATGGTGGCCGCCCACTGCGTGAAGGTCGACGACGAGGAGATCGACCTGCTCTCCCGCCACGGCGTTGCCGTCGCGCATTGTCCGCGCTCGAACGCCCTGCTCGGCTGCGGCATCGCGCCGCTGGCGGAGCTCCGAGCTGCCGGCCTCCGGATCGGTGTCGGGACCGACGGCGTCTCGTCGGTGCCGTCGCACGACTTCTTCGAGGAGCTTCGGACCGTGGTCTCGTTCGCACGGGCGCGCGAGGAACGCGCCGACACCATCTCAGCCTCCGCCGCACTGGAGCTCGCAACCCTCGGCGGCGCACGAGCGCTCGGCCTGGAGCACGAGATCGGCTCGCTCGTGCCAGGCAAGCGCGCGGATGTCGCGATCGTCTCCCTTTCCGGCTCGCCGTATCTACCATGGGAGGATCCGGCAGCCGCTGTCGTCTACGGCGGCGCCCCTGAGCGCGTCCTGGCTACCCTCGTCGACGGCGAGGCACGGTACGAGAGAGGAGGATTCGAGTGGCACGAGCTGATCGACGAAGCGTCAAGAGCTCGCGAGCGCATGCTGCACAACGCAGCCACAAGCGCGACAGCGACCTCAGAGCGATAGAGGACACCATGTTCTTCACGCGGCTGCGCGGCCACGCGAAGTGGATGTTCGTCTTCCTCGCGCTCGTCTTCGCCGTCGGCTTCGTCGGCTTCGGGATCGGCGCAAACCAGAACGCGAGCATCGGCGACCTCCTCCGTGGCAGCGGCGGCACCCCGAACGGCAACGTCTCCGTCTCCGACGCGCGCGCTCAGCTGAAGAAGAGCCCGAAGAGCGCTCAGGCGCTGCGCAACCTCTCGACCGCTCTGCAGGGGGACGGCCAGACCGACGAGGCGATCGTCGTGCTGAACCGCTACCTCGCGCTCAAGCCGAAGGATCAGGAGGCCCTCCAGGAGCTGGCCGGCCTCCACCTGGGTCGTGCGACCGCGCTCGCGCGGGACGCGCAGGACGCTCAGGTCCGCGCGAGCTATCTGATCTTCGATTCGGCCCTCACCACACCGCTCGACCTCGGAAAGGGCGCGACCCTCGGCACCGATCCGGTCCAGCAGGCGATCTCGACCGAGGCGAACCAGGCGGTCACGACTGCGTACACGGCCGCTCAGGCGGCGTTCCAGAAGGCGGAGCAGACCTACGAGAAGCTCGCTACCGCCGCTCCGAGGGATCCGAACGTCCAGCTCGAGCTGGCGCAGGCGGCGCAACAGAGCGGGAACACGCCGAAGGCGATCACCGCGTACCAGCAGTTCCTCAAGCTGGCGCCCGACGATCCGACCGCTCCGATCGTCAAGCAGCAGATCGCGCAGCTGAAGGCCGCGCAAACCCCCGCGCCGTCTGGTTAGACTCACCCGCGACCGGGAAAGACACCGCACATTCTGTCGGGCGAGACCGGGGGCAGCCGAGAACATGAACTTCGACGTCAAAACCGAGAAACTCAGCAACGAGCAGTACGTCATCTCCCTTGCGGGTGAGGTGGATCTCTACACCGCGCCGGAGTTCAAGCAGAAGCTGCTCGAAGTGATCGACCACGGTGGCCGTGACGTCATCGTCGACCTGACCGACACCACGTTCATCGACTCGACCACACTCGGCGTCCTCGTCGGCGGTGTAAAGCGCCTCCGGACGAACGAGGGTCAGCTCTCGCTCGTGTGCAGCGACCGGAACATCACGAAGATCTTCGAGATCACGGGCCTCGACCGCGTGTTCACGATCCACCCGACGCGCGAAGCGGCGGTCGGCGCGGGATCTCCAGCTTCGGGGTCTGCGGCCTAGGGTGAAGCTGCGCGGGCTGGCCGGTGCCTGCGCGGTCCTGCTCGCGGCGCTCGCCGCGAGCGCCTGCGGCACCACCGGCCTCTCGGAGGCCGGGAGCGGCGACACGACGCGCGGCAAGGAGCTGTTCAAGTCGAAGTGCGCCCAGTGCCACACGCTGGCGGACGCGGGCACGAAGGGCGTGATCGGGCCCAACCTCGACGACGCCTTCCGTCAGTCGCGTGCGGACGGGCTCGGAGTGGGGACGATCCGCGCCGTTGTCCGCAATCAGATCTCGTATGCCGTCGAAGAGCCGACGACCGGCTCGCCGGGCATGCCCAGGGACATCGTCACGGGTGACGATGCCGAGTCCGTCGCGGCCTACGTCGCTTCGAAGGCGTCGCTCCCCGTCAGCACGGAGCCGGGAACTGCCTCCGGGGGCAGCGGCGGGGTTGACGGCAAGTCGATCTTCGCCGAGGCCGGCTGCGGCGGCTGCCACACCCTCAAGTCCGCAGGCGCGACCGGGAACGTCGGCCCGAACCTCGACGACGCGAAGCCCTCGAAGGACAAGGTGATCGAGCGCGTCACGAACGGCAAGGGCGTGATGCCCTCCTTCAAGGACTCCTACTCGGCTGAGCAAATCGCGGCCGTCGCCGACTTCGTCGCCACGAACGCCGGCAAGTAACCTGTCTACGAGCGCGCTTCGAGGTCGACCACGACGTGCGTGATCGGGACTGCGAAGCGCTCACGTGCCGCGCCGACCACATCGCGCTCGAGCCATTGCGAGCGCCCTTGCGGGTGCGTCGAGATGACGATCTCGTCCGCGCCGAAGGTGCGCAGCGCGTCCTCCATCGCCTGCAGCGGGTCGCCGTCGCCGACTTCACCCTCCGCCTGGATCCCGTCGCTCGCGAGCTGGGCGATGCTGGCATCGAGCCGGCCCTGCGCCGCGGCGCGCGCGCCATCCTCGTCCGACGCCCAGGTTCGCATCGCCGAGTTGAGTGCCGGACAGACGACGAGGACACGACTCGGCACTCCCTCCGCCTTGCGCCGGAGGATCGAGAGCAGCTCCTGCCCCCCGACCGTCTCGTTGGCGATCACGAGGATCCGGCGCTCGTTCACGCCGCCGTGTCGCTCAACCGACGCTCGCCGCGCCGGCTCGTCGGAGCGCGACCGGAGCCACAGCCAGACGACCGTGGCGCTGAGAACGACGAACACCACCACGCCGAGCCACGTCGCGATCGCGGCCCCCGCGACGATCAGCGCGAAGTACCCCACCGTCAGCAACAGGAAGCGGTAGGCCTCGGCTTCGCTTCGGAAGGGGTTCCGGGCCACGGTCTAGAGCAGGTAGATCGTCGCGTACACCACGATCCACATTACGTCGACGAAGTGCCAGTAGATTCCCGGGATCTCGACACCGTGATGATGCTCCGGCGTGAAGTGGCCGCGGAACGCCCTCACAGTCGCGACCGACAGCAGCGTCAGCCCGATGAAGACGTGCGCACCGTGCAGCCCCGTCAGGCCGAAGAAGATTGTCCCGAACGCGCCGTCGCCCGGATTGAAGCCGATGCGGGCGTACTCGAGCATCTGGGTGAGGAGGAACGCGAGCCCCATCAGCAGCGTGAGCACGAGCCCCGCTTTCAGCCCGTTCCGGTTCCCCCGCTTGATCGACTGCAGGGCCCAGTGCATCGTGAAGCTCGACGTCACGAGGATGGTGGTGTTGACCCCAGCGACGAACACGGGCAGGTGGAACGGCGGCAGCGGCCAGGGCTGAGCGTCCGGATTGACCACGCGAACGAAGAAGTAGGCCGTGAAGAAGGCGCCGAAGAGCATCGCCTCCGAGGCGATGAAGAGGAACATGCCGAGCACCGAGGCGTCGATCCGGGAGCTCTGGTTCGCGATCGGCGGGCCGTGGTGGGGCGCATCCGCGTGCGCGCTCATGCCACGACCTGGGCCGGCTCGACGACGACGTGCTCGACGGGCAGATTCGTCTCGCTGCGCAGCCGCCCAATCAGGTCCCGCTTGAGCCACGACGACCCACGTTGCTCCGGGAACGTGGAGACGAGGATCGAGTCGACGCGCTCGTCTCGGACCGCGTGCATCGCCGCGGTGAACGGATCGGGGTGCGCCACCTGCCCGTGCGCGTCGATTCCCTCCGAGCGCAGCTTGGCCAGGGCCTGGCGCAGCCGCTGCTCGGCCTCTCGATGCTCACCGTGATTCGGGTCGCTCTGCGGGCTGACGATCAGGAAGCTGGTCTCTCCGTCGCTCGCCTTCGCTCGGATGCGGTCGAGGAGCGGCTCCCCGAGCACCGTCTCGTTCGCGAGCACGAGCACGTTCTCGGCGCCCGTTCGCTCGGCGCCCTCGGAGACGACGTGCTCGACGGGCCGCTCGCCGGCCACCTTGCGGATCTCGGCGAGCAGGTTGCGCCGCAGCCAGCCCGACTTCGCCTCCGGGTGCGTCGAGACGATCAGCTCGTCCGGTTCCTCGATCGCGATCGCGTCCTTCACCGCGGTCAACGGATCGTTATCGACGACGTGTCCCATGGCGTGGATGCCCGCCGCTCGAAAGCTCGCGAGCGTCCGGTCGAGCCGCCGGCCCGCCGACGCCCGCCGCGTGTTGTCGTAGACGACGTAGCCCTCACGCGGGGCGTTCACAGGTGCGATCACGACGACCAGCGCGTCACCTTTGGCGTCACGCCGCCGTACGGCCTGCAGCAGCTCGTCGCCCAGGAGCGTCTCGTTCGCGACCACGAGGATCTTGCGCTGCTCGCTGCTCAATGGACGACCTCCTCCTCGTGCACCGTCGCGGCTCCGCCACGCAACACCGCGTGCTTCGCCCCAGGCACCCCGTACTCGTACGGGCCGCCGACCACCTGCGGGATCTCGTCGAAGTTGAAGACCGGCGGCGGCGAGGTCACCTGCCACTCGAGCGTCATCGCCCGCCACGGGTTCGACGGCGCGATCGGACCGCGGTGCCAACTGACGATCACGTTGTAGAAGAAGACGATCGTCGAGGCGCCGAGCAGGAACGAGAACATCGAGATGACGAGGTTCCAGTTGCCGAACTCCGCCGAGTAATCCGCAACGCGTCGCGGCATACCCTGCAGGCCGATCCAATGCATCGGGAAGAACGTGCCGTTGAAGCCGATGAACGTGAGCCAGAAGTGGAGCTTGCCGAGCCGCTCCGAGTACATCCGGCCGGTCATCTTCGGGAACCAGTAGTAGATCCCGGCAAAGATCGTGAAGACCGATCCTCCGAAGAGCACGTAGTGGATGTGGGCGACGATGAAGTACGTGTCCGACGCGGCGATGTCGATCGGCACCGAGGCGAGGAAGATCCCCGACAGCCCGCCGAGCACGAACATCGAGATGAAGCCGAGCGCAAACAGCATCGGCGTCCGAAAGTGCAGCTTCCCCTCCCACATCGTGGCGAGCCAGGAGAAGATCTTGATCCCTGTCGGCACCGCGATGATCATCGACGTGACCATCATCGGGACCCGCAGCCACGGCGCCAGGCCGGCCACGAACATGTGGTGGGCCCAGACCGAGAAGCCGAGCACGAGGATTCCCATCAGCGAGAGCGCCATCAGCCGGTAGCCGAAGATCGGCTTCCGGGAGAAGACGGCCATGACCTCCGAGATGATCCCGAAGCCGGGCAGCATCATGATGTAGACCGCCGGGTGGGAGTAGAACCAGAAGATGTGCTGGTAGCCGAGCACGTAGCCGCCCTCGGCGACGTGGAAGAAGTTTGTGTGCATCACCCGGTCGAACATGACGAAGAACTGCGAGCCCGCGATGAACGGGGTCGCGATCACGACGAGCAGCGAGGTCGTGAAGTTCGCCCACACGAGCAGCGGCATCCGCCAGAAGGTCATTCCGGGCGCACGCATGGTGATGATCGTGACCAGGAAGTTGAGCGCGGTCATGATCGACGACGCACCGGCCCACTGAACGCCCATGTTGAAGAACACCTGGCCGAGCGGCTGCTCCGAGGCGAGCGGCGCATAGCTCGTCCAGCCGGTTGCGAACGCGCCGCCCGGCGCGAGGAAGGCGGCCAGGAACATCAGGCCGGCGACCGGTAGGAGCCAGTAGGAGAGCGCGTTCAGCCGCGGGAACGCCATGTCGGGGGCGCCGAGCATCAGCGGTACCGCGAAGTTCGCGAGGCCCGCGAACGCGGGGATGATGAAGAGGAAGATCATCAGCGCCGCGTGCTCCGACACGAGCCCGTTGAAGGTCTGCGTGTCGACGTACTGCATGTCCGGGTTCGCGAGCTCGGCGCGGAAGAGCATCGCCAAGCCGCCGCCGACCGTAAAGAAGAAGAACGTCGTCACCAGGTACTGGACGCCGATCACCTTGTGGTCGGTGTTGACCTTGAAGTAGTCGCGCCAGCTGAAGGCGCCGTGGCTTGCGTGGTCGTCGACGCGCGTCGGGCGCCCCGCGATGTAGTAGAGCCAGTAGTCGAAGGCACCGATGCCGGCGAGGAAGCCGATCGGCGCGGTGGTGAGGAAGCCAACGACGGTGATCACGGTCCAGTCCGCCGTCGGCTCGTAGTGCCCGAGCCAGCGGAAGAAGAGGACGAGCCCGGTGCCGAGCGCCCAGAAGAGCGGCGCCATCCAGGCAGCACGCAGGAACCCAGGCCCGGTCAGGCGCTTGATCCCGCGCCGCGGCGGGGCTGGAGCGTGGTGGTGCGCCTCTGGTGCCGCATGGGCTACGTCGGTCACTAACTCCCCTTCTGTCCGTCGACCAGATACTGCACGAGCGCGTCGAGTTGCTTGCCGGTGAGCGTCTTGGCGTAGGTGCTGGGCATCACGTCGGGCTGGAACCCGGGCTCGACGAAAGCGTTCGGATTTTCGATCGACTCCCGCAGGAATTCGTCCACCGGCCGCCCGCGTGGATCGACGTTGTCCAGCTTCGGCCCCACCTCTGCGTCGCTACCAGCGGGCGCAAAGGCATGACAACCGCTGCAGCCCGCCGCCGTGAAGATCGACTTGCCCGAGGTCTCGTCAGGAGCGCCGGCTCCAGCCTTGTCGGCCAGGAACTTCTCGTACGTCGCCTGGTCGACGACGCGGACGGGCGCGCGCATGGTGGAGTGCCCGAGACCGCAAAGCTCGGTGCAGATAACCCTGTACTTGCCCTTCTTCGTCGGCGTGATCACGAGTGTCGTCTCCACCCCGGGGACGGCATCGGACTTCTGGCCGAACTCGGGAACCCAGAAGGAGTGGATCACGTCGAGGGAATGCAGCGTCAGTTTCACCGGCTTGTCGACCGGCAGCACGAGCTCCCCGGACACGACCTTCTTGTCGCCGGGGTACTCGAACTTCCATGCGAACTGCTGCGCGGTCACCGCGATGCGAATCGGGTTCGGGCCGGCGTCGTCGTTTCTCGCCAGCACGATTGCGCTGACGATCGCGATCGCGGTCACGAGCACCGCCGGGATCGCCGTCCAGACGATCTCGAGGCCGGTGTGCCCGTGGATCGGAGGCCCGTCGGACTCGTCCTCGGGCTGGACGCGGAAGTTGAGGATCGAGTAGATGATCGCGGCCGCCACGACCGAGAAGACGCCGATGCAGATGACGGTCGTGAACCAGAACGCGAACTCGATCCGGTCCATCTCCTCGGAGGCCGAGGTGGGCAGCCACGGGACCAGCACGGCGACCAGCGACGCGGCGATGCCCGCGAGGACGCCGTAGATCGTGATGCGGACGATGGAGCCCCTGCGCACCGCGGCGAGCCTACCGCAACCCGCACCTGAAACGACGCTTCAATCGTTTGGTAGAGGGCCCGGGAAAACGGGCACAGCAAGAAGGCACCCCCGCCTATCAAGGAGGAGCGAAAATGGGTCTTGGAGTGAGCATCTTTCTGATCGCCGTCGGGGCGATCCTGACCTGGGCCGTCAACGCCACGGTCTCTGGTCTCGAGCTGCAGACGATCGGCGTCATCCTCATGGTCGTCGGCGCTCTCGGTCTCGTCCTCTCGATGATCTTCTGGTCGTCGTGGGGCGGCTTCGCCAACGGCTCGCGCCGGACGACGACCTACGTCGAGGACGGCCCGCGCGTCTAGTCCAACTAGCTGTATCCACGCTCGAGCAAGAGGCGGCCTGCGGGCCGCCTCTTCTCGTTGGCCTACGGCCAAACAGACGTCTCGGGCCGAACGTCGAGTGCACCACCGTCATGGCACTCAGCCGTCCGATATTCCGGAGGTACGTTCGGATACCCGACGTCCCAGGCTAGGCCGGTCATCAGGTCTTCGTACGACCGCTTCCTGCCGGAGGCGCGGACGAGATCCCGCACGCGCTGGATCGCCACGCACTCGACCTGGGCCTCGGTGAACTCAGGACTGCGGAGGTGCTCGGCCTCATGCGCGAGAGTGACGAGGGCGGTCGCGAGGACGAGGCTGTCGTCGTTGAGGTTGGGCGCATAGCTGCCACTGAAGAAGCGATGGAGCGGACCGCAGATCTCCGGCGCCAGGTGAATCCGACCACCTTCCTGGTCAGCGAATCCGATTGGCCAAAGCTCGTCCACCTGGATCAGGCTCCACTCCTCGGCTAGCTCGTGCCAGTTCGTGCTCGACCAGCACAGCACCTCGGGGTGCGTGCCGGCGAGCGACGCTGCCTGCGCGGCAAGCTCAGGCGATCGCTCAGGGGAGGCGACGCGTGCCCGCCGGTCGGTCAGATCCGCGAGGACGGCATCGCGAACGGAGTACCACTCCTCGCTGCCCGCCTGCAGGTCCGAGGCTGCAATGGAATTCCGCAGCCGTTTGCAGCCGGCCAGTACGATCTCCGCGGCAGCCGCGAGTCGTCCCGGTGGGTCGCCGACCTCCCTCGCGTACTCCTCCTCGCACTCCGCCCCGGGCAGATAGTCACCGCTGGACAGCCCGGCGTCGATCCGGTCGCTCCAGGCGGCGTAAGCCTCGATCCATGCGACCTCGTGCTCGCGCTCGCGGGACTTCCACGGCTCCCAGGCTGCGAGCGAGATCAGCGCGGCTGTCACGACCAGCAGCCCGAGCGTCACGAAGAGTGTGCGCTTCACGCCAGCGGCAGCTCGAACGAGAAGGTCGAGCCGCGCCCGCGATCGGACTCGACGCGGATCCGCCCGCCCATCCCGCGCACGATCTCCCGGCAGATGTAGAGCCCGAGCCCGGTGCCTCCGACGCCGCGTGAGAGATTCGGGTCGAGGCGGAAGAACTTCTCGAAGATCCGCTCGTGCTCGGCCAGGGGAATCCCGAGGCCCCGGTCGCGGACGGCGAAGCGAACCCGCCCTTGGGCCGGTTCCAGCTCGAGCTCGACGCGGCCGCCCTCCGGCGAGTACTTGACCGCGTTCTCGACCAGGTTGACGAGCACCTGCCGGAGCCCGTCGGGGTCGGCCGCGACGTGCACGTCTGAAGCCGGAGCGGTGAGCACCAGCTCGATGCCGGCCGGGAGGTGCGTCTCCGCAGCAGCCAGAACGCCACGCGCGATCTCGAGCGCATCGGCCCGGCCGATGTCGAAGGGTGCGGCGCCGGAGTCGAGCCGGCTCGCGAGCAGGATGTCGTTGACGATCCGAGCGAGCCGTTCCGACTCGCCGGCGATCACGGCGAGCATCCCTTCCTGCTGGTCGTCGCCGAGCACGACGTCGTCGCGCCTGAGCGTCATCGCAGCCCCGTAGATCGCCGCCAGCGGGGTGCGCAGCTCGTGCGAGACCGTGGAGACGAAGTCGCTCTTCAGCTGCTCGATCGCCCGCTCCTCGGTCAGATCGCGGAACGCGAAGACCGTGCCGTGAGAGAACTTCGCCGCCGTGAGCGAGAGCCAGAGCTCCCCGCGAGGGCCGTCGACGGGAAAGGTCTGCGGCCGCTCGCCGACCTGGTCGAGCGGCCACCCGGCGAGCACCCGGACGGCCGGCGCTCCGGCGACGTCGGCCTCCGCCAGCCCGGTGATCCGGGACGCGGCAGGGTTCCAGAGCCGGACGACTCCGTCGCGCCCGACGAGGAAGACACCGTCGCCGACGAACTCCAGCGCCTGCGCCGCCTGTGCGCGCGACTCGACGGCCCGGAAGAGCTGGGCGCTGTCGATCGCCACTGCGGCCCGCCCGGCGAGCTCCTGGCCGAGGTCGAGGTCGTGCTCGTCGAAGCGCTCGGGCTGGCGCGAGCCGAGCGTCATGACGCCGAGAGACTCGCCACGGGCGGCGATCGGCAGCAGCATCAACGAACGGGTGCCGATCGCGCCGAACGTCGTAGAATCGGCGCCGAGACGACCCAGTTCGGCGAGGTACTCGTCTGTGACCGTCGCGAGCAGCACCGGCTCGCGGGTCTCGAACACTCTCGCCAGCGCGCCTGTCCCGGCGCCTTCGAGCGCGAAGGACGCCGGTAGGGCCTCGAGGGTCGGCCGGAGCCTCGGGTCGTCGCTCACGCAGGCAACGCGCTCGAGGTGGTCGCCCGAGGCCACGTAGACGTTGCACGTGTCGGCCAGCCGCGGCACCGCGACCTGGGCGATTCGGGCGGCGATCTCGTCACGGTCGAGCGAAGTGGAGAAGAGCTCGCCCGCCTCGGCGAGCAGCCGCAGGCGGTCGTCGGCCCGCTTACGGTCGGTGATCTCGATGATCAACCCGCCGACCCCGATCGTCTCGCCGTCGGCTGTGCGAACGGGGTAGTAGCTCGAGAGCCAGTGGCGACGCTCACCGATGTGCAGGGCAGCGTCGTCGGTGGACTCGGTGTGGACGACCGGCTCGCCCGACTCGATCACGCGGCGGTAGAGCGGCTCGAGCGCGGGAGCGAGGGTCGGAATCACCTCGCCGAGCGTTCTTCCGATGTGCTCCTCGGGCGGGAGCCTGTTCAGGGTGGCGAGGGCATCGTTGACGCGGACGAAGCGAAGGTCGCGATCCCAGAAGCCGATCCCGACCGGGGCCGAGCGGAGCATCGTGTCGAGCTGGGCGTACGACTCCTGGGCCGCCCGGAAGAGGAGGGCGTTGTCGATCGCGAGCGCGGCTCGCCTGGCGATCTCGTGCGTCAACTCGAGGTCGGTGGCACCGAAGCGCCGGCCCGACTCACCCGTTCCGAGGGAGATCGTCCCGAGCAGGCGGCCGCGCGCCTCGAGCGGGACGACGATGTACGAGAGCGCGCCGAGCGCCTCGTAGAAGGCCAGATGCTCCTCGTCGACTGCGGCCCGGGACAGTTCGCCCGCGCGGGCATCGTCGACGAGGAACGGCGTCCGGAGCTTGAGCACCTGCGTCACCGGGTGCGCCTCGTTTGCCTCGGGCGGGTAGCGCCGCCTCAGCTCACGCAACAGCTCCTCGCGCTCCGGATCACGGTGCGAGATCACCACCTGCCGCAGCGTGCCGTCCTCGTCGAGCGCGTCGACGATGCAGTAGTCCGCGATACGCGGCACGAGCAGTCCGGCCAGATCGGCGAGCGTCGCCTCGTAGTCGAGCGAGGCCGAGAGCAGCGAGCCCGCCTCCGCGAGGAAGTGGAGCCTCACCTCGGCGTCGCGCTCCTCGGTGATATCGCGAAAGACGTTGATCACAAGCTGGACGTGACCCTCGGGCGTCACGATCGGCGTCGACTGCACGACCGACCAGCGTTCGTCGCCGCTCGAGCGCGTGCGGTAGCAGAGGACGGCTTCCCGCGGGGAGCGGGTGACGAGAGCTCGCCGACTCGGGAGGTCTTCGATCGGGAACGGAGCCCTGTCCTCGCCGAGGATCTCGAACCGCTCGAGCAGCTCGGCGCCGGGGAGAGCGAGCATCTCCTCGGCGGTCTCCAGCCCGCAGAGCCGCGCGGCAGCGTCGTTCGCGTAGACGAGCCGGCCGTCGGGGCCCTGCGCGGTGATTCCGTCGCCGACGTGGCGGAGGATCGACGCGAGCTCCGCCGGGGAGGCCGTGATCTCGCCCGTGCGCACGCGGGCAACGGCGGGCTGCTCGCCGTCTGCAGATTGGTTGGTTACAGGACGTGTCAAAGGACCCTCAAGGTATCGGGCTTCAACCCAAAAAGAGCGAGCCCCGAATCCATCCCTCGCAGCTTCAGGGGTCTTAGCGCGATCGGAATCTGCTCGGCAGATGCCGATCTTGCGCCATAAGGATGGGCCGTGAAGGGATCGAACCTTCGACCTTGGGATTAAGAGTCCCCTGCTCTACCAGCTGAGCTAACGGCCCGCGGCGGCGGATTGTAGCCGGTCGACTGTACTCACAACTGGGGCCCACCTCTGTACGATTCCGCGCCGATGACCGACGTTGCCATTGTCGGAGCCGGCTACGTCGGCGTCCCGCTCGCCCAGGTGTTCGCCGAGGCGGGCCGCAGCGTACTCCTCGTCGAGCGCGACGCCGAGCGCGTCGCGCAGCTGAACCGGGGCGAGAGCTACATCGAGGACGTCCCGTCGGAGGCACTGAAGCGACTGGTCGACGCGAACCTCCTGCGCGCCACGAGCGACTACGACGAGCTGCGCGATGCGGATGCGATCCTGATCGCGCTGCCGACGCCGCTCTCGAAGCAGCGCGAGCCCGACCTATCGATCGTCACCGGGGCCGTCGAGGAGATCGCCAAGCGGCTGCGCAAGGGACACCTCGTCGTGCTCGAGTCGACGACGTATCCCGGCACGACGCGGGAAGAGCTGCTGCCGCGGCTGGAGGCTTCCGGGCTTCGCGTGGGCGAGGACTTCAACCTCGCGTTCTCGCCCGAGCGAGTCGACCCCGGCCGCGAGGACTGGACGACCAAGAACGTGCCCAAGGTCGTCGGCGGGATCACCGAGGCGTGCACAGACCGCGCAGCGGAGCTCTACGGCTCGGCGGTCGACACGGTGCACCGCGTCACCTCGCCCGAGTCGGCGGAGCTGACGAAGCTGCTCGAGAACATCTTTCGCTCCGTCAACATCGCGCTCGTCAACGAGCTGGCGCAGCTGTGCGAGCGGATGAAGATCGACTTCTGGGAGGTCGTCGATGCGGCGGCGACGAAGCCGTTCGGCTTCATGAGCTTCAAGCCCGGACCCGGGCTCGGGGGCCACTGCATCCCGATCGACCCGTTCTATCTGACCTGGAAGGCGCGCGAGTTCAACTTCTACACCGAGTTCATCGAGCTGGCGGGAAAGATCAACGAGAACATGCCGTACTACTGCCGGTCGCTGATCTCGCAGGCGCTGAACCACGGGAAGCAGCGCTCGCTGAAGGGCTCGAAGGTGCTCGTGCTCGGCGTCGCGTACAAGCCGGGCATCGCCGACATGCGGGAGAGCCCCGCGCTGAAGCTGATCGAGCTGCTGCAGGCCGGAGGCGCGGAGATCTCCTACCACGACCCGCACGTCCCTGAGCTCCCGGACTACGGCCTCTCGTCGGTACCGCTCGACCCGGCGAGCTTCGACTGCATCGCGATCGTGACCGACCACGCGGGCATCGACTACGAGGCCCTCGTCGGCGACGGCGCCGTGATCGTCGACTTCCGCAACGCGACCGGTGAGAAGGGCCGCCTCAGCGACCAGGTCTGGAAGCTGTGAGCCCGGTCAAAGTGGGCCTGGCCGGACTCGGCTACTGGGGCCCGAACCTGGCGCGGAACTTCGACATCCTCTCCGACCTGGCGTGGCTCTGCGACCTGGACGACGAGCAGCGCTCGGCCTTTTCCTCGAGGTACCCGCGAGCACAGGCGACGAGCGACTTCGCCGCGATGTTGGCCGACCCCGCACTCGATGCGGTCGTGATTGCCACGCCCGTACCGACCCACTACGCGCTGGCCAAGCAGGCGCTCGAGGCCGGAAAGCACGTCCTCGTCGAGAAGCCGCCGGCGATGAAGGGGCCGGAGATGGACGAGCTCGTCAAGCTTGCCGCCGACCGCGATCTCGTCCTGATGCCCGGCCACCTGCTGCTCTACCACCCGGGCGTGCGCATGCTGAAGAAGCTGGTCGACTCCGGTGAGCTCGGCGACGTGCTCTGTGTCTACACGAACCGGCAGAACCTCGGGATCGTGCGCACGAACGAGAACGCGCTCTGGTCGCTCGGCGTTCACGACCTCTCGGTGATCCTCTGGCTGATCGGCGAGGACCCCGTCGAGGCCGTCGCGCACGGTCGAGACTTCCTCACAGCGGGGGTCGAGGACGTCGTCTTCTGCTACCTCCGCTTCCCATCCGGGAAGATCGCCCACATGCACCTGTCGTGGCTCGACCCGCACAAGATGCGGAAGATGACCGTCGTCGGCCAGGAGAAGATGGTCGTCTTCGACGACATGGAGCTGGAGCGGAAAGTGACGGTGTACGAGAAGGGGCCGTGGAAGCAGTCCGAGGCCTACGGCGAGTGGCAGACCCGTTCCGGCGACATCCACATCCCGAAGATCGACACCTCGGAGCCGCTGCGGCTCGAGTGCCAGGCGTTTCTCGAGCTGATCGCCGGCGAGGGAGACCGCCGCACGGTGGCGGAGGATGGCGCCATGGTCGTGCGCGCGCTCGACCGCCTGACGGACTCGCTGCGTGGCTGAGATCCACCCGACCGCGACCGTCTACGAGGGGACGGTCCTCGGCGAGGGCGTCAAGGTGCTCGAGGGGGCGGTGGTCGGCAAGCAGCCGACACTGTCGCCGCGCTCGACAGCCAAGCGCGAGCCGCTGCCGCCGACCGTGATCGGTGACGGCTCGATCGTCTCCACCGGCGCGATCGTCTTCGCGGGCTCCCAGATCGGCGCCCGCGTGATCCTGGGCGACCAGTCGTGTGTCAGGGAGCGCGTTGAGATCGGCGACGACGTCGTCCTCGGCCGCGGCTCGTACATCGAGAACGACACGACCGTCGGCGCGCTGACGAAGATCCAGGCCGAGGCATACATCACGGCCTACTCGACGCTCGAGGACAACGTCTTCATCGCGCCGTGCGTCGTGACGACGAACGACAACTACATGGGGCGGACCGAGAAGCGCCTTTCCGAGATGCGAGGCCCGACGATCCGTCGCGGCGCCCGTGTCGGCGGCGGCGCAATCCTGTGCCCCGGAGTCGAGATCGGCGAGGAGGCGTTCGTCGGCGCCGGCGCGGTCGTGACGAAGGACGTGCCGCCGCGAACGCTCGTCGTGGGAAACCCCGCCCGGGTGCTGCGCGGGGTGCCCGACGAAGAGCTGCTCGAGAACCAGTAGCTCGAGCTAGGCCTTGACGATCGCGAGCTTGTAGCGGCCGGCGCCGCGCGTCCCGAGCTTCACCTGGACGTAGTAGGTGCCGGTCTTCGGCGCGCGGTAGGAGAGGTTCTCGACCGGCCCGGGCCGCGCCGACTGCCGCGCGACGCGGCCCACCGCCGTGAGGTCGTCGACTCTCTTCGTGCCGGGGCTCCAGAGGATCAGGTTGGTGTCGTGGCCGGCAGGCCCGCGCACGCTGACGTAGACGGGCTGTCCGCGACGCAACCGAATCGCATAGACGTCGTTCTGGTCGTCCCAGAAGTCGAGGGTGGCCTCGAGCCGCGTCTTCTGACCCCAGAGAGGCGCGGCCTGCTCGCCCGCGTCGTCGTTCGGCTCGAGCCGGTCGCGAGCCGGGATCTGGCCTGAGAGCGCGCGCAGTGCGGCCGTGACGTCGAGACGGCCCCAACCGCTGAGCGCGTCGCGCTGCAACGGGCAGGCTTTGCAGCCGGTCGCCGCGCTGACGTCGCGTGCCGTCCGGGTCAGCAAGGCGGTCACCTGGTCGGGACCCAGGTTCGGGCGGACGGCGAACAGAAGTGCGGCTGCGGCACTCACCTGGGGTGCCGCGAACGACGTGCCCTCGCCCTTGCGGAAGTCCGCGAACGCATCGTTCGCGCAGGTCGAGTAACCCTGGTCGGCGCACTCCTTCGCACCCATGGTCAGGTCGAGCGGGAACGTCGAGACGATCGCCTGACCCGGCGCGGTCATGTCGTTGTAGATCCTGTCCCGGTTGGAGAAGGCCGGCACGGAGCCGTCGCGGCCGAGAGCACTGACTCCGAGCACATGGGGGAGCGCCGCCGGATAGCTGGCGTAGGGCCAGGGTGTGGGAGGCACCTCGTCGCTGTTTCCGACGGCAGCGACGATCACGACGCCCTTGCCGTACGCCCACCCGACCGCTGCGGCCTCGAGCGGCGAGAACGCGTCCCGGTCGGGTGCCCGCGGGTCGCGGAAGCCGCCGAGGCTCATGTTGATCACGCGCGCGCCGTTCTCGACCGCCCAGTGGATCGCCTTGACCTCCGCCTCGACGTCGATCAGATCCTCGCCGTTGACGACCTTGGCGACGAGCAGCTCCGCGGAAGGCGCCATCCCGGCGACCCCGATCCCGTTGTCGACGCCTGCGGCGATCAGGCCGGCGACGAAGGTGCCGTGACCCTGCGAGTCGACCCGCGCCGAGCCCCCGACGAAGCTCTTCGCATCCAGGATCTTGCCCTCGAACTCGGGGTGGGTCGCGTCGATGCCGGAGTCGATGACCGCCACCCGGACCGCAGCGAGCGGGGGTGACGGCGTCACGTCCCAGAAGTCGAAGGCGCGGTTGACCGTCAGATGCCACTGCTTCAGCGGGTCGTTCGGAACCCAGGCGGGGCGGCGCACACCGAGCCGCTCGACATAGGTTGCACCGGGCAGGGCGGCGAGACGTGGCGCCTTGGCGCGCTCGACGACGAGCGCGGGCAGCGGCGCGAGGCTCTCGGTGCTCGGGCCGACCAGGCGCTGCAGTCGCGGCAGGTCGGCGACCGAGGCCGCGCCGACCGCGTAGCGCGCCGCGCCTGCGGACGGCGCCACGAGTCCCGCCGCCAGGCAGCCGAGCACTAGAACCTGCTTCAGACCGATCGCTCGTCGACGGGCCGCCCAGCGCGTTCCGGCGACATAGCGCTTCGGTCTGAGGCGGGTTCTTGAGCGGATCACGGCACCTCGAGCTGCCCGGAGAGCCCCTCCGCGAAGCCCTGCGCCGGAGCAGTCCGCGCGCGATACACACCGGCTGCCGGCACGACTGCAGCGAAGCGGCCCCCGGCATCGGAGGTCGCCTCCAGGACCGTCGACCAGCTGCCGTCTACGAGCTGCTGAACCTCGACGGCGGTGCCCGCCGTGAGTGGCTTGACTGTTCCGGACAAGCTCCGGGCAGCTGCTCCCAGCCGGACGAGCGGAGCCACCGGAACCTTCAGAACAGGACCGGCGACCTTGCCGGCGGAGATGCGGAAGCTCGTTGGCGCGAGCGGCTTCACCTTCGCGCTCAGGCCGGAGAGCGGCTGCCAGACGCCGTCGATCTGCTGGCTGAGCACCGCTCCCTTGATGCCCTGAGCCTTGCCCGTGACGGTCAGCGGCCTCCCGAACACGGCTGCGCCGCCCGGACGCGTGAGCGAGAGAGAGCCCAGCGCGGTGATCCACGTCGAGCGCAGCCCGGCAGCGGCACGAAGCATCGCTCCAGACACCGTCGTCGTGCCGAACGCTGTCACGGCCTGGACGGTTGCGACGCGCCCCGACGGGCCGCGCGTGAGCTTCAACGCCGTCACGGGCGACCGGAGCTTCAGGCCCTTGCGAATCGTCGCCTCCGGGATGGGCGTCGGTCCCCAGCGATTCACCGGCGAGAGCGCGCTGTGCGGATCGTCGACGGCGACGAGGTACGGCACGGCCTTGCCGAACACCTCCACGGCGGCGAGCGTCGTCCCACCGGAGGTGGAGTGGAACAGGGCGTCGATCGGCTTTCCCTCCCAGAGCAGCACCTCGCCCGCGGTCGAATCGATCGCGGCGGTCGCGCTGGGCTGCTCGCCACGGATGCCGCCGTAGACCTGGCTGCGGACGTCGGCGTAGAGGTCGAAGCCCTTGCCGCCGAGGCGGTGAGCCAGCGCGTACGAGCGGGCGGCGACCGCCTGCGCCTTCAGCGCCTCGGCGGGCCAGGCGCTCGGCATCTCCTGGGGGACGACCCCGGCGAGATACTGCTCGAGCCCGAGGCTGTTGATCGCAGTCAGCTTCTGACCCGTGGCTCCGACCTCGATCTGGCCCCGGTAGGCATGGTCGCGGTCGAGGGTCAGCGGCGCGCTACCGGGGAGAAAGAGGATCGGCCCGACGAGGTCGGTCGGCGCGCCGTTGACGGTGACGCGCAGCCTTGGCCCCAGGACGACCTCACCGGCGGCGAGCGGATAGGTCTTGCCGAAGAGGTCACGGACCCGGAACGGGACGGCAGAGCTGACGGTGACACTCGACCGAGCCTCGGCGACGAGCACGCGGACGCGGGCGACCGGTGCAGGCCCGAGCTCGGCGCCGGTGTAGAAATGGGCCAGAATCTGGTCGTACGTCCAGCCGTCGTTGGCATATCCGAGCGCGCCGTACTGGCTCATGCCGACTCCGTGCCCCCAGCCGCGCCCGCTGGCGACGAACGTCGTCGCGGTCACGGGCGCCAGGGCAGGAGCGGGCGCGCGCGGCCCCGCCGGCGCGGAAGCCGCGAGGGTGAGTGCGAGACAGGTGAGTAGGAAGAGCGTTCGCCGCATGAGCATCGACCCGCGTTGAGGCTAGCGGAAGGAATCTCCTGCTCCCGGCTTCTTTACCGAACCTTCAAAGCGTTTTCGGTCCGCTCCGGGCGGGCAGTCCGTCACGGTGAACGGCGAAGACGTCCTCCCACCCCGATACGAGCAGCCCGAGCAGATCGCCCACGGCGGAATGGGCGAGATCTACCGCGCCGAGGACGCCCACCTGGCGCGGACAGTCGCCGTGAAGCTCCTTTCGGAGCGCTACGCCGACAACGAGGCGATCCGCGCCCGCTTCACGCGCGAGGGCCTCGCCGTCGCTCGGCTCTCGAATGCGCCGAGCATCGTGACGATCTTCGACGTCGGCGAGCACAACGGGCGCCCCTACATCGTCATGGAGTACCTCGCGGGAGGCTCGCTCGCGGATCGGCTGACGCGCGAGGGCGCACAGCCGCTCGGCCGCGCGCTCGGGTGGCTCGGCCAGGCCGCCGCGGCGCTCGACGCCGCCCACGCCAGCGGGATCGTCCATCGCGACGTCAAGCCGGCCAACCTGCTGCTCGACAACGAGGACCGCGTGAAGGTGGCGGACTTCGGCGTCGCGAGCGCCGCGCACCTCGCGTCCTTCACCGAAGCCGGCACCGTCGTCGGGACTGCCGGCTACCTCGCGCCCGAGCAGGCCCGCGGCGAGACTGCGACGCCGGCAAGCGACCGTTACGCGCTCGCCGTCGTCGCCTTCGAGCTGCTGACCGGCGCCCGGCCGTTCGAGCGCGAGTCCCCGACGGCCGAGGCGATGGCACACGTGAGCGCTCCGATCCCACCGGCCTCCGACGGCAACCCCGAGTTGCCCCCCGAGGTCGACGATGTGCTCGCCCGCGGTCTTGCGAAGGAGCCCGAGCACCGCTTCGGGTCGTGCTCGGACTTCGTCCACGCGCTCCGCGATGCCCTCGACCGGGCCGCCGGAACGACGTTCGTGGCAGCCGTGGCGCCACCCGTGCAACACCCGGCCCGAAGCCGCCTCCCCCTGGTGCTCGCCGCGCTCGGAGCGCTCCTGCTCGCCGGAGTCCTCGCAGCGGCCCTCGTCGGAAGGGGCGACGAGACCCCAGCTGCAGTGCCGACGACCGTGACGCTCGAGGGAACCACGGTCGTGCACACCGTGACGACCGCGCCTAAGCCCACGACTGCGCCCGAGACCACGACCGCCGCGGCGCCGACGGCGGCACCCGCGCCGTCGGGCGATAGCCCGTCCCAGCTGAATGACCGGGGCTACGAGCTGATGAAGGCCGGTGACTACCAGGGCGCTCTCCCCCTGCTCGAGCAGGCCGTCGCAGGTCTCGCCGGCTCAGGGCAGATCGCCGAGGCCTACGCGAGCTACAACCTCGCTTTCACACGCCTGGCACTCGGCTCGTGCGACGGGGTGATCGAGCTGCTCGACCGCTCGGCCGCCGTGCAGGGCGAGCGCAAGGAAATCGAGCGCCTGAAAAAGGAAGCCGAGAAGAGCTGCGGGGACTAGGAAGCCGCGAGGCGGGCGGCGTACTGCTTCTCGTAGTAGTCCTGGTAACCACCTGAAGCCTTGATCGGCTCCCACCAGCTACGGGACTCCCCGTACCAGGCCGCCGTACGCCGGAAGCCCTCGGCGAGCTGGACCTGCGGCTCCCAGCCGAGCTCCGCGCGGATCTTCGTCGTGTCGAGCGAGTAGCGGCGGTCGTGCCCCGGCCGATCCTCGACGCGGCGCACCAGCGACTCGTCCGCGCCGGTGTGCTGGAGCACGAGCTGGGTGATCTGCTTGTTCGTCGCCTCCTCACCCCCACCGACGTTGTACACCTCGCCAGCCCGCCCCCGGCGGAGCGCGAGCTCGATCCCGGCACAGTGGTCCTCGACGAAGAGCCAGTCGCGGGTCTGGTCGCCGTCGCCGTACAACGGCAGGGGCTGCCCGTCGAGGGCGTTCGTGACGAAGAGCGGCAGCAGCTTCTCGGGATACTGATTCGGGCCGTACGTGTTCGACCCACGCGTGATCAGCGCATCGACGGCGTACGTGCGGACTGATCCGAGCACCTGCAGGTCACCGCCCGCCTTGGCCGCTGAGTAAGGGCTCGAGGGACGCAGGGGGTCGTCTTCCGTGGACGACATTCCTTCGGGCACGTCGCCGTACACCTCGTCCGTCGAGACGTGCACGAGCCGAAGCCCCGCGCCGCGCGCGTGGTCGACCAGAACCTGCGTGCCGGCGACATTCGTTCGGATGAACTCCGCCGGGCCCAGGATCGAGCGGTCGACGTGCGTTTCGGCAGCGAAGTTGACGATCGCGTCACAGCCGGCCGCGGCCTCGGCGACCGCGTCCGGGTCGCAGATGTCGCCGACGACGACCTCGATCGCCGTGCCGTCGAGGTTCGCCGGGTTGCCGGAGTACGTGAGCTTGTCGAGCACGCGGACGTCCTCGCCCGCGGCGAGGAGCCGCTTGGCGAAATGGGAGCCGATGAAGCCGGCGCCGCC
>JANMJY010000180.1:0-2869 GCA_031371615.1 Actinomycetes bacterium | reverse complement strand
GGCGCCTCGACCGCAGCCCTCGCGCGCGTCGCGGCCGACAAGGGCGTGCGCACGCTCGCCCACGCCGAGGGCGGCGGCGTCCTCTACGTCCACGGCTCGGCACGAGCCGACCGCGTCACCGCGATCGTCGACGCCAGCCTGGACCGGCTCGGCGTCTGCAACCGGCTCAACCTCGCCCTCATCGATCGGGAGGCGGCGAGCCTGGCGGCCGGTTTCGTCGCTGCGTGTGAGCAGCGTGGTGTCAACGTCGTCGGGACGGCCAGGGCGGCCGCCGTCGTGCCGGTCGGGAAGCACGAGGAGGCGATCGGCCACGAATGGGCCAGCGATCAGACGCGGGTCGCGACCGTGACGCTCGACATCGTCAACGACCTGCACGAGGCCGTGCGGATTGCCAACACCGAGACGTCGGGGCTCGCGGCCGGTATCGTCGCCGAGGACGTCGACGCCGTCGAGAGTTTCTTCTCGCTCTACCGCGGCACCACGGCGTTCTGGCACGCGAGCACGCGGTTCACGGACGGCTTCGAGCTGAACGGCACGCCGGAGACGGGGATCAACGTCGAGTGGGCGCCAGGTCCGCGCGGGCCGGTCAGCTACCGCGACCTGTGGCTGCGCCAGTACCGCGTCGTCGGCGACGGCACGCAACGCCGATGAGGATCGTCGTCAAGCTCGGCTCGAGCCTCGTCGCGACGTCGACGGGAGCGGTGCGGCGCGGGTTGCTCGCCGCCAGAGCGAAAGAGGTCGCGGAGCTGCTCGCGGGCGGCCACTCGTTGTGCATCGTGTCCTCGGGCGCGATCGCACTCGGTGCGCCCCGGCTCGGCTTCGCACGGAGGCCCGCGGCGATGCGCCAGCTCCAGGCGGCATCGGCTGTCGGCCAGGCACAACTTCACCAGGCCTGGGAGCGGGCCTTCGCGCGCGTCGGCGTCCAGGCGGCGCAGATCCTGCTCTCCCCCGCCGACGTCGGCGACCGCCAGACCTACGTCAACGTCTGCAACACCTTCGACGCGCTCTTCCGCCTGGGAGCGGTCCCGGTCGTGAACGAGAACGATGCCACGGCGACCGACGAGATCACCTTCGGCGACAACGACTCGCTGGCCGCCCAGGTCGCCGTCCTGACAAAAGCCCGCCTGCTCGTGCTGCTCACCGAGGTCGACGGCGTCTACTCGCGTGCGCCCGGAACGCCGGGAGCGGAACTGCTCGACGACGGCGCTCTCACGACCGACGTCCGGCTCGGCCGGGGCACGGGTCTCGGCCGGGGCGGCATGGGGAGCAAGATCGCGGCCGCGCAGCTCGCCGCCGGCGCCGGCATTCCGACCGTGATCGCCTCCGGCCAGGCGGAGTCGGTGCTCGTCCCGATCGTCGCCGGCGAACGGAGAGGCACCCGTTTCGACGGGCGGGGTGCGCCCGGCGAGTCGGCGTTTAAGCTTTGGATCAGGCACGGGAAACGGCCGCGTGGAAGCGTCGTCCTCGACGCGGGAGCCGAGCAGGCGGTGCGCGCCGCAGGCGCGAGCGTCCTCGCGGTCGGCGTGACGGCGTGCGACGGCGGCTTCGGACCGGGAGACGCGATCGAGCTCGTGTCGGCAAAGGGCGTCCCGATCGGCAAAGGGATCGCGTCGATCGCCGCAGCCGACGTCGGCTCCAGGGCGCGCGGGCTCGAGGTCGTCAACCGAGACCGGCTCGTCCTCTACTAAGGGCGGGTGATCGCTCCCTCCGAAGCCGACGAGACGAGCCTCGCGTACTTGGCGAGGACGCCGGTCTTGTAGCGCGGCTCCGGTGCTGACCAGGCTTCGAGCCGGGCGGCGAGCTCGTCGTCGGAGAGCTCGACGCGCAACTCGCGCGCCTCGACGTCGAGCACGACCGTATCGCCCTCCTCGAGCGCAGCGAGCGGCCCGCCGTGGAACGCCTCCGGCGTCACGTGTCCGACCATGAACCCGTGGGTCGCGCCCGAGAAGCGGCCGTCGGTGACGAGCGCGACCGAGTCCGAGAGCCCTTCGCCGACGATCGCAGCGGTCACGTGCAGCATCTCGCGCATCCCGGGGCCGCCGGCTGGGCCCTCGTAGCGGATCACGACGACGTCACCCGGGTGGACGTTGCGCGCCTTGACCGCTGCGAAGCACGCCTCCTCCGAGTCGAAGACGCGTGCCGGGCCGCGATGGACGAGCCGCTCGTGCCCGGCGAGCTTCACGATCGCGCCGTCGGGGGCGAGGTTGCCGTAGATCACCCTGAGGCCGCCGGTCTTCTTCAACGGCGTCTCAAGGGCGACGACGACCTCCTGTCCCGGAGTCTCCTCTGCGTCGTCGGCGATCTGCGAGAGCGAGCGGCCGTCGACGTTGGGCGAGGATCCAGTCAGCAGGTGGTCGCCCTTCAGCAGCTCGCGGGCGACGAGCGCCACGCCGCCGGCTGCGGGCACGTCAGTGGCCACGAAGCGGCCGCCGGGCTTGATGCTCGCGATCACGGGCGTCCGCGCCGCGACCGCGTCGAAGTCCTCGAGCGTGTACGGGATCCCGAGCTCGCGCGCGATCGCGAGCAGGTGCAGGAGGCCGTTCGTCGATCCGCCGCTGGCCGCGATCGACGCGGCCGCGTTGTCGAGGGCCTCGCGCGTGATGATGTGCGACGGCCGCAGGTCGTCTCGCACCAGCTTCATCGCGAGCACGCCGGCCTCGTAGGCGGCTTCTTCCTTGGAGGGATGCAGCGCCGGGATGCCGTTCAGGCCGGCCGGAGAGATGCCGAGGAAGTCGAGAGCCATCGACATCGTGTTCGCGGTGAACTGGCCGCCGCACGCGCCCGCGCCCGGGCAGGCGACGCTCTCCAGGGCATGCACCTCGGCGCCGCTCATCGTTCCAGCGGCATGCGCGCCGACGGCCTCGAAGAC
>JANMJY010000175.1:0-13117 GCA_031371615.1 Actinomycetes bacterium | reverse complement strand
GTGCCGAGCAGGTCGCAGAACTTCAGGTCGACCATCGAGACCCGCGTCTCGGCAGCCCACTCGAGCGCCTCACGTGCGTCCGGCCGCGTTTCGCTCCCGTTGGCGAGGTAGTGCTTGCTCTCCAACTCCGACATCTCCGCTCCTCCTGCGTTGGACCACAAAAAAAGCGCCCGCAGCTGAGTCAGCTGCGAGGCGCCATTGCCTCGATCCCACCTTCGGCGGCGGAACCTGGCCAGACCGTAGCACGGCGAGCCGTTGGACGGCAACCGCGCGCGGTGGTAAAGTCGCCGCCGATGAGCTTCCTCGTCCACATCTAGGTCACCCGTTGCCGCGGCCCGCCGTTGCGCGGGCGTCGTGTGCTTGTGGTCCTGAGGTTCTGTGTGGAGTGAAGGAGTTTCCGAGATGTCAGAGGTAGTCGAAGTGCATCGTTCAGCGTCGAACAACGGCAAGGCTGTGCCGGCCGTCGAGGTGCACGATCTTCGCAAGGAGTTCTCGCGCCGCGACAAGAAGGCGGGACGCTTCGCGCGCAAGAAGCGCGCGGCGCTGACGGGCGTCACGTTCACGATGGAGCGGGGCGAGTGCGTCGCGATCCTGGGCCAGAACGGCTCGGGCAAGTCGACGCTCGTCCGCCTGCTCTCGACCCTGCTTTTCCACGACGGCGGCAGCGCCCGGGTCTTCGGCCACGACGTCTTCACCGACCCGAGGCCGGTGCGGAGGCTCGTCAACCGGGTCTCTGTGGAGGCGAGCTTCTTCAAGAAGATGTCCGCGGGCGAGAACCTGCACTACGCCGCGCGGTACTACGGCATGGGGCCGCGGGAGACGCGCGTGAAGATCCCTGCGATCCTGACGAAGGTCGGCTTCCCGATCGACCGGCGTACCGAGCCGATGGAGAACCTCTCGCGCGGCATGCAGCAGAAGGTCGCGCTCGCGCGGGCACTCCTCACCTCGCCGGTGCTGCTGCTGCTCGATGTGCCGACGACCGGGCTCGACCCGCGTTCGAAGCTGGAGGTGCAGGACTTCGTCCGCGAGGTGCGCCAGACGCACGACGCCACGATCCTGCTCTGCACGCACGACCTCGCCGAGGCCGAGGCGCTCGCGGACCGGGTCGGGATCCTCGACCGCGGCGAGCTCCTCTTCCTGGAGACGGTGCCGGAGATCCTCGAGCGGTTCGGCGTCGAGACGCTGGAGCAGGCGTTCTTCGCTGCCACGGGCCGCGAGTTCGAGGCCGAGGCCGACGAGGACGACGAGGACCGGGAGGTGTTCGCATGATCGCCGGCGCGGCAGCCACGCTTCGAGCAGAGCTGATCGGCCTCGGCGGCGTCGTCGAGCGCAACGTCTACCTGACGCGCCGCTACATCTGGTGGGACGTCGCGTTCATGGTGTGGACGATCGCGAACACGCTCACGATCGTCTTCATCGCGAAGGGGATCGAGGCGACGGGCGGCCAGATCAACGTTCCTCGTGCCACGGCGACGCTGCTGATCGGCGCCGTCGTCTGGGCCTATCTCGGGATCCTCTTCGAGTTCATGACCGAGACAGTCGCGTGGGAGCGCTGGGAGGGAACGATCGAGTACACGTTCATGGCCCCGTTGTCGCGCGCCATGCATCTCGCCGGTGCGGGCTTCTTCGCCGTGCTCTATGGGCTGATCCGGGCGATCATCCTCTTCATCGTCGTCGTGTTCTTCTTCGACTTGACGCTGCCGAACGCCGACTACGTGGCCGCGTTCGTGGTCCTCGTCGCGGGCTCGCTCGCGTTCATCGGCATCGGTGTGATGACGGCGGTGCTGCCGTTGATCTCACCCGAGAAGGGCGCCCAGCTCGGTTTCGTCGCCCAGGGGATGCTGCTCGTCGTGTCCGGCGTCTACTACCCGGTGGAGGTGCTGCCCCGCTGGATGGAGTGGCTCTCCGTGATCTCGCCGGCGACGTACGTGCTCGACGGGATCCGGGGCGCGATCCTTGACGGCGAGGGGCTCTCGACGATGTGGGACGAGATCTGGCCGCTGCTCCTGATCGGCACCGTTGCGGCACCGGTCGGGCTCTGGGTCTTCCGTCGCGGGGAGATCTATGCGAAGAAGCATGGAAAGCTGAAGCGCTCGGGATAGGGTGTTAGACTCGCTCAGATTTCGAGGCGCCGGGGCCTCAGGCGGATCGTCGCCTGAGGCCCTTTTTTATTCTCCAAGGAGGCAGACGGCATGGCGATGATCGAGAGCAAGGCCCGCGCGACGTCCGACCCAGAGGCGCGCAAGCAGGTGGTGAAGGAGATCGAGAAGCACAAGGTCTCGTACGTGCTGTTCTGGTTCACCGATCTCGAAGGGCACCTGAAGAGCTTCGCGATCACTCCGGGCGAGATCGAGGCGGCGCTCGACGACGGGATGGGCTTCGACGGCTCGTCGATCACCGGCTTCAACGCGATCGAGGAGTCGGACATGGTCGCAATCCCGGATCCGTCGACCTTCCGGATCATGCCCCGGCGCGCCGAGGGCGCCATCCACCCGGTGACCGGCGTGCCGTACCCCGCCGAGGCGGTCGTCGGCCGGATGATCTGCGACATCGTCAGGCCGGACGGGACGCCGTACGACGGCGACCCGCGCTACATGCTCCGGAAGGCAATCGAGCCTAAGAAGAGCATGGGCTTCGACACGGTCAACATCGGCCCCCAGCACGAGTACTTCCTCTTCGAGGACAACAAGGGCACCGTCACGCTCGACGAGGGCGGCTACTTCGCCATGACCGCGCTCGACGCGGCCACCGAGATGCGGAACGAGACGATCCAGGCGCTCGAGGCGGTCGGGATCCCGGTCGAGTACCACCACCACGAGGTGGCGCCGTCGCAGCACGAGATCGACATGCGCTACGCGCCGGCGCTCGAGATGGCCGACGCGACGATCACCTACCGGCTGATCGTGAAGGAGATCGCGGCGAAGAACGGCCACTACGCGACCTTCATGCCGAAGCCGCTCTTCGGCGAGAACGGTTCGGGCATGCACACGCACATGTCGCTCTTCACCGATGGCCGCAACCAGTTCTTCGACGCGTCCGACCCGCACCATCTTTCGCCGACCGCGAAGGCGTTTATCGCGGGCCTCCTCCGCCACGCGCGCGAGCTGTCGGCGGTCTTCGCGCAGTGGGTGAACTCGTACAAACGGCTCTTGACGGGATTCGAGGCGCCGGTCTACGTGGCGTGGTCGCAGCGGAACCGCTCCGCCCTGATCCGGATCCCGCTCTACAAGCCGGGTTCGGAGCAGGCGACGCGCGCCGAGATCCGCTGCCCCGACCCCGCGTGCAATCCGTACCTCACCTTCGCTGCCCTACTGCACGCCGGGCTCGAGGGGATCGAGAAGGGCTACGAGCTCGAGGAGCCGATGGACTCGAACCTCTACCACCTCACCGCCGACGAGCGCGAAGAGCGCGGAATCGTGGCTCTTCCGGGCACGCTCGGGGAAGCCATCGAGGAGCTCTGCCACTCGGAGCTGATGCGGAAGGCGCTGGGCCTCCACATCCACGAGCGCTACGTGACGCTGAAGCGCAAGGAGTGGAACGAGTACCGGGTTCAGGTGTCCCAATGGGAGATCGAGCGCTACCTGGCGGTGCTGTAAAGACTGGACTGGACTTCGCTCATCCGGAGGTTCAAAATCGACGCAGGGCTGCGGCGCTAGGCGAGTGCCGCGACCTCAACTGACGGCCGATTGCGGGCCCCTTTGCGGGGGCCCGTAATCGTTCGTAGTCCGGAGAGCCGCAGAGGAACTAGAGAAACTTGCGGATGCTCTCGCGGAGCACCGAGAGGCCGATCACGCGCGTGCCCTCGTCGATCTCGCCGATCGCCTCTGCCGGCACGAGCCGGCGGCCGCGCAGGAACCCCGAGCGGACGGCGAGCGCATCCGGGACGTCGGGCTGGCTGCCGTACATGGGCGACTCGACCCGGCCGATCACCCGGCCGCGCACGTCGGCGACGAGAAAGCCTTTGACGCCGCGGAGGTCGAGTTCGAGGGTGCTCATCTGCTGGAGAACCTATTCCCGCTCCGTGAAGTTTCTCCCACTCGGCGCGTAAGGAGTTTGTTAACCCGCCGCCCAGCCTAGGCCCGGAACCGGACGCCTAGACTTGCGTGATGGACGCGACCGCGCGACATCTTCGGCTGCTCACGGAGACGATCGCCGCGGTCAACTCGACGCTCGATCTCGAGGAAGTGCTCTCGCTGGTCGCGAGCAAGGTGTCGGAGGCGCTCGGGGCGGATGCATGCTTCGTCTACCTCTACAACGAGCGTGCCGACGAGCTCGTGCTGCGGGCGACGCACGGCACCAGCATCGAGGAGATGACCCGGCGCCCGCGGCTGCGCCCGGGTGAGGGGATCACGGGCACCGCCGCCGCGGAGCGCGCGCCGATCGCGATCGCCACCCGCGCCGATCTCGATCCGCGCTTCAAGCTGTTCGCGAACCTGCCCGAGGACGAGTACGAGTCGATCCTGGCCGTCCCGATCCTGGCTCGAGAGAAGCTGGAGGGTGCGCTCAACGTCCGGACGCGGTTGCCGCGCGAGTACCTGGAGTCCGAGATCGACCTGCTCGTCGCGATCGCCTCCCAGGTGGCGCAGACGATCGAGCACGCCAAGCTCTACGCCGAGGCGCAGCGGCGCGTCCACGAGCTCGAGGCCCTCGCGAAGATCTCGGAGGCCGTGTCCGAGTCGCTCTACCTCGAGGAATCGCTCGAGGCGATCGTGAAGACGACGATGACCGCGGTCGGGGCGACGGGCGCAGCGCTCGTGCTCGCAGACGGCAAGATCGCGTGGCCGGAGGGCCGCGCGGGCACCCATGCGCTGCGCTTGCCGCTCCGCTGGAAGCGCCGGCAGATCGGCGAGCTCGTCTGCGACCGCGACACGGCTTTCTCCGACGACGACCGCGCGCTGCTCGAGGCGATCGCCCACCACGCGGCCGTTGCCCTCGAGCACGGGCGGGCGGTCATGCGCGGGGTGCTCGCTCAGGAGATCCACCACCGGGTCAAGAACAACCTGCAGACGGTCGCTTCACTGCTGCGGCTGCAGGCCCGGTCGCCGGGGACGGATCCGCAGAAGGCGCTGGGGGACTCGGTCAACCGGATCCTCGCGATCGCGGCGGTGCACGAGGTGCTGACCGAGCACCGTGAGGACGACGTCGATCTCGCCGAGCTGATCGAGCGTCTGCGGGCGATGATCGTGCAGGGTCACGTCGCCGGCAAGGAGGTCGAGGCGGTGCTCGAGCCGGTCTCGCTCGCCGGCGAGCGGGCGACCGCGCTCGCGCTCGTCTTCAGCGAGCTCTTCCAGAACGCGCTCGAGCACGGGGGTCAGACGGTGCGGATCGTGCTCGCGCAGCGAGACGGAGACGTGGCGCTCTCGATTGCCGACGACGGGGGTGGCCTCAATGGTGGCGACGACGGGACCGGCCTTTCGATCGTCCGCGCCCTCGTCCGCGACGAGCTCCAGGGCACGCTCGAGCTGACGAGCGAGCCGGGACTGCACGCCCAGGTGGTGTTCCCGGCGTGAGGATCCTGATCGCGGAGGACGAGACGATCATCCGGATGGATCTGCGGGCGTTGCTCGAGGGTGCCGGCTTCGAGGTCTGCGCCGAGGCCAAGGACGGGCAGGAGGCGGTCGAGCTGGCGCGCTCGGAGCAGCCGGACCTCGCCGTGCTCGACGTCAAGATGCCGCGGCTCGACGGGATCGAGGCGGCGCGGCGGATCCTCGACGAGCGGCCGATCCCGATCGTGATGGTGACCGCGTATGGCGAGCGGGAGCTCGTGGCGCGCGCAGTCGAGGCCGGCGTCTTCGGCTATCTGGTGAAGCCGTTCCGGGAGACCGACCTGTTGCCCGCGATCGAGACCGCGCGGGGCCGGCACGAGGAGCTGGCGGCGTTGCGCGCGGAAGCGGAGTCGCTCGCCGACGCTCTCGCCGCCCGCAAGTCGATCGAGCGCGCGAAGGGGTTGCTGATGACGAAGGAAGGTCTCTCCGAGCAGGACGCCTTCGCCCGCTTGCGCAAGGCGAGCCAGGTCTCCGGCCGCCCGCTCAAGGTCGTCGCGGAGGCGGTCGTGGCGACGCTGGATCCCGGCTAGTTCTGCTCGAGCAGACGGGTCTCGACCTGCCTGCGCCTGAGGCGGAGGGCGATCCAGACCACGATCCCGAGCAGGACGAACGGCCCCGCGACGATCAGAACGTAGAGGAGGGCGATCCCCTCCCACGCAAGCACGTCCTTGACGTCGTCGAGACGGCTGGTTCCCACCGCGGCCGGCTTGATCTCCTCCGTCGTCAGGGTGAGGTAGATCGTCGCGGTGCGCGCCTCGGCCTTCGTGCCGCGGAGGCCCTCGCGCAGCCCCGTCAGCTTCTGGCGAGCGTTGCCCAGCCGTGACTGCAGGACGACGCGGTCCCCGGCCGAGAGCGTGTTGCTCTCGAGGCGCGTGACGAACTGCGCGATCTGCCGCTGCGTCGCTTCGATCTGGGACTGCAGCGTGTCGGCCTGCACCTGCAGGTCGTCGATCCCGTAGCGCTGCCCGACGATCGTGCCGAGCTGCGACAGCTGTGTCATCGCGCCCTGCACCCTCGCCGTCGGCACGCGGAGCGTGATCTGCGCGGCACCGATGCCCCCGGCCGGTGCGTCGTACTGGAGCGAGGCGACGCTGCCCCCGTGCTGGAGCGCGATCTGCTGGGCGCGCTTCGTCGCACTCGAGAGCGCCTCGACGTCGTCGACGCGCAGGCGCAGCTCGGCCTCGTAGCGCTGCAGCTGGCCGGGCACGGGCGGCACCGGCGCGGCGGAGTCCGCGGTGGCGGGTGGCACCGCGAAGCCCTTGAGTGCCCCCTGCTGGGACTCCGCGCGCTCGAACGTCGCCGTGGTCGTGGCGGCGCCTGCAGCACCGGAAGCGGCGACTTCGTCACCGGGCTTCGCGACGTCGTTTCGGGTCAGCCCGATCACGCTCCCGGCGATGACCGCGACCAGGAGCGCCGCGGGCGCGACCAGCACGAGCCGCCTCCATTCGAAACGAGCGAGAAAGGGGGTTCGGGCAGGCTCCTGCGCGGACAGCGCGCGGACGCGCTCGCGCAGGGCGGACGACGCCTCGGGCCTCGTCGCGCGGATCTCGTCGAGCAGCGTCTCAGACATTCACACTCACCTTCTCCTCGAGCTTGTTCAGGGCCCGCGACAGCCGCGTCGAAACGGCTGTCGGGCTGATGCCGAGCACGCGCGCGGCCTCCTCGCCGTCGAGGTCGAGCAGGACGCGGAGCGCGATCACCTCGCGCTCGCCCGCGGAGAGCTCGGCCAGGGCGGCCTCGATGTCGGGGGGCAGTCCTTCGGCGAACGCCGCGTCGACGTGCTCGGGCGGCGCCGCCCGCTCCTCGCGCCTCTGCCTGCGCTCCTCGGAGCGGAACCAGTCGAGCGCGGTGGTGCGGGCGATCTGGCAGAGCCACGTCCGTGCGCTCGCGCGGGTGGGGTCGAAACGCCGCCAAAGCCGAAGCGCCTTCTCGAACGTGTCCGCGGTCAGGTCCTCGGCGAGCGAGCGGTCGCGGGTCAGATAGACGAGATAGCCGTACACGTCGTCGAGATGCTCCTCTGCGGTCGCGACGAACGACACCGCGGCAACGGGTTGTCTGCGCGCCGGAAGCGTCATCGCCTGCACACCGTGTCTACGCCGCCGGACGGTTGGTCGTCACATCTGCTGCGCCGACTCGAACAGTTGCTCCCAGCGCTCGAGCAGACCCTGAAGGTTGTCGCGGGCGACCTTGTGCGCCGCGAGCGTCGCCACGTCGCCCCAGTCCTCGGCGAGCCGCTGCTCGAGCTCGGCGAGCTCCAGCTCGCGCGCCTGGATCGAGGTCTCGATCTGCTCGAGCTCGCTCGGTCGCTTCGGAGGCGGCCGCTCGGCCCGCTCCTTCTCCTTGCGGGCCTTCGGCGCGGGCGTGGGGGCATCCTCGTCGGCGCGGACGCGCACGTAGTCGGCCCAGCCGCCCGGGTAGGAGCGGAGAGTGCCGTCCTCGACGGCGACGATCCGCTCGGCGACCGCATCGAGCACGGCGCGATCGTGCGATACGAGCAGCACGGTGCCGGGAAACGCCTCGAGCGCCGCCTCGAGTGCTTCACGGCTTTCGAGGTCGAGGTGGTTGGTCGGCTCGTCGAGCACGAGGAAGTTCGCGCCCGACGCAACGATCAGCGCCAGCGCCAGCCTCCGGCGCTCGCCGCCCGAGAGGGCGACCACGGGCTTGTCGTGGTCGTCCCAACCCGTGAACAGAAAGCGCCCGAGCAAGGCCTGCGCCTGGCCGCGCTGCAGGCCCGTCGCGCCCATCGCGCACTCGAGCACGCTGCCACGCTCGTCCAGCTCGACCTCGTGCTGCGAGAAGTACGCCAGCTCGACGCCGTGGCCGATCCGGCCGACCCGCTTGCCGACGATCGCTTCGAGCAACGTCGTCTTGCCCGACCCGTTCGGGCCGATCAGCGCGACGTGCTCGCCGCGCTCGAGCACGAGCTCCGCATCCTCGAGCAGCGGCTTCGTGCCGGCCGCGAGGTCGAATCCCTCGGCCTCGACCACCGTCCGCCCGCTCCGCGCCGGTTTCAGGAACTCGAAGCCGAGCGTGCGCCGCTCGCCGCGCGGCGCCTCGACGCGCACGGCCTCGATGCGGGCGATCTGCTTCAGCTTCGCCTGGGCCTGGCGCGACTTCGTCCCGAACCGGAAGCGGGCGACGAAGCGCTCGAGCCGCTCGATGTCCTCGGCCTGGCGCTCGGCCCACTTCGCCTGGTTGGCGAGCCGCGCCGCCTTCTCCTGGCGCCAGACGTGCCACTTGCCGGGGAAGAAGGTCGAGCGGCCGTCCTCCAGCTCGAGCACCGACGTCGCGACCGACTCCAGGAACCAGCGGTCGTGGGCAACCAGGATGACCGCGGCGTCGACAGTCGAGAGCTCCTGCTCCAGCCACTCGATCGAGGCCATGTCGAGATGGTTGGTCGGCTCGTCGAGCAGGAGCAGGTCGGGGCTCCCCGCCAGCGCTCGTGCCAGCGAGGCGCGCGTCAGCTCGCCGCCGGAGAAGGTGTCGAGTGCCCGATCGAAGTCGGCGTCCAGGAAGCCGAGCCCGCGGAGGACGGAGGTTGCCCGGTCGCGCCAGTCGTAGCCGCCTCCGTGCTCGAGGCGCGCTTGGGTCTCGCCATAGCGCCGCAGAGTCTCCGGCGCGTGGTCGCCCGAAGCCATCGCCTCCTCGAGCCGGCGCAGCTCGCGCTCGGCCTCGGCGAGGTCGGCTGCGCCAGAGAGCGCGTACTCGCGCAGGGAGAAGCCCGCGTCCCGGGGCGGCCGCTGGTCGTGCAGCGCGACGCGCGCGCCCTTCTCCCAGGCGAGCTCGCCGCCCGCCAGCTCCGTTTCGCCGATCAGCGCCCGCAGCAGCGTGGTCTTGCCAGCGCCGTTCGGCCCGGCGAGCGCGAGCCGGTCCCCGCGCTCGACCTTGAACGAGACGTTGTCGAAGAGCGGCTCGCCGGAGAGCTCCTTGCGGAGGCTCGATGCGATCAGGACTGCCATGCGCACTAAGCGTAGTGCCAGGCTCGCAATGCGCCGGAAACCGTGAGAGGCTTATGTTTCGACCATGAGCTCAGACGCGAACACCCAAAAGCTTTCGATCGACACGATCCGGGCGCTGGCGATGGACGGCGTCCAGAAGGCCGGCGCCGGCCATCCGGGCACGGCGATGGCGCTGGCGCCGCTCGCCTACCTGCTCTACCGGCGCGTGCTGCGGCACAACCCGGCCAACCCGGACTGGCCCAACCGCGACCGCTTCATCCTCTCCGCGGGCCACGCCTGCATCCTCCAGTACGCCGCGCTCCATCTCTCCGGCTACAACCTCTCGCTCGAGGAGCTGAAGCGCTTCCGCCAGTGGGGATCGAAGACCCCGGGCCATCCGGAGCACTTTGTCACCGACGGCGTCGAGACGACGACAGGCCCGCTCGGGCAGGGCTTCGCGAACGGCGTCGGCTTCGCGATTGCCGACCGCTTCCTCGCCGAGCGCTACAACCGGCCCCACTACGAGATCGTCAATCGCCGTGTCTACGCGATCTGCTCGGACGGCGACATGATGGAGGGCGTCCTGGGGGAGGCCGCATCGGTCGCAGGCCATCTCGGCCTCGGGAAGCTCGTCTACTACTACGACGACAACCACATCACGATCGACGGCACGACGGAGCTCAGCTTCACGACCGAGGACAAGGGCAAGCGCTTCGAGGCCTACGGCTGGCACGTGCAGTCCGTCGAGGACTCCGAGGACGTGGGCGCGCTCGAGCGGGCGACACGCGCGGCGGAGGCCGAGGACGGCCGCCCGTCGCTGATCATCGTCCGCAGCCACATCGCCTACGGCGCGCCGCACGCGATCGACACCTCCAAGTCGCACGGGGCCCCGCTCGGCGAGGACGAGGTCCGCGCTGCCAAGGAGGCGCTCGGGCTCGACCCGGACAAGCAGTTCGACGTCCCGGACGAGGTCTATGAGCACATGGATGCGCGCCCGGCGGGGATCGAGGCCGAGCAGGAGTGGCGGAACCAGTTCGAGCGCTGGGCGGAGGCGTTCCCGATGCTGCGCGAAGACTGGGACGCCGACCACACCGGCAAGCCGCGGCCCGGCTGGATCGGGGCCCTGCCCACGTTCCCGGCCGGCGAGGAGGTCGCGTCGCGCGACGCGGGCAAGAAAGTGATGCAGGCCTTCAAGCCCTTCACGCCGACGATGATCGGCGGCGCGGCCGACCTCGTCGAGTCGACGAAGACCGAGTTCGAAGGCTCCGGCGTCTTCTCCGCGACACACGCGGGCCGCAACATCGCCTTTGGCATCCGCGAGCACGCGATGGGCGCGATCGTGAACGGGATCGCGCTGACGCAGGGGATGCTGAAGCCCTACGGCTCGACGTTCCTGATCTTCTCCGACTACATGCGGCCCGCCGTCAGGCTTTCGGCCCTCGGCCATCTGCAGTCGGTCTGGGCCTGGACGCACGACTCGGTCGCGGTCGGGGAGGACGGCCCCACGCACGAGCCGGTCGAGCATCACATGGCCCTGCGGGCGATTCCGAACCTCTGGTACGTCCGGCCCGGCGACGCGAACGAGACCGCCCACGCCTGGCGCATCGCGCTGGAGCGCGAGGACGGCCCGGTCGCTCTGGCGTTGTCCCGCCAGAAGCTGACGACGCTCGATCAGCCGACCGAGGGCGCCCTGCGCGGGGCGTACACCCTCTGGCAGTCGGGCGAGGGACTGCCCGAGCTGATCCTGATCGCGACGGGCTCCGAGGTGGGCCTGGCGTACAAGGCCGCGAAGACCATGGACGTCAACGTCCGCGTCGTCTCGATGCCGTGCTGGGAGCTCTTCGCCGACCAGCCCCAGGACTACCGCGACGAGGTGCTTCCTCCCGACGTCCGGGCGAGGCTCTCGGTCGAGGCAGGGATCTCGCACGGCTGGGAGCGGTGGGTAGGCGATGCCGGCGCCTCCGTCGCGATCGACCGCTACGGCGCCTCGGCGCCCGGCGACGAGGTGCTGGAGCGCCTCGGCTTCACGATCGAGAACGTTGTCGCCCGTGCGACGGCCCTGCTCGAACGGTTGGACCGATGAAGGTCGCCGTCGCCTTCGACCACCGCGGCGTCAAGCTGCGCGAGCGCGTGATCGAGGAGCTGGAGGCGCTTCGGCACGAGGTGGTCGACCTCGGTACGGACACCGATGCCGAGCGGATCGACTACCCCGACAAGGCGCGTGAGCTGGGCGAGGCGATCCAGCGCGGCGACGCCGAGCGCGGGGTGCTCATCTGTGGCTCGGGTGTCGGCGCGTGCGTGGCGGCCTGCAAGATGGCCGGGATCCGCGCGGCGATCTGCCACGACGTCTACTCCGCCCACCAGGGCGTCGAGCACGACGACATGAACGTGATCTGCTTCGGCTCCGAGATCATCGGAGGCGAGCTCGCCCTCGACCTCGTCCGTGCCTTTCTCGGCGCGCGGTTCGACGGCGGCGAGCGCTATGTGGACCGGTTGAAGAAGGTCGAAGCTATGGAGAAGGGGATGAGAGATGGCCAAGTCACATCTGCATGAGCTGTCCGAACAGGGCGTCAGCGTCTGGATCGACTCGCTCTCACGCGAGATGCTCGAGACGGGTGAGCTGGCGCGGCTGATGAAGGAGGACGCAGTCGTCGGCGTCACCTCGAACCCGACGATCTTCCAGAAGGCGCTCGGGACCGGCGACTGGTACGACGAGCGGCTCGCCGAGGTGCTGAAGACCGAGGACGACCCGACCGAGATCTTCCTCCTGCTCGCCATGGAGGACATCCGGGACGCGTGCGACCTGATGCGCCCGGTCTGGGACGGCGGCAAAGGCAAGGACGGCTACGTCTCCCTCGAGGTCGACCCCACGCTCGCGTACGACCGCGAGGCGACCTTCGAGCAGGCAATGCGGCTCCACGCCGAGGTCGACAAGCCGAACCTGCTCGTGAAGATCCCCGCGACCAATCCCGGCCTCGGCGCGATCGAGGACTGCATCGCGAAGGGGAAGTCGATCAACGTCACCCTGATCTTCTCGCTCGAGCGCTACGCCGCTGTCGCCGAGGCGTACGTGAAGGGGCTGGAGCGGCTCGTCGCGGCCGGCGGGAGTCCCGCGAAGGTCGCGTCCGTCGCCAGCTTCTTCGTCTCGCGCGTGGACACCGAAGCCGACCGCCGGCTCGAGGAGATCGGCGGCCAGGCGACGCGCCTCGAGGGCAAGCTCGCGATCGCGAACGCCAAGCTCGCGTACCGCCACTGGCAGGAGACGTTCTCCGGGCCGCGCTGGGAGTACCTCGCCGGCAAGGGCGCGACGTCGCAGCGCTGCCTCTGGGCGTCCACCTCGACGAAGAACCCCGAGTACCGCGACGTGATGTACGTCGAGGATCTGATCGGGCCCGAGACGGTGAATACGATGCCGGCGGAGACGGTGGTGGCCTTCCAGGACCACGGCAAGGTCGCGGCCGACACGATCACCGACGGCCTGCCCGAGGCGCGGAAGCTGCTGGAGCGGCTCGCCGAGGTCGGCGTCGACTACGACGACGTCGTCGACACGCTCGAGGCGGAAGGTGTGCAGAAGTTCGCCGACTCGTTCGAGCAGCTGCTGGACGGGATCCGCGCCAAGCGCAGCGAGCTCGC
>JANMJY010000216.1:0-6793 GCA_031371615.1 Actinomycetes bacterium | reverse complement strand
CACCTCGACCACCTCCAGGCCCTGCTCGACCTGGCGCGGCGGCAGGGATTGGAGCAGCGCACCTGGATCCACGCCTTCACCGACGGCCGCGACGTCTCGCCGACCTCGGCCGTGTCCGACCTCGCCGAGCTGCCTGCCGAGCGGGTCGCAACCGTCGTCGGCCGGTACTGGGCGATGGATCGCGACCGGCGCGAGGAGCGGACGCAGAAGGCGTTCGCCGCGATCGTGCAGGGCGAGGGGGCACAGACGTCGCGGGCCGGGATACTCAACCAGGTGCGGCGGAGCTACGAGGGGGGCGTCACGGACGAGTTCCTCGAGCCGATCGTCGTCGACGGTGCGCCCCGGCTCGGCCCGGCCGACGCGGCGATCTTCTTCAACTTCCGGCCCGACCGCGGGCGCCAGCTCGCGGCGAAGCTCCACGAGGCGGGGTTCGACCTGACGACGATGACGCGGTACTCCGGCGAGCTCGACGTGCCCGTCGTCTTCGGCGAGCAGGAGGTGGTGCACACGCTCGCCCAGACGCTCTCGGCCGCGGGCGCCCGGCAACTGCACGTCGCCGAGACGGAGAAGTACGCGCACGTCACGTACTTCTTCAACGGCGGCGTCGAAGACGAGTGGGTGGGGGAGACGCGCATCCTCGTTCCGAGCCCGCGCGACGTGCGCAGCTACGACCACAAGCCGGAGATGTCCGCCCGCGAGGTCACTGCGCGCTTCGCCGCCGAGATCGGCGGCGGCTACCGCTTCGCCGTGATCAACTTCGCCAACCCGGACATGGTCGGCCACACCGGCTCGATTGCCGCTGTCACGAAAGCTGTCGAGGTCACCGACGAGTGCCTGGGAGTCGTCGTCGAGGCGACGCACGCGGCCGGCGGCGTCTGTCTCGTGACGGCGGATCACGGCAACGCCGAGCAGATGCTGGAAGCGGACGGCCTCAGCCCGCACACGGCGCACTCCACGAATCCTGTTCCACTGATCCTTACATCTGGTGAAGTGGAGCTAAAGGAAGAGGGCGAACTCGCCGATCTAGCCCCTACGACCCTGCGGCTCCTGGGTTTGGACGTGCCGTCCGAGATGACGGGAGGCAACTTGTGCGCTCCGGCGAAGGCGAGACCTTCCATTTGAGAAACTCGGCGCTATACTCCGGCCCACTTGTCGCTGCCCCAGCCTGATCTCGGCGTCCTGCGGAAGGCCCAGCGAGGAGATGAGCGAGCTTTCTCGCTCATCGTCCGTGCGTCTGAGCTTCCCGTCTACAACTACGTGCTGCGGCTCGTCGGCGATCGCTCGCTCGCCGAAGACCTGACGCAGGAGGTGTTCCTCCGCGTCTACCAGGGGCTGCCGAGCTTCTCGCTCCGCTGCCGTTTCACGACGTGGCTCTTCCAGGTGACGAAGAACCGCGTGCTCGACGAGCTGCGTGCGCTCGAGCGCCGGCCGCGCGCGGTCGTCAACCTCGAGGACATCCCGCCGCTCGAGGTGGTCGACGCGCCGTTCGAGCGGATCGAGGCGATCGACGCCGTCTGGCGTGCAGTCGAGCACTTGAGCACCGACCTGAAGATGGCACTGCTGCTTCGCGACATCGTCGGGCTCTCGTACACCGAGATCGCCGACTCGCTCGAGGTCACGCTCGCGACGGTCAAGTGGCGGATCTACAAGGCGCGCGAGGAAGTCCAGCTCGCGCTGGGCCGTGAGGGGATCACCTTCGCAACCACGGGCGAGCAGCCGGCCGAGCCGGCCGCCGTCTAGCCTCTTCGGGCCGTCCGTCCCTCGGCCGAGGGATTCGTCAGGTAGCCGCAAGTTTCTGTGCCAGATCCGCTCTTGCTGTGTGCAACCCCGACACAGGAGAGACCCCACATGAAACGCATCCTCGCACTCTTCGCGCTTGCTGCCGGCCTCCTGGCCGCTGCCGCTCCCGCGTCCGCCGCGACCGCCTGGAAGGGCGTCGTCGTCGCGAAAGACTCCCAGCGCGGCACAGTCGTGACCGCCTCCGCGAACGGCGTCGTCCGCACGGCCCGCTCGCCGAAGGCCGCGTCGCTGAAGCTCGGCCAGCGCCTCGCCGTCACCGGCACGCGCCTCCCCGACGGAACCTACAAGGCAGCCTCCGTGAGGGCTTCCGGCCGCGCGAAGACCGCCCGAGTCAAGGCTGTGGTCGTCAACTGGCAGAAGGCGCAGCACAAACTGCTCGTCTCGGCCGGCGGCTCGACGTTCGTCCTGACCCGGAACCCGAAGGGCCGGACGCTCTCCTCGACGACCGAGACGGGCCCGCAGCCCGGCGACCAGATCGCGGCAACGGTCACCCTCGTGACCGGCACCGCTCAGGCGACGACGGTGACGACCGTCGGCCACCTCGGCACGCTCGAGGTCGAGGGGATCCTGACCAAGCTCGACGCCGGCACGATCGAGGTCATCGTTGCAAAGGCCGGTTTCGTGACGTTTGCGCTGCCCGCCGGGTTCGTCTTGCCGACCGGTCTCGCAGTGTTCGACAAGATCAGCGCGAAGGTCTCTGTCGGCGCAGATGGAAAGCTGACGCTGGTCGAGCTCAAGACCGACAACGACAACGACGGCGACAACGAGGAGAACGACCACGACGATGGCGACGATGACGACAACGGGGACGACGACTAGCCCTCGATGAGCGTCGACCCGATCACCGCGCTGCCGAGCCGCCCCTCACCAGGGGCGGCCGGCGCGCAGCTCGGCCAGCTCTACATCGAGCACTCGCGGCTGGTCTACAGCATCTGCCGCATGCTCCTCCGCGACCCCGACGAGGCGGAGGACGCGACCCAGCAGGTCTTCCTCTCCGCCTACCGCAACCTCCTCACAGGCACCGAGGTGCGCGAACCTGCGGCTTGGCTGGGCACGATTGCCCGGAACGCCTGCCGTCGCCGCGCCGTCGCGCGGATGCGGGAGCCGCTCGCCGTCGACGATGAGTTGACGCTGGTCTCGCCCGGCGCCGAGGAGACGGCGCTCAACCGAGAGGAGGCGGCCGAGCTCTACGCGGAGCTCGCCGTGCTGCCAGAGAAGCAGCGCGAGGCGGTCGTCCTCCGCGATCTCTACGGCCTCCGTTACGACGAGGTTGCGACCGCGCTCGGCACGTCGCGGCCCGCCGTCGAGGCGCTGCTCTTCCGTGGCCGTCGCCGACTGCAGCGGCGGCTCCGTCCCGGCCTCGCGGCAGGCGAGCTCGTCGAGCCGCTCGCGCTCCAGGAGTCGAATGCGTACGCCGTGCCGCGCGTCGCGAGCACGGCCGCACCGACAGGAGCGGCGGCGGCCGCCGCCGCCGGGATTCCGCTGCTGGCGAAGCTCGCCGCCACGGGCGCCGCGATCGGTCTGGCGGGCTCTGCGGGCTACGTCGCCGAAAACAGCCTCCACGACCCGCCCGCCCGCCCGGCGGCGTCCGCGTCGGCCAAGCTCAGCGCTCAGGCGGCGGCCCCGCAACAGGCCCGTTTCGAGCCGATGCTCGCCGCCGCACAGGTCCCGGCGCCGCCCGCGCGGAGCCCGCGCGCTGCAGCGAGCGATCGAGCAAGCGGCCGCGAAGAAGATCAGCAGCGAGAGCGCGAGCAGAGCCAGGCCGGTGACGCCGGGGACGCCCAGGTCGAGCCTGCCGAGGCCAAGGACGTGCAGGACGTCCGCGTGGCGGATCGATCCGAGCACGATCAGGCTGAGCAGGACCACGCCGAGCGCGAAAGCACACAGTCCGACAGCACCCAGTCCGGCAGCAGCCAGTCCGAAAGCAGTCAGTCCGACAGCACCCCGTCGGACCACGGCGAGCGCGACGACTAGCTAGGAGCGCTCGCGCAGCCACTCGCCGAGCGCCCGAGCCTCCTCGGCGGCACCGCCGGCCTCGGGCGGGGTGCACGAGATCGCGTCGAGCAGCGCGTTCACGTGACCGAGCAGCTCCTCCTGCAGGTCGCCGGGAACGCGGCCCGCGTTGATCGCGCCGATCGCCTTGGTCTGAAGGACTTCCGCGCCCTCGCGTGCGGCGCAGACGTCACCGGACTCCAGCTGCGCCATTGCGGAGTCGCTGCGGTTGGAGAGCTGGGTTGCAAGATCGGCCGGAAGCGTGGGCTCCTCGCCGCCGCAACCGGCGGCGAGGAGCACCAGCACTACCGCGGCGCTACGCCTCAGCGTTCGCGTCTTCCTTCGCCGCCAGCTCCAGGCTCGCGGCCAGCACCTGCTTGAGGTGGCGCTGCTGGATCGGCAGATGCGTCGAAACCAGCTGACGCACGCCAGGGTGCTTCGCCTGCTTGTTCAGCTGCTGCAAGATCGACCAGTGGCCGACCTCGCCGGCCTCGGCCATCGTCAGGAACTCGAAGCCGTCGAGATCGTCCGAGCCCCGCTCCAGGTACGTCTTCATCATCGTCGCGCCCTTGGTCTTGACGCTCCGGGCCTCGGTCAGGATCTTGTTCTTCTTGCCGTTGAGCGAGGCCGCGACCGCGGTCCCGTCCTTCTCCGCCTGCGCGGCCTCGTTGCGCATCGTCTTCAGCGCCGAGACCAGCTTGCGATCCTTCGTGAGCTTCTCGACTCGCTCGGTCGCGGCCTGAGCCGCCATCGCGAGCCCGATCACCTCGCCGAGCTTGGTTTCCAGGTTGGTCAATTCCGCCATGTGACTCCCATTCCTCGGGGCCGAGGCTAGACGCCGTGCTCGAGCCGCTCGGCAAGGATCTCGGGAAGACCTTGCTCGCGAATCTCTGCTTGCGTCAGCTCGACCGGGTAGCTGGTACGGCGAAAGGTTGCCCGTCTCTCCTCGTTGTCAATCTCGAGCCAGGCGGCGCGGGGGTCCCCGTCACGCGGCTGGCCGACCGAGCCGGGATTGAACAGGCGGCGCGGACCACCCAGATCGATGTTCATCCCGCCGTCCGCCTTGCCTCCGAGCAACCTCAGCCCGTCGCTCGCCAGCTCGAGCGCGATGTGGCTGTGCCCGACGAGAACGATCGGCTCCGTCGTCAGCGCGAAGCTCTCCCGGGCGGCGTCCTCCGAGAGCACGTAATCCCAGACGGGGTCTCGCGGGCTGGCGTGGAAGAGCTCGACGCCCGGGCGCCTCGCCAGCGGCTCGAGCGTCTGCAGGAACGTGCGGGCGTCGTCCTCCAGGACGCTCTGGGTCCACCGCGCGGCGACGCCGGCGTCGTCGGCGAACAGGATCATCGGAATCTTCCCGAGTACGACGAGATCGTGGTTGCCGGCCAAGCAGAGACTCGCTCGTTCCCGAACGAGCGCGGCGCACTCGTTCGGCCGCGGCCCGTAGCCGACGACGTCGCCGAGGCACCAGATCTCGTCGAACCCGCCCTTGTCGACGTCCGCGAGGACCGCCTCGAGCGCGTGCAGGTTCGAGTGAACGTCGGAGAGAACCGCGGTACGCATGAGGAACCCTAGTGCTCGCGAGGTGGAGCTTCGGGGAGGTTCTGGATCCCGCGCACGGTCGCGAACTTCGACCAGGAGTCCTGCAGCGCGTCGAGCAACTCCTTCGCGAACTTGGTCGACATGTTCACGCGGGCGACGACGATCCCCGGGATGTCTCCCTCCTGGACCTCGTGGTCGATCCGGGCGAAGGTAACCGTGAACTCGTAGTCGGAGAAGGAGATGTTCGCGAAGTTCGCGTACGAACCGGCCAGGTGCTTCTCGTCGATCTGGATGTTGAGCTGACGCTCCTGGCCGGATTCATCCACGCCCGTACGATAACGCCATGCCGGCAGACACCGTTAATGCCTTGGCTCGGGTCGTGCGTGACCTCGAGGTGATCTTCGACCGCGTCGTCGAGCTCGAGCGTCCCAAGGATCCTTCGCATGGCGACTACGCCACCAATGTCGCGTTGCGGATGAGCCCCGGTGGGCCGCTCCCGCCGCGAGAGCTCGCGCAGCAGAAGCTGCCGGCGGTGCTGGCCGTGCCCGGGGTGTCGCGCGCAGAGGTGGCCGGGCCCGGGTTCATCAACCTGTGGCTGGAGCCGTCCCTGTACGGAGAGACGCTGGCCGAGATCCTCACCGCCGGGACGGACTACGGCGGCGGCTCGGCCGCGACCAGGGAGAAGGTGCAGGTGGAGATGGTGTCGGCCAACCCGACCGGGCCGATCACGGTTGCCTCCGCGCGGAACGGCGCTTACGGCGACTCGGTCGCGCGGCTGCTCGAGTTCGCGGGCCACGAGGTCGAGCGGGAGTACTACTACAACGACGCGGGCGCGCAGATGGAGCGGTTCCGAGCGTCGGTCGAGGCGCGCCGCCGCGGGGAGGAGCCGCCCGAGGACGGCTACCACGGCGACTACGTCACCGATCTCGCGAAGCTGCCCGACGATCCGGTGCCGGCGATGCTGGGGCGGATCGAGGCCACGATGGAGCGTTTCCGCGTCCACTTCGATTCGTGGGCGAAGCAGAGCGAGCTGGAGAGCCGGCTGCCCAACTTTCTGCCGCGCCTGGACACCTACGAGAAGGACGGCGCGGTGTGGGCGCGCTCCTCGGCGCACGGGGACGAGGACGATCGTGTGCTGATCCGCTCCGACGGCGGAGCGCCGACCTACCGGGCCGCTGACGTCGTCTACCTCGCCGACAAGCTCGATCGCGGCTTCGACCGGGCGCTGTACGTGCTCGGTGCCGACCACCACGGCACGAGCAAGTGGTACGCCGCGATCGCGCGCATGCTCGGCTACGACGCAGACCGCGTCGAGGTGCTGCTCTACCAACTCGTGCACCTCACGCGCGGTGGCGAGCAGACCAAGATGTCGAAGCGGCGCGGCGACGTCGTCTTCCTCGACGACGTGATCGACGAGGCCGGCGTCGACTTCGTGCGCTGGTTCCTCGTCGACCGTGGGCAC
>JANMJY010000028.1:0-13873 GCA_031371615.1 Actinomycetes bacterium | reverse complement strand
CTGCAGTGCGAGGACCATGTCGAGGTGGCGCGAGTCGAGCGGCGTGTCCTCGGGCTCGACGATCGTCCCGCCCGCCGAGTCGAGCTGCGGAAACGTCTGCGAGAGCTTGCAGAAGTTCTCGAAGTCCTCCATCGACGCGTTCCGCCGAACCGCGCCCTCCCGGACGAACGGCGGCCCGTAGACGGAGGCGAACGACATGTGGTCGCCGCCGATGTGGAGCGAATGTTCAGGGTTCCGCGCCTGCACGTCGAACTCGCGCGGCGCCTTCGCGACCTGCTCGAGCAGGAAGTCGGGATCGAGCTTGACGAGGTTGCCCTCGACGTCCTGCCCGGCCTGCGCGAAGGCATCGACCGCCTCGGGGAGCAGGAACTCGATCCCGAGCTCGGACACGATCCGCCGCCAGCCGCCGTCGAGCGTCGCGACCGCGTCCTCGGAGAGGATCTCGTAACGCGGCATCCGGTTCACGAACATGCTGCAGATCCTCTCAGAGTCGACCGACTTGCGCCAGGTGGAACTGTTGTTCCATAATATGGGTTATGGCCGGAAGCCAAGCAGTCGACCGGGCGGCGCAGCTGCTCGTCCGCGTGGTCGAGAGCGCTCGGCCGCTCGGCGTCGGCGAGCTCGCCCAGACCACCGAGCTGCCGAAGAGCACGACCTCCCGGCTCGTCGCCGCCCTGGAGCGGCAAGGGCTGCTCCAGCGAGACGGCGACCGCAGCCCGGTCCGGCCCGGGCCGGTCCTCCTCCGCTTCGCGCAGGGCACCGAGCCCGAGGTCATGCTGGTCGACCTCGCGGACGACCATCTGGACGCGCTCGCGGAGGAGTCCGGCGAGACCGTCAACCTCGGCGTCCCGACACCGCTCGGCGTCGACCAGCTCTCGCAGCGCGACAGCCGGCACTTCATCGGCTCGACGAACTGGGTCGGCAAGCGCGTCCCGTACCACCTGACCGCGAACGGCAAGGTCTTCCTCGCCTGGGGCGCGGCCGCCTCCGAGCAGAGCAACCTGGACGAGCTGGCAGCCATTCGCGCGCGCGGGTACGCGACCGCCGTCGACGAGCTCGAAGTCGGCCTGACCGCGCTCGCGGCGCCCGTCTTCGGCGGCGACGGCGCCGCGATCGCTGCGCTCTCGATCGCTGCGCTCTCGATCTCCGGCCCCACCATCCGCCTCACCCGCAGCCGCATCGAAGAGCTCGTGCCCGCGCTCGTCCAGCACGCGCACGCTCTCTCCCGCAAGCTCGGCCACCAAGACGATAAGCGAGGTGCTGCATGACGCACGACGAGATCCTCCAAGCGCTCTACGACCACACGCTCGTCGGCGATGCGCCGGAAGTGAAGGAGCTCGTCGAGCGCGGGCTCGAGGACGACATGGAGCCCGAGTCGATGCTCTACGACGCGCTCATCCCCTCGCTCGAGGAGGTCGGCGCGCGCTTCGAGCGCGGCGACTACTTCGTCCCCGAGATGCTGATCGCCGCGCGCGCGATGCAGGGAGCGCTCGACATCCTTCGCCCGCTCCTAGCCGAGACGGGCGCACGCCAGGTCGGGACCTTCGTCATGGGCACCGTCAAGGGAGACGTGCACGACATCGGCAAGAACCTCGTCAACATCATGCTCGAGGGCGCCGGCTTCACCGTGATCGACCTCGGCGTCAACGTCGCGCCCGAGAAGTTCGTCGAGCAGATTCTCGAGCACAAGCCCGACATCGTCGGCTTCTCGGCGTTCCTGACGACGACGATGCCGATGTTCAAAGCGAACATCAACGCGCTCCAGAAATCGGGCCTGCGCGACGAGGTGATCGTGATGGTCGGCGGCGCGCCGGTGACGCAGGAGTATGCAGACGCGGTCGGTGCCGACGGCTACGCGGCCGACGCGTCGACCGCAGTGCGCCTCGCCAAGACCCTGATCGAGCAGCGGCGCCAGGCCTCGGTTCCTGCGTGAAAGCACTCGCAACGATCGAGCACGGGATCAAGGGGCCGGTGTTCGGCTGCAGCATGTGCGGCCAGTGCGTCCTCCACTCGACGGGGCTGACGTGCCCGATGACGTGCCCGAAGCAGCTCCGGAACGGGCCCTGCGGGGGCGTCCGCCCCGACGGCGGCTGCGAGGTCAAGCCCGAGATGCGCTGCGTCTGGCTGAAAGCCTGGGACCGCGCCGAGCGGCTGCCCTGGACGGACGAGTTCCACGAGCTGCGGCCGCCCGTCGACAACCGGCTCTGGGGCACGTCGTCCTGGGCGAACTGGGTAACGAAGCGCGACCGCGAAGTCCCGGCCGGGTGGGGAGCCTGATGTCGCGGCTGGAGGACGCTCTCGCCGCCGGACGCCTCGTCCTCACGGCGGAGCTCGGCGCCGTCGACAACGACCTCGACTCGATCGCCCGGTACCTGGAGCCGATGGCTCCCTACCTCGACGCGATCAACGCGACCGACAACACCTCGGCCCACGCGCACCCTTCCGCGCTCGCCCTGGCACTCGCCATCAAGGCCTGCGGCGAAGAGCCCGTGCTGCAGCTCGTTTGCCGCGACCGCAACCGCCTGGCGCTGCAGTCCGAGATCGTCGGCGCGGCGCTGCACGGGATCGAGAACATCTGCTGCCTGACCGGGGACGACGTCACGGCGGGGGACGAGCCCGAGGCGAGGCGCGTCTTCGATCTCGACGGCCCACAGCTGATCGAGACGGCGCGCGGGATCGCGGAGGGCCACTATCTCTCGGGGCGCCCGGTCGTGCCGGCGCCGCACCTCTTCCTCGGCGCGGTCGAGAATCCCGGCGCGCCCCCGTTCGAGCGCCGCGTCGAGCGTGCGTTGAAGAAGGCGCGCGCCGGCGCGCGTTTCCTCCAGCTCCAGCTGTGCTTCCAGCCCGAGCTGGTCGAGCGGTTCGTGGCCGCGGCTGTGCGCGCGCAGCTGACCGAGCGCGTCGCGCTGCTGCCGTCGGTCGTGATCGTCCGCAGCGCCGCCGCGCTCCGCTTCATCGACGCGAAGGTGCCGGGGATCTCGATCCCGGCGGCGACGATCGCGCAGGTCGAACGCGCCGCTAACCAGGAGGAAGCCGCCTTCGAGGTCGCCTGCGAGCTCGCCGAGCACGCGCTCGCGCTGCCCGGGGTCGCGGGCCTGCACCTGATCAGCTTCCGCAAGGACGCGGGGATAGCGGCGCTCTGCCGCCGGCTCGGAATCCCGACGAGAGAGGAAAGGGAGACGAGTGGAAACCGTCATCCAGTCACGGTCTAGGACAGTCGTCATCGGGCCGGAGCGGCCGTTCTGCATCATCGGCGAGCGGATCAACCCGACCGGGCGCAAGGCCTTCCAGGCGCTGCTGCAGGCGGGCGACCTCTCCCAGCTCGAGACCGACGTGCCCGAGCAGGTGGCCGGCGGTGCCGACATGCTCGACGTCAACGTCGGCGATCCCCTGGCCGACGAGGTCGCGCTGATGGGCCAGGCGGTCCGGCTGGCGCAGAGCCTGACGGACATTCCGCTCTGCCTCGACTCGTCGGTGATCGAGGCGCTCGAGGCCGGCCTCGCGGCGTACGAGGGCAAGGCGCTCGTCAACTCCGTCACGGGCGAGGACGAACGGCTGGAGGCGATCCTCCCGCTCGTCGCCAAGCACGGCGCCGCCGTGATCGGCCTCGCCAACGACGAGGACATCCCGATGGAGCCCGAGGTGCGCCTCGCCGTCGCGAAGAAGATCGTCTCCGCCGCCGGCGACTACGGGATCCCACCGGAGGACATCGTCATCGACGCGCTGGCGATGCCGGTCGGCGCCCTGCCGAACGCGGTCACGCTCTTCGTCGAGACGCTCGCACTGATCCGCGAGCACCTCGGCGTCAACACGACCTGCGGCGCCTCGAACACGGCGTTCGGCCTGCCGCGGCGGAGCACGCTCGGCGGCGCATTCCTCTCGATCGCGCAGAGCCACGGGCTGACGAGCGCGATCATGGACGCCCGTTCCCCGGAGTGCGTCGACGCGGTGCGCGCAGGCGACCTCCTGCTCGGGCGCGACGAGTGGGGCGCTCGCTGGATCGCGTCGTTCCGCCAGAAGCAGGCGGCCGCGGCATCGTGAGCGCTGCCGAGATCCTCCCCGCGGCTCCGCAGAAGGATCGCGTCCTCCTGCGCTTCGAGCCGACCGGCAACGGCGACGCGCCCGCCAAGGAGGCGCGCGTCCCGGCCGGGACGACGCTGTTCGACGCGGCGAGCTGGAACGGGATCGCGATCGACTCGACCTGCGGCGGCCACGGCACCTGCAAGAAGTGCAAGGTGCGCGTCGTCGAGGGGAAGGTCGCGCTCTCGCCCGTCGACCCGCGCGCGTTCTCGATCGAGGAGCTGAAGGCAGGCTGGCGGCTCGCGTGCCGCGCACCTGCCGAGGAGGATCTCGTCGTCGAGGTGCCGCCGCTCTCCTCGCGGCCGAAGGCGGCGCTCGTCGGCGTCGGCCGCCACGTGATCCTGCGGCCCGCGGTGCAGAAGCGCTACCTGGAGCTGGAAGAGCCGACGCTCGAGGACCAGGCCTCCGATCTCGAGCGCGTGCTCGCGGCGATGGATGACCTGGAGCTGCGCGTGCCGCTCGAGGTCATGCGCACGCTCGGAGGCACGCTCCGCGGCGCCGACTTCAAAGTGACCGCCGTCCTCTGCGACGACCTGCTGCTCGACGTCGAGCCGGGCGACACGACCGGGCGGACCTTCGCGATCGCCTTCGACCTCGGGACGACGACCGTCGTCGCGAACCTGCTCGACCTCGAGACCGGCTCGCCGCTTGCGGTGCAGTCGCAGCTGAACAAGCAGCAGCCCTTCGGCGCCGACGTGATCTCGCGCGTCTCCGCGACGATGCTCGACCCCGACGCGCTCGCTCTCCTTCAGAGCCGTGCGCACGAGACCCTCGACGAGCTCGCGCAGGAGGTGTGCGAGGAGGCCGGCATCCCGCCCGGCGAGATCTACGAGGTATCGGTCACCGGCAACCAGACGATGATCCAGATCGCGCTCGGGATCGATCCCGAGCCGCTCTCGATGGCGCCCTTCACGATGGCGGCGGCCACTCTGCCCCCGGCGACCGCAGCAGACTTCGGCGTCCGGGTCCACGAGCGCGCCCCGGCCGTGCTCTTCCCGGCGATGGGCGCCTACGTGGGCGGAGACATCGTCGCCGGGCTACTCGCCACGGGGCTGACGCTCGACCGGCGGATCCGGCTCTTCATCGACGTCGGCACGAACAGCGAGATCGCGCTCGGCTCCTCGGCGCGCGCGCTCGCGACCGCCGCGCCGGCGGGACCGGCGTTCGAGGCGGCTCAGATCAAGTGCGGGATGCGAGCCGCGGACGGCGCCATCGAGGGCGTGAAGATCCGCGACGGGGAGATCGAGCTGACCGTGATCGGGGACGTCGAGCCGGTCGGGATGTGCGGCTCGGGTCTCGTCGACGCGGTCGCGGAGCTCGTCGGCGCCGGCCTCCTCGACCGCTCGGGCCGCTTCGTGCTCGGCGAGTCGGAGCGGTTCGGGAAGATCGGTGAGGAGAACGTCTTCCACCTGTGCGACGACGTCTACCTCTCCCAACGCGACGTGCGGGAGCTGCAGTTCGCCAAGGCCTCGATCGCGACCGGCTGGAACCTGCTCTGCCGCGACCTCGGAATCGCGCCCGAGGAGATCGCGCAGGTACTGCTCGCGGGCTCGTTCGGCTCCTACCTCTCGGCCGCGAGTGCGGTGAAGATCGGCCTCGTCCCGAAGCTGCCGCTGACGCGCATCGTCTCGGCCGGCAACGTCGCCGGCGAGGGCGCGAAGATCGTCTCGCTCTCGGTGCAGGAGCGCGCGGCCGCGGCGGCGATCGTCGAGGAGGTCGAGTACGTCGAGCTCTCCGGCCGCGCCGACTTCAACGACCTGTTCGTCGACCAGCTCGCCTTCCCCGTATGAAGACCGGCATCGTTGCCTGCGGGGCGCTCGCGCTCCATGTCCGCCGGCTGGCGCTCGAACGCGGCTGGGACGTCGAGCTCCGCGCGCTGCCGCCGCAGCTGCACAACCGTCCCGAGAAGATCGCCGCAGCCGTCGACTCGGAGCTGCGCTCGCTCGACTGCGATCGGTTGGCGGTCGCGTATGCCGACTGCGGCACCTACGGAGCTCTCGACGAGGTGCTGCGCGAGCACGGCGCGGAGCGGCTGCAGGGAGACCACTGCTACGACGTGCTCGCCCGCGACGAGGTGCGCGAGGCGCTGGCGGAGGAGCCTGGCACCTACTTCCTGACCGACTTCCTCGTCAAGACGTTCGACTCCAGCGTGGCCCGCCCGCTGCGCCTGCCGGAACTGCGGGACGCCTACTTCGCCAACTACACGCGGGTGCTCTGGCTCGCCCAGGAGCCGACGGCCGAGCTGCTGGTCCAGGCCGAGCGCTCGGCCGAGATCATGGGCCTCCGACTCGAGATCCGCGAGGTCGGGACCGGTGGTCTGGAGCGGCAGCTGGCGCAACTCGTAGGATCGCCGGAGCGATGACTGACTTCCCCTCGAGCGCGAAAGCGGTCGTCGTCGGCGCCGGCATCGTCGGCAACAGCCTCGTCCACCACCTCGCCCGGCTCGGCTGGCGCGACCTCGTCCTGCTCGACAAGGGGGCGCTTCCGAACCCCGGAGGCTCCACCGGGCACGCCTCCAATTTCATCTTCCCCGTCGACCACTCGAAGGAGATGACCGCGCTGACGCGCGACTCGACGAACCAGTACATCGAGCTCGGCGTGCACACGGTCAGCGGCGGGATCGAGGTCGCCCGGCTGCCCGAGCGCCTGGAGGAGTTCAACCGGCGCATCACCTCGTCGGTCTCGTGGGGCGAGCCCTCCGAGCTGCTGACCCCGGCTCAGGTGAAGGAACTGGTGCCGTACATCAACGACGAGATCATTCTCGGCGCCTTCTACACACCGTCGGTCGGCTGCGTCGACTCGCTCCGAGCAGGCACGCTGATGCGCGAGGCCGCGACGGCTCTCGGCGCGCTGACCGTCTCCGCGAGCACCGAGGTGACGGGGATCGACGTCGAGAACGGCCGCGTGCGTCGCGTCCACACCGACAAGGGCCCGATCGAGACCGAGTACGTCTTCGTCTGCTGCGGCGTCTGGAGCCCCCGGATCGCACGCATGGCCGGCGCGGCGATCCCGCTCACGCCCGCGGTCCACCAGATGATCAGCGTCGGTCCGATCCCGCTCTTCGAGGAGACGCCTGGCGAGATCTTCTTCCCGATCGTCCGCGACGTCGACACGAACATGTACGAGCGGCAGAACGGCAGCGACATGGAGGTCGGCTCCTACGCGCACCGCTCGATCCTGATCGACCCGGACGAGATCCCGTCGATCGAGGAATCCGCGCTCTCCCCCACCGAGCTCCCCTTCACCTCCGAGGACTTCGACGTGCAGCTGGAGCAGGCGCTCGAACTGATGCCGGAGATCCTTACCGTCGAGGGCGCGGGGATCCGCCATGCGATCAACGGCCTGCTCTCGCTGACCCCGGACGGGATGCCGATTCTCGGCGAGACGCCAGAGGTGAAGAACCTCTGGTCGGTGGCCGCCGTGTGGATCAAGGAGGGGCCGGGGATCGCCCGCGCGGTCGCCGAGTGGGTGGTCGAAGGCGCCTCCGAGATCGACGTGCACGGCGCCGACATCGCCCGCTTCCACCCCGGCCAGCGCGAGCAGCGCCACGTCGACGCGCGCGCTTCCGAGGGCTTCAACAAGACCTACGGGATCGTTCATCCCTCCGAGCAGTGGGAGAGCAACCGGAACGTTCGCGTCAGCCCGTTCCACCCGCGCGAACAGGAGCTCGGGGCGGTGTTCTTCGAGACGGCCGGCTGGGAGCGCCCCTGGTGGTACGAGTCGAACGGGAAGCTGCTGGAGGAATACGGCGACCGCGTGATGCCGCGTGAGGCCGAGTGGGAGTCGCGCTGGTGGTCGCCGATCGTGAACGCCGAGCACCTGGCGATGCGTGACCGCGTCGCGATGATCGACCTGACCGCCTTCCACATCCTCGACGTCGCCGGTCCCGGAGCTGTGGAGGCACTGCAGCAGATCGCCCTCGCCGAGATCGACGTCGAGCCCGGACGTGTCATCTACACGCCGATCCTGGATCACCACGGCGGCTTCAAGGCCGACCTGACGATCATGCGCCTGGAGCCGGAGCTCTTCCGGATCGTCACCGGCGCCGCGCACGGGATGGCGGACCGGAAGTGGTTCTCCGATCGGCTGCCGCAGGACGGCTCCGCGCAGCTCACGGACGTGACGGAGGACTGGTGCACGGTCGGCGTGTGGGGGCCGCGAGCGCGCGACCTCGTCGCCTCGGTGACGAGCGACGACGTCTCGCACGCCGGCTTTCCGTTCGCGCGCTGCCGCGAGGTCGAGCTGGGAGGCGTGCGCGCACTGGCCTCGCGTATTTCCTACGTCGGCGAGCTCGGCTGGGAGATCTATGCGCCGATGGCCGACGGCGCCGCGCTCTGGGACGTCCTCTGGGAAGCCGGGCGGCCGCACGGCGTCGTGCCAGCGGGCATCGGCGTGTACGGGACGACCGGGCGGATCGAGAAGGGCTACCGCGCCTACGGGGCCGAACTCGAGTCCGAGTACAACGTCGCCGAGGCCGGCATGACTCGCCCGAAGGTGAAGGAGCACGACTTCGTCGGCAAGGAGCCGTACCTGCGCCACCGGGGAGAGGAGCCGGCGGCGATCATGTCCACGCTGACGGTCGACGATCCCACCTCGTCCTCCGGCGTCAAGCGGTACATGCTCGGGCGTGAGCCGGTTCTCACGCCGGCAGGAGAGCGGATCGTCGACCGCAAGGGCCGCCCCTCGTACGTCACCTCGGCCGGCTCGGGACCGTCGGTCGGCAAGCACGTGCTGATGGCCTACCTGCCGCCCGAGCACGCGGTAGAGGGCAAGCAGCTGCTCGTCCAGTACATGGGCGAGCGCTACCCGGTGACCGTCGCCGTCGCCGGCTCGACGCCGCTCTTCGACCCGGAGAACACCCGGGTCCGCAGCTGACGTGAACATCGCCGTCTGCATCAAGCGCGTCCCCGAGACGGGCGCGAGGATCACGCTCACCGCGGACGAGCAGGAGATCGACACCAGCTACCTCGGCTTCACGATCAGCCCGCACGAGGAGTGCGCCGTCGAAGAGGCGCTGCGGCTCGTCGAAAAGCACGGCGGCACGACGACCGCGGTGACGCTAGGGCCGCCGGCTGCCGCCGAGCAGCTGCGCAACGCAGTCGCGATGGGCGTCGAGTCGGCCATCCTGCTCGAGACCGAGCGAGGCGACTGGGATCCGCAGGCGACGGCGTCCGCCCTGGCGGAAGCGCTCCGCGACGGCGGGCACGACCTCCTCCTCTTCGGCAACGAGTCGGCCGACTCGGGCGGCTACCAGGTGGGGATCCGCGTCGCCTACGCGCTCGGTCTCCCCTGCGTGACCGGAGTGAAGGGCATCGAGATCGCGGACGGAGTGGCGACGGTTCGTCGCGAGGAGAGCGGTGGCTGGGAGATCTTTGAGCTGCCGCTGCCCGCCGTCGTCACCGTCAAGGAGGGGATCAACCTCCCGCGCTACGCATCCCTGCCGGGCCGGCTGCGCGCAAAGAAGACGGAGATCGCTCGGATCGAGCCGGCGTGGCGGGAGGGCGGTCTGCGCAAGCAGCGGCTCGTCGTTCCCCAGGAGCAGGGCTCGCAGGTCGAACTGCTCGGCGAGGGGCCCGCGGCGGCGACACGCGTCGTCGAGGTGCTGAGAGAGCTCGGAGTCGCATGATCCTCTGCCTCGTCGAGCCCGGGGAGCTGTCCCTCGAGGCGCTCGCCTTCGCGCAGCGGCTCGGGCCCGTGCACGCGTTCTCGGTCGACGCGGGCGAGGCGTACGCGCCCGGCGCGTGGGCGGCCGCGATCGTCCAGCTCGTCGAGCAGCACTCGCCGGACGCCGTCGTTGCGGCCGCGAGCGACCGCTGCCAGGAGGCGATGGCGCACGCCGCGGCCCGGCTCGACCTACCGCTGGCAGCGAACTGCGTCTCGGCCGAGTCGGGCGACCCATGGCGGGTGGTGCGCCAGCGCTGGGGCGGCAGCCTGCTCGAGGAGGCGACGCTCTCGGGCCCGGTGAAGCTCCTCACCGTCGCGCAGCACGTCGTCCAAGCCGCCGCACCCGTTGCGGTGGAGCCGTTCGCGCCAGCGCTCTCGGAGGCCGACCTCGCCGTGCGGGTCGTGCGCCGCGAGGAGCCGCCGCCCGGAACCGTCTCCCTGACCGACGCCCGGGTCGTCGTCGGCGGCGGCCGCGGCGTCGGCAGCGCCGAGGGGTTCGGCCTGCTGGAGGAGCTCGCCGCGCTGCTCGGTGGAGCCGTCGGCGGCTCGCGCGTCGTGACGAATCTCGGCTGGCGGGCGCACTCCGACCAGGTCGGCCAGACCGGCGCGAGGATCGCCCCCGACCTCTACATCGCGTGCGGGATCAGCGGCGCCGTCCAGCACATCGTCGGCTGCAAGGGCGCGAAGAAGATCCTCGCGATCAACAAGGACCCGCACGCCCCGATGCTCGCGCGGTCGGACTACGCCGTCGTCGGAGACCTGCACGAGGTCGTCGCCGCCGTGATCGCAGAGCTGCGCCGCTAGACCCGGCGCCGCCGCAGGAGTATCGTCGGCCGGTCGACCAAGGAGACCGCGATGGCGGTGAAGCTCTATCGGTGCAAGAACATCTGGATCAAGACGCCAGGTCACCCGTGCTGGAGCGTCCAGAAGGCTCTCGACGCACAAGGCGTCGACTACGAGCTCGTCCCGGGCCCCTGGCCGGGCCGCGGCCAGCGCGGCGAGCTGGAGCGTCTGAGCGGCCAGCCCAAGTACCCGATCATCCAGTTCGAGGACGGCTCCGTGTACCGGGAGGAATCCAAGGACATGGCCGCGACGATCAAGGCGGGCAAGCTCTTCGAGCAGCAGGGAGCGGCCCAGCCGACGGCCTGACCCGTCGTCAACCGCTCACGCGAGGGCCTTCGGCGCCGGCAAGGACGAGCCCGCTCTCCAACCTGGACGCGAAGCTGCGCGTCGGGAGGCGGGCACCTCGCGAGCCTGCATGCGCGCCTTGGCGCCGCAACCGCCTACGTGACGCACGACCAGGTGGACGGATCGACGGCGAGGCGCAGCGGCGCACCGGGGCGCGCTCGCGTTGCGGCATCCGGCGCTGGCCGGCTAGTCGAGGTCGGCGAGGCTCGGCGCGTCGCGGATTGCGGGGCTGAGCGTCCCCCAGATCGCGAGAGCGAGCGTGAACGTGGCGACGAACGCAATCGTCGCGCGGGCCGAGGTTGCCGTCAGCAGGAAGCCCGCGATGAGCGGGCCGAGCGGCGCCGCCAGCAGGGAGATCGTGGACCGCGCAGTCTCGACGCGGCCGAGCAGCCGGTCCGGCGTGACCGCGATCCGGTAGCCCTCGACGACCGAGTCGGTCACCGGCAGCGTGATTCCCTGGACCATGAACGCGGCCGTGAGCACGTAGACGTTCGGCTCGATCACGAACGCGACGATTCCGAGCCCCGTCCAGAGCTCGAGCAGCAGGATTGACCGCATCGAGAAGGCGCGACGGAAGAGCGGCGACGCGACCGCGCCGACCAGGGTGCACGCGCCGAACGCGGCGAGGAGCGCGCCGATCCCGGCGCTCGAGAGCCCCTGCCGCCGCGCGGCGACGACGATCACGAGCAGCACCGCCGGCAGCGTGAAGTTGCCGAGCCCGTAGACGAACGCGCAGGTGCGCAGGAACGGCCGCTCCCAGAGGAAGCGGAACCCTTCCGCCATCTGGCTGCGGAGCCGGGCGGGATCGACCTCGCGAGCCTCCTGGAACGGCGTCCGCATCAGCACCAGGGTCAGGAACGAGAACGCGTACGAGACGGCGTCGAAGACGAACGGCACGGCGCGGCCGAGCGCGAAGAGCACCCCTCCGAGCGGAGGCCCTGCGAGCGTCACGGCCGCCGCGCGCGCCCGGAGCGCGCCTATGGCAGCGGGAAGCTGCCGTGGCGGGACGACCGAGCGAAGCGCGCCGGCGTGAGCAGTGTTGAAGAAAGCGGCGCCAGTGCCCTCGACGAAGGCGGCGATCACGATTTGCCAGAACGCGACCCGGTCGAGCAGGATCAGCGTCGCCAGGACGGCGATCGCGAGCATCCGAACGCCGTCGGCGGCGATCATCAGCCACTTGCGGTTCCAGCGGTCGGCGGCGACGCCTGCGAACAGGCCGAGGGAGGCGTGCGGGACGAGACCGGCGAAGCCCACGATCCCGGCCTTGGCCGGCGACTGCGTGAGCGCCAGCACCAGCAGCGGATACGCGATCGCGGTCACCTGCGAGCCGAGCGTCGAGAGCAGCCGCCCGCTCAGCAGCAGCACGAAGTCCCGGTTCCGGCGCAGCGGCCGGCTCACTGCCAAGAGGCCTCGCGGGCCGCCTTCCACTCCGTGACGCCGATCCCCAGGCCAAGGTCGCCGTGCATGATCCCGATGCAGCTGTCCATCACGACCAGCAGCCCGCCGTCCGCGGCAATGCGAGCCGCCTCCGGCGAGACGATGTCGTTCTGGATCCAGAGGCAACGCGCTCCGGACTCGACCGCCGCGTGGGCGATCGCAGGCACTTCAGGCGCCGGCCGGAAGACGTTGACGATGTCGATCGACTCGGGCACGTCCTCGAGCGAGGCGACGCAACTCTCGCCGAGGAGCTCGTCCTCGTTCGGGTTGACGGGAAAGATCCGGTAGCCCTCGGCCTGCATGTAGGCGGGGACGACGTGCGAGGGCTTCGGCCACTGTCCGGAGCAACCGACGACTGCGATCGTGTTGCTCTCGGCGTAGAGTCGCCTGAGCTCGTCCTCCGGGGGGAGGATCACCCGACGGGCTCGCGGACGAGCCCGGCAAGCAGGCTCCCGAGCTCGGCGCGATGCTCGGGCGTGCGGAAGTCATGCATGAACGCGGGCGGCAGCAGGTGCTCGCTCACTCGTCCCTCGCGGCGCACGTACACGCACAGCTGCAGCTTGCCCTCCGGGTTGGTCTCGACCATCAGCGCCACTGCCGGCGGGCCGGCCGAGTCGACGAAGGGGGTGACCGGCAGGATGCCCTCGTCGCGGATCCCCTCGCCGGAATCGAAGCTGACGACCCTCGCAAGGTGGGCCGGCTGGCGCCAGAGCGCTCCCTCGCTGGTCGCCTGCTCGAGCAGGTAAGAGACGACCTCGTCCTGTGGGAGCTGCGGCCGTTCGGGCTCGATTCCGAGCCGCCGCCCGATCTCGACCGCCTGGACGACCGCGTTGTAGCGAAAGCCGCCCACGGAGGCGGAGCCGTTCGGGAAGCCGTACTTGCGCAGGCCGACTTGCCCCTGCGTCGCGGCGCCCGCGAAGAAGATCCCCGGCACGGTGGAGCTCTCCCAGAATGGCGTCTGCGTCGGCAGCCGGTCCTTGTAGAACGTCGTCACCCCGAGCTCGCGGAGGTCGCCGAGCGGCGTCCCGAAACCGGTCGTTGCGATCACCTCGTCGACATCGAAGACCATCGTGCCGGGCTCCGTCGTCCCCTCCGTATGCACCCGCCAGCCGTCGCCGTTGCGCTCGATTCGCTCAATGGCGCAGTCGACCACGAAGCTGCCGCCGCCGAAGCAGTGATCCTCGAACACCTCGAGGTAGCGCGCCCGCGGCGGCGTCGGCACGCCGGTCACGATCGAAGGGCGCACGTGATGAGGAGACCCGAGCACGATCTGGGCCGCCCAGGGCAGCAGCTCGTCTGCGATCTCGAACGCGGAGTTGCGCTTCCCGACGATGAAGACCCGCTTCCCCTGGAACGACTCCGCGTCGCGGCCCTGCAGGTCGTCGTAATGAGGGACGAGCTCGAGACCGGGCGTCGGCGGGCGCCACGGCTCCGACATCCCGATCGCGAACACGGCGATGTCGCAGCTGTACTCCCCGTCGGTGGTGCCGAGGACAAAGCGGCC
>JANMJY010000151.1:0-2182 GCA_031371615.1 Actinomycetes bacterium | reverse complement strand
CCGCCGACGACGGTGACGTCGTGCTCGAACTGGCCGAGGAAGCGCCAGGTGAAGGTCGTGCCGCGCCTCAGCGAGATCCGCTCGCGCCCGTACTGGAAGTCGCCGACGATCGTCGACGTGGCCGTCGACACCGGCCCCTTGGGCGCGCGCGGGAGCGGCATCGAAAACGGCGGCGGTGCGCTCGGCCTGCCGAGGTCGATGTCCAGTGCCGGCGCCAGCCCGCACCCCTTGACCGCTCCCGGCGCGAGGAAGAGCAACATGATCCCCATCACCCGGGTGTGCGGCGCCTGGTCTTCGTAGACCGCGGCGAGCCGGAGCGTCTGCCCCTTCGCGACCGGAATTCCCTGGATCGACCGGAACGACGACATCTTCGTCGGCCCCGGCTCGTGCAGCAGTGGCTTCGGCTTGGGGCCGCCCCAGGTCGGCCGCGACGTGAAGGGTACGGTGCCGCAGGTGGTGTTGCGCAGCTCGAGCCGGAGTCCGCCGCCGTGGAGGTGACCGCCGCCGGAGATCAGCCTGCCGCTCTCCGGCATCGTGAAGTCCGCGGTCTTCGAGAAGGTCGAGAAGCGCTTGCCGCCGTCGGGGACGTCGAACACCGGATCGATGCCGCCCGTGCAGTTGCGCACGTCGAGCCAGACCGGCTTCACCGGCGTCAGCCTCTCGCCTGTGACGTAGTGCACCGTGTAGCGGATGAACCCCTTGAGCTGGTGCTGCTTGTGGTTCATCAGCATGTAGAGGAGGCCCCAGCGGTCGGTGCCCTTATTGGGGTAGCCGTAGCCCCGCGGGAGCGACAGCGCGAGCCGCTCCTCGCCTTCGGCGAAGAAGCGCTCGGCGGCGCTGCCGCAGGTGTAGTCGGGGGCGCCGATCTTGGCGAAGACGATGTGATGGAGCATCACCTTGTCGCGGCCCTGAACCTTGCCGGCCGCATCCACCACCTCGGCCTCCATCCCGACGACGTAGCCGTCGACGGCAGGGGACTCGGCGAACATGGGCTGCTGCTTCACGCCGTATGCCGGGACGGTGATCGCCGGTGTGGTGAAGGTGAGCGTTCGCTCCTTCGCGGCTGCGAGCCCGGGCACGGCGAGCGCGGCGGCCGCTGCGGCGATCGAGAGGCGTGCGAACCGGGCCACGCGATCACTGTAGCTCAGCGTTTTGCAGGGGTACACTGACATCGTGGGCTGGCCCTGGATCGTCCTGCTCGCTCTGGCAGTCGCCGTCGTGATCGGCGCGGAGTGGCCACGTGTCGGCAAGCTCGTCGGCGCCGACGCCCGGCGCCAGCGCGAGCGGAGCAAGCGGAAGGCGAGCCTGAAGCTGATCCGCTCGGAGGAGGAGGAGTTCGCGGCGAGCGTCGAGCGCGATCTCGCCGGGCTGCCGACAATCGAGGAAAAGGACCGCCGGAGCTAGCCGCCGGGGTAGGGCTCGGTCGTGCCGGTCGTGGTCCCCGTCGACTGCGTGGACGGCGGCACGATCACGGGTGGCTTGGCGGACTTCGCGATCTGACCGCGGATCTCACCGGCGGCGTTCCGTGCCGTGTGGACGTTCACGTAGGTGCCTCCGGCCAGCAGAGCTGCGACCGTTTTCGCGTCCACCTTGGCGGAGCCGGTCGCCCCGGAGCGACACGGGCCGCAGAGCGAGACGCGCACGGCTCCGGGACGGCCGCGCACCCCCACGTGGATATGGGACGCCGTCGCCTTCCCGGTCAGTCCCTGGAAGGTCAGCCGCCAGGAGAGCGTCCCGCCGGCGCCGCTTCGCACGAGTGCGGCCGAGAAGGCGCCCTGAGCGGCGGCTCGAGCCCCGTTCGGCTTCGGCACTTCCTGGCTGGCGCTCAGCCGGGCGGTCAAGCCGGTCGGCGTCGCGGTCTCGGCACGCTGTCCGGCCACACCGAGTCCCGTCCAGACTCCCGCCGCCAGTACGGCCGGGAGCGCCGCGGCGCCGATCACCAACCGTCGCTTACTCGCCATGTCTGTGACTACGCCCACGGGGGCTCCTCGGATTGCGGGCTACGTGACGACGAAGGTCGTCGTGACGATGCGCGTGTTCGGCAGGATCGGACCGACGTTCTCCATGTTCCGCGTCTCCTGGTAGTCCGAGATCTGGAACCGGAGCGTGTGTGTGCCCCTGGGCAGGCCCGAGGTCGAGATGCGCACCTGTCCGGCTGCGAACCTGGCGGACCGCTCCCCGC
>JANMJY010000150.1:0-15732 GCA_031371615.1 Actinomycetes bacterium | reverse complement strand
CCGCCGCCACGTTCTTCGGCAACGGTGACCCGCTCAAGATCGGCCTCATCCTCGCCTTCCTCTTCTGGACGGGGATCGCCCGCATCGTGCGTGGCGTCTTCCTCTCCCTGCGCGAGAAGGAGTACGTCGAGGCCGCCAAGGCGAGCGGCGCCAGCGACGCGCGGATCATCCTGCGCCACATGCTCCCAAACTCGCTCGGACCGATCATTGTCAACACCACGCTCGTGATCGCGGGCGCGATCCTGACCGAGGCGGCGCTCTCGTTCCTCGGCTTTGGGATCCAGCCGCCGCACCCGGCCCTCGGCTCGTTGATTGCCGCCGGCCAGGGCGAGGGCTTCGACAAGTGGTGGCTCGTGACCTTCCCCGGCCTCGTCATCGTCGTAATCGCGCTCGCGATCAACTTCATCGGTGACGGGTTGCGTGATGCGCTCGATCCGACCCAGCGGAGAGTTCGTGCCTGATCCGATCCTCTCGATCCGGGATCTGACGGTCGAGTTCAAGACCGAGGACGGAATCGTCCAGGCGGTCACCGACGTCACCTACGACCTGATGCCGGGCGAGGTGCTCGGGGTCGTCGGCGAGTCGGGCTCCGGCAAGAGCGTCTCGATGCTCTCGATCCTCGGCCTGTCGCCCCAAGGCAGAATTCCGAAGGGCGAGGCGTTCTACAAGGGCAAGGACCTGCTGAAAATGTCGCAGAGGGAGCTCCGCGAGATCCGCGGCGGCGACATGGCGATGATCTTCCAGGATCCGATGACGTCACTGAACCCGGTCCTCTCGATCGGCGATCAGATCACCGAGGCGCTGTTGGTGCACAGCGACGGCATGAGCGACGACGCTGCGGAGAAGCGCGCGATCGAGCTGCTCGAGGTCGTCGGCGTGCCGTTTCCCGAGCGCCGGATCGACCAGTACCCGCATGAGTTTTCCGGCGGCATGCGCCAGCGCGCGATGATCGCGATGGCGATCGCGAACAACCCGAGCGTGCTCGTCGCGGACGAGCCGACGACCGCGCTCGACGTCACGATCCAGGCGCAGATCGTCGAGGTGCTGAAAGCGGCGCGGGAGGAGACACAGGCGGCGATCGTGCTGATCACGCACGACCTCGGCCTGATCGCCGAGCTCGCCGACCGTGTCGTCGTCATGTACGCCGGCCGCGTCGTCGAGCTCAGCGACGTCTACACGATCTTCAACGAGCCGCGTCACCCGTACACGGTCGGGCTGATGAACAGCCTCGCGCGGCTCGACGCCGAGCAGGAGTGGTTGGAGCCGATCCCCGGCCAGCCGCCGAGCATGATCGCGCCACCGCCCGGCTGCGCCTTCCATCCGCGCTGCAGCTTCTCGCACGGACGGCTCGTGTGCCGCACGGACATCCCCGCGCTACGGCAGATCGGCGAGGGGGCACCACACCACTCGCGCTGCCATTTCGCGGAGGAGCTCGAGGAGGCGCACGTCGTCGCCGGCGCGGCCGCTGCGGAGGAGGGGCGATGACGGAGGGGAACGGCGAGTGGCTCCAGAGCCCCGCGCCTGACGCGCCGCGGGACAGTGACGAGCTCCTTCGCGTCGAAGGCCTGGTCAAGCACTTCCCGATCAAGTCCGGCGTCTTCAAGCACACGGTTGGGGCGGTGCGCGCGGTCGACGGCGTCGACCTCAGCGTCAAGAAGGGTGAGACTCTGGGCGTAGTCGGCGAGTCGGGCTGCGGCAAGACGACGCTGGGTCGAACGATCATCAAGCTGCTCGACCCGACCGCCGGCTCGATCGTCTTCGACGGCCGGGACATCACCGGTCTCGGCCGCCGTCAGATGAGGCCGGTCCGCCGCGAGATCCAGATCGTCTTTCAGGACCCGTACGCATCGCTGAACCCGCGGATGACCGTCAGCGAGATCGTCGCCGAGCCGCTGCGAATCCACAGCATCTACCGGAGCGACTGGAAGAAGCGCGTCGCAGAGATGCTGCGCACGGTCGGCCTCAGCCCCGAGCACGGCAACCGCTTCCCGCACGAGTTCTCCGGCGGCCAGAGGCAACGGATCGGCGTCGCCCGCGCGCTCGCGCTCAACCCGTCGATGATCGTGCTCGACGAGCCAGTGTCGGCGCTCGACGTCTCGATCCAGGCGCAGGTCGTCAACCTGCTCGCGAGCCTCCAGAACGACTTCGGCCTCACCTACATGTTCATCGCGCACGACCTGTCCGTCGTCCGCCACGTCTCCGACCGGATCGCCGTCATGTATCTGGGCAAGATCGTCGAGGTCGGCTCGCGAAACGAGATCTACGACACGCCGATGCACCCCTACACGCAGGCGCTCCTTTCGGCCGTTCCGATCGAGTCGCCGAACCAGCGCGGCAAGCGCAGTCGGATCGTCCTCGAAGGCGACGTGCCGAGCCCGGCCGACCCGCCTTCGGGCTGCCGCTTCCGCACGCGCTGCTGGAAGGCGCAGGAGCTCTGCGCCGAACAGGAGCCGCCGCTCCAGGCGAACGACCCGAGCAAGCCCGGCCTGCTCTCGGCCTGCCACTTCGCCGAGGCGATGCGGCCGCTCGCGCTGACCGCGAGCGAGGCGCCTGCGGACGCCCCGACGACGACCGTCTAGCGGGGCCGAGTTACTGTCGCTGGGGCTCGGGCTTGTGCGGCTCGAGTGGCGGTACGTTGACGCCCTGCCTGCGGAGCGTCGCGAGCTCGGCCTGGACGGCATTCCACTGCTCGAAGCTGAGCGCGCTCGTACCTGCCGCCTGCCCGGGGAGTGCCGCCAGCGTCTCGACGGTGGACACGATCTCGTCGGACAGGGCGAGCAGCCGGTCGGCGAGCGCGTCGCGCTCGTCCTCGAGTTCCTTCGGCGCGCCCGCCTCGCGCACGTCGGTCGACGCGCCGCGCACCTCGACGGCGGCGATTCGCATCCGCGCGAGCAGATCCTCGGCGGACGAGGCCTGCACGATCTGCGCGAGCCCCGCGTCGGTGTCGTTGCGGGCCAGCAGTACGTCGCGCTGGAAGTCTGCCTTCGTGGCGTTGCTGCCGCCGCAGCCGGCGGCGAGGACCGCGGCGAGGAGAGCAGAAGCGATGGCGACCGGCCGCAGCACGCGAAAAGAGTAGCCGGAGACTCCAGCTTTCCTAACTTTCAGCCGATACTTCTCGTCAGAATGACCATGATGCGTCACCCGAGAGGGGTTCTTTGCGATCGCGCCCGCGCGTGGGCCGCGCTCGTTCCCGACGGCGAGCTCTCCGAGCTCGAGCGGAAGCTGCTCGGCTCGCATCTCGACCGTTGCGACGCGTGCGCCGATTTCGCCGTGCGGGTGGCCGCCGTCGCGGCCGAGCTGCGCGCCGCCTCGCTCCAGCCGCTACCGCGACCCGTCTCGGTGCCTGTCTGGCGTCGCCGCCACGCCTACGCGCGCGTGCGCGCGGTCGGCGCCGCTGCCGCGGTCGCGGTGATGGCGCTCGGCCTCGCCGGCCGCGCACCGCTTTCAACGGGCGAGCGCGACAGGCTCCAGCTCCCGCGCGTGACCAACTTCGCGAACAACGCGGAGCGGGAGGTGGCGCTGATCATGCGCCGCGCCGAGAACGACAACGCTCGCTCGCGCATCAGGCCGACCTCGGTCGAAGGGGTCGTTACCCGACCGATCTAACCAAACGCCAGTTTAGTACGTTTAATCTGGTTGCGTGGCCGCTCCCAAGCACAGGGATCTCCTCTCGTCCGGCGCGGGCCTCGCGTCGGCGATCGCCGTCGAGGCCCACGGCGAGCTCGGCGAGGACATCGAGGCGGTCAGGGCCCGCGACTACTGGGAGCGGGGAGCGGGCGGAGCAGCAGGCGCTGCGAGCTGTCCGCCGCGAGGCGATCGTCGCCGCGATCGCGCCGCGCCGCCGGCCCGCCGGCCACTTCGGCACTCGACCCATTTAACCGTCGAGCGCGCCCAGGCGCTCCGATAGACTGCGGACGCGTTTGCGCCGGCGTTGCGGCGCGCTTTTCCTACCACCACTTTTCTCCAGGAGCCACATGTCTGAGCACGCGCGAGGGTCAGCCGGCAAGATCGTCGAGATCAAGGGCGTCGTCATCGACGCCGTCTTCCCTGACGTCCTCCCCGGGATCTACAACGCCCTCGCGATCGAGGTGCCCACTGCGGACGGCAGCACCCGGACGCTGATCGCAGAGGTGCAGCAGCACCTCGGTGACGATCGCGTGCGTGCGGTCGCAATGGACACGACGGATGGGCTCGCGCGCGGCGTCGACGTCGTCGACACCGGCGCGCCGATCTCCGTCCCCGTCGGCGATGCGACGCTCGGCCGGATCTGGAACGTGATCGGCGATCCGATCGACAGCAAGCCGGCCGCCGGCAAGGACGTCGAGCGCTGGCCGATCCACCGCGATCCGCCTGCGTTCCGCGACCTCTCCCCGACGGTCGAGATCTTCGAGACCGGCATCAAGGTCGTCGACCTGATCGCCCCCTACGTCAAGGGCGGCAAGATCGGCCTCTTCGGCGGCGCCGGCACCGGCAAGACGGTCCTCATCCAGGAGTTGATCCATAACGTCGCCCAGCAGCACGGCGGCGTGTCAGTGTTCGCAGGCGTCGGCGAGCGCACGCGCGAAGGCAACGACCTCTTCCTCGAGATGACCGAGTCCGAGGTCATCGACAAGGTCGCGCTCGTCTACGGGCAGATGAACGAGCCCCCGGGAGCGCGCCTGCGCGTCGGTCTCTCCGGCTTGACGATGGCCGAGTACTTCCGCGACCAGGGCCAGGACACGCTGCTCTTCATCGACAACATCTTCCGCTTCGTCCAGGCGGGCACCGAGGTCTCGGCGCTCCTCGGGCGGATGCCGAGCGCCGTCGGCTACCAGCCGACGCTCGCCACGGAGATGGGACAGCTGCAGGAGCGGATCACCTCCACGAAGACGGGCTCCGTCACCTCGGTGCAGGCGATCTACGTGCCGGCGGACGACCTCACCGACCCGGCGCCCGCGAACACGTTCGCGCACCTCGACGCAACCACCGTGCTCTCGCGCGCCATCGTCGAGAAGGGAATCTACCCCGCAGTCGACCCGCTCGACTCGACCTCCCGGGCGCTCCAGCCCGGCATCGTCTCCGAGGAGCACTACGCCGTCGCGACACAGGTGCAGCAGGTGCTGCAGCGCTACAAGGACCTGCAGGACATCATTGCGATTCTCGGCATGGACGAGCTGACCGACGAGGACAAGCTCGTCGTCTCGCGTGCCCGCAAGGTCGAGCGCTTCCTCTCGCAGCCGAACTTCGTCGCCGAGCAGTTCACCGGCACCCCCGGCGAGTACGTCAAGCTCGAGGACACGATCAAGGGCTTCCGCGAGATCATCGAGGGCCAGCACGACGATCTACCCGAGGCGGCGTTCTACATGGTCGGCACGATCGAGGGCGCCGTCGCGAAGGCCGAGAAGACCGCGGCCGCAGCCGCGTAATGGCCGACGCGCATCCCAAGTTCGAGGTCGCGGTCGTCACCCCCGACGGCGAGGCCTACCGTGGCGAGGCGGAGATGCTGATCGTCCCGGGTGCGGCAGGCGAGATCGGCGTGCTCGCACGCCACGCTCCTCTCGTCGCGACGCTCAAGGCCGGCTCCACGCGCGTGCACCTCGGCGGCGGCGAAGTGCTCGAGCTTGCGACGGGCTCCGGGTTCTTCAAGGTCGAGCTCGACCGGGCGATCGCTCTCGTCGACGACGCGGTCGACGTCCGGGAGATCGACGACGCACGTGCGCAGGAGCAGCTCGAGGCGGCGAAGGCCGAGCTCGAGAAGGTCGAGCGCGGCGAGTCGACCGCCGACCGCTGGCAGCTCGAGCAGCGGATTCAGCATGCCGAGAACCAGCTCACGGTCTCGGGCCGCACGTAGCGACATGAAGGCGACAGTCGCCGAGAAGCGCGAGGTCGCGAAGGGCACGCTGCTCGTGCTCTTCGAGGCCGACAGCTACCCCGAGTTCCGTCCCGGTGCCTACTTCTGGGTCGAGCTGCCCGACCGCGGCCACGAGGACGAGAAGGGGCTGCGCCGTCACATCTCCCTCGTCACCGCGCCAGGCGAGCGGCCGCTGGTCGGGCTCGCGACGCGCCTCCGCGACAGCGCGTTCAAGCGCACGCTTGCAGAGTTGGAGGTCGGTGACGAGGTCGTGGTCGAGGAGCCGAAGGGCTCGTTCCTGCTGCCCGAGGACACGAGCGCGCAATACGTCTTCGTCGCGGGCGGGATCGGGATCACCGTCTTCCGCTCGATGCTTCGCCACATCGCCGACGAGGGGCTGCCGTACCGCGTCACGCTCGTCTACTCAAACCGCGACCGCGAATCGGCCGCCTTCCTCGACGAGCTCGAGGAGCTGGAACGGCGGATCGAGGGCCTGCGGGTCGTGCTGACGTTCACCGAGCAGGCAGGGTGGGACGGTGAGAGCCGGCGGATCGACTCAGCCATGCTCGGCGACCACCTCGGCGACCTCGGCACCTACCGCTTTCTCGTCGCAGGACCACCCGAGATGGCCGAGTCCGTGTCCGCGTCGCTGCTGGCCGCGGGTGTCTCCGGCGAGCATGTCCTCACCGGCGGCTTCAGCGGCTACTGAGCCCCCGGCCGCCGAGTGCTAGCCTTTTCGCTACCTGGAGAGCTTTGAAAGGCAGCTTGGCGACCAGGCTAAAAAACGCCTAAAGAGCCCGGGGGCCCGAGCTCCCGTCCTCTTTGGGCCGGTGGCGAGAGGACGAATGGGCGGAGAACAGCGTTTGCGGGAGTTGCTGGACGAGCGGATTCTCGTGCTCGACGGCGCCTGGGGCACGATGATCCAGAACGCGCGGCTCGACCCGGACGAGTACCGGGGCGAACGCTTCGCCGATCATCCCCGGGACGTCGCCGGCGATCCCGACCTGCTCAACCTGACTCGCCCGGACCTGGTGCTCGACATCCACCGGCAGTACCTGGCCGCCGGTGCGGACATCACGACGACGAACACCTTCACCGCGACCTCGATCGGCCAGGCGGACTACGGGCTCGAGGGCGCCGTCCACGACATGAACGTCGAAGGAGCGCGCCTCGCGCGGCAGGCCGCCGACGAGGCCGGCGGTCGCTTTGTCGCCGGATCGATCGGGCCGCTGAACGTGACACTCTCGCTCTCCCCGAAGGTCGACGATCCCTCGTACCGCGCCGTGCCCTTCGACGCCGTCGTCGCGGCCTACGCAGAGCAGATCCGCGGCCTGCGCGAGGGAGGCGTCGACCTGCTCCTGATCGAGACGATCTTCGACACGCTCAACGCCAAGGCGGCGCTCGTGGCCGCCCAGGAAGCGGCGCCGGAGCTGCCGCTCTGGATCTCGGTCACGATCGTCGACCTCTCCGGACGGACGCTCTCCGGCCAGACGGTGGAGGCTTTCTGGACCTCCGTCCAGCACGCGGAGCCACTGATCGTCGGCGTCAACTGCTCGCTGGGCGCGAAGGAGATGCGGCCGCACGTCGCCGATCTCGCGCGGATCGCGGACACCTACACGAGCTGCCATCCGAACGCTGGTCTGCCGAACGCCTTCGGCGGCTACGACGAGGAACCGCACCAGACGTCCGAGCTACTCCATTCCTTCGCGGAGGAGGGCTTCGTCAACATCGTCGGTGGCTGTTGCGGCACGACCCCAGACCACACCCGCGGAATCGTCGCCGCCGTCCAGGGACAGTCCCCCAGACAGGTCCCAAAACGCCCGGCGCGCCCCCGGTTCAGCGGTCTCGAGCCGTTCGAGATCGGGCCGGACACGGGCTTCGTGATGGTGGGTGAGCGCACGAACGTGACGGGTTCCGCCCGCTTCCGCAGGTTGATCGAGGCGAACGACTTCCAGGGCGCGGTCGACGTCGCGCTCGAGCAGGTCCGAGGCGGCGCGAACTTTCTCGACGTGAACATGGACGCCGATCTGCTCGACGGGGAGCAGGCGATGACGACCTTCCTGAACCTGCTCGCGACCGAGCCGGAGGTTGCCCGGATCCCGATCATGATCGACAGCTCCCGCTTCTCCGTGCTCGAGGCCGGGCTCAAGTGCGTGCAGGGCAAGGGGATCGTCAACTCGATCAGCCTCAAGGAAGGGGAGGATGCTTTCCTCGCGCAGGCTCGGACGATCCGCCGCTACGGCGCCGGCGTCGTCGTGATGGCCTTCGACGAGCTCGGGCAGGCCGACACCGTCGAGCGCAAGGTGGAGATCTGCGGCCGCGCCTACGACCTGCTCACCGGCGACGGCTGGGTGCCCGAGGACATCGTCTTCGATCCGAACGTGCTCGCCGTCGCCACGGGGATCGAGGAGCACAACGGCTTCGCGAAGGCATTCATCGAGGCACTGCCGCTGCTGAAGGAGCGCTGCCCGGGCTCGCGGACGAGCGGGGGGATCTCGAACCTCTCCTTCTCGTTCCGCGGCAACGACGTCGTCCGCGAGGCGATGCACTCCGCCTTTCTCTACGACGCGATTCAGGCCGGGCTGGACATGGGGATCGTCAACGCGGGTCAGCTCGTCGTCTACGAGGACATCCCGGCCGACCTGCTCGAACGTGTCCAGGACGTGCTCTTCGACCGGCGCCCGGACGCGACCGATCGCCTCGTCACCTTCGCCGGGACGGTTCAGGGCGAGGCGACCAAGCGCGAGCTCGACCTCTCCTGGCGCGACGCACCCGTCGAGCAGCGGCTCTCGCACGCGCTCGTGCACGGCGTCGTCGACTTCATCGAGGAGGACACCGAGGAGGCGCGCGCCGCAGCCACGCGGCCGCTGGACGTGATCGAGGGCCCGCTGATGGACGGCATGAAGGTCGTCGGCGACCTCTTCGGCTCCGGGAAGATGTTCCTCCCGCAGGTCGTCAAGAGCGCTCGCGCGATGAAGCGCGCCGTCGCCTACCTGGAGCCGTACATGGCCGCCGAGAAGGAGCGGACCGGAAGCAACGGGCGCGCCCAGGGCAAGATCGTGCTCGCGACGGTGAAGGGCGACGTGCACGACATCGGCAAGAACATCGTCGGGGTCGTGCTCGGCTGCAACAACTACGAGGTGATCGACCTCGGCGTCATGGTCACCGGTGACACGATCCTCGACACGGCTGTCGCCGAGGGTGCGGACGCGGTCGGCCTCTCCGGCCTGATCACGCCCTCGCTCGACGAGATGGTGCAGGTGGCGAAGGAGATGGAGCGGCGCGGTCTCCAGCTGCCGCTGCTGATCGGGGGCGCCACGACGTCCCGCCAGCACACGGCCGTGCGGATCGCTCCGGCGTACGGCAGCGAGACCGTGCACGTGATCGACGCCTCCCGCGTCGTCGGCGTCGTCTCGAACCTGCTCGACCCGGTCCGGCGCGGCGAGCTCGATGTCGAGAATCGCCTCCAGCAGGAACGACTCCGCGAGTTGCACGCCGAGAAGGAGCGCCGCCCGCTGTTACCGCTGCCGGCTGCACGGGCGAACCGCGAGCCGCTCGCCTACGACGATCTCGCTGAGCCCGCGTTCACCGGCCTCTGCACCGTCGAGCCGACGCTGACTGAGCTGCGGCCCTACATCGACTGGCAGTTCTTCTTCCACGCCTGGGAGCTGAAGGGGAAGTTTCCGGGGATTCTCGAGCAGCCCGCGGCCCGTGAGGTCTACGACGACGCGACCGAGCAGCTCGACGAGATCGTTCGCGACGGCCTGCTGCAGGCCCGCGGTGTCTACGGCTTCTGGCCCGCGCACTCCGAGGGAGACGACATCGTGCTCGACAGCGGCGTGCGCTTCCCGATGCTGCGGCAGCAGGCGGCCTGGGGCGACTCGCGCCCGAACCGCTGCCTCGCGGACTACGTGGCGCCTGCAGGCGACCATCTCGGCGCGTTCGCGGTCGCGGTCCACGGCGCCGACGCGCTCGCTGCCCGCTACGAGGCCGAGCACGACGACTACCGGTCGATCATGGTCAAGGCGCTCGCCGACCGGCTCGCGGAGGCGTTTGCCGAGTACGTCCACCTCGAGGCGCGCCGTAGCTGGTACGAGCCGGACGCCACGCCCACTTCCGAGGAGCTCGTGTCGGAGAGCTACCGTGGGATCCGGCCGGCGTTCGGCTACCCCGCCTGCCCCGACCATTCCGAGAAAGGGCGGCTGTTCGAGCTACTCGGCGCCGAGTCGGCCGGGCTCGCGCTGACGGAGAGCTTCGCGATGACCCCGGCGGCGGCGGTCAGCGGCCTCTACTTCGGCCATCCGCAGGCGAAGTACTTCGCGGTCGGGCGCGTCGCGCGCGACCAGGTGCGGGATTACGCCGCTCGGAAGGGCGTGCCGGCGGCCGAGGTCGAGCGCTGGATCCGGCCGAACCTGGCCTACGACTCCGAGGGCTGACAGCAGCGGCTGTTAGCGTCCGGCGCATCCTCAGTCTCGCCGTCCTCCGTCTTGCGCCCGACTTCAGGCGTCTTTTCCTCGCAACGCTCGGCTCGGGTGCGGGGACCTTCCTCGCCGCAGTAGCGCTCACGGTCGACGTGTTCGACCGAACCGGGTCCGGCGCCTGGGTCAGTGCGCTCCTGATCGTCGACTTCCTCCCGATCATTCTGATCGGGATCCTGGCGGCTCCTTTGGTCGACCGGCTCTCGCGCCGCCGGCTGCTGATCGTCTCCGACCTCGTGCGGGCTGCGGTCTTCTGTGCGCTCCCGTTCGCCGGGAACGCGACCACGATCATCATCCTCGCGGGGATCCAGGGCATCGCGACCGGGTTCTTCCGTCCGGCCGTCTACGCGGGAATGCCGAACCTCGTCGACGAAGAGCAGTTGCCCGCGGCGACCTCGTTGATCCAGGCGAGCGAGAACCTGACCTGGATGATCGGCCCGGTGATCGGGGGCGTCATCCTCACCGTTCAGGGGCCGGATCTCGCGTACTGGCTGAACGCCGTAACGTTCGTCCTGTCCGCCGTGCTGCTGGCGCGGATTCCGGCGGTGCGACTCCAGGCGGGGAAGGTCGAGAGCCGCGGGCACTGGGGTGACGTTGCCGACGGGTTTCGGGTCGTGGTCCGCTCGCGCCCGTTGCTGACCGTGCTCGTCGTCTGGAACGTGGTCACGTTCGGTGTCGGCGCGATCAACGTGGCCGAGGTCGCGCTGGCGAAGGTGTCGCTCGATGCCGGGAACATCGGCTTCGGGGTTCTCCTCGGTGCGAGCGGTCTCGGGCTGACGATCGGGAGCTTCGTCGCCGGCCACTTCGTCGACCGGCTCGGAATCGGCCGCGTCTACTTCTACGGGATCGCGTTGATGGCTGGCGGCTATGCGATCGCGGCGCTCGCGTCCACGATCTACGTGGCTGTTCCCGTCGTCGTCGTGGCCTCGTTCGGCAACGGTGCCGCGGTCGTCTGCAACGCGCTCTTCATCCAGCGTGGCGCGCCCGACGAGCTCCGCGGCCGCGCCTTCACTGTGATCATGTCCGCCACCTACGCGACGCTCGTGCTCGGGATGGTGGCCGCCGGCTGGCTCACCGACCTCTTCGGGGCGCGCTGGGTCTGGGGAGGTGGCGCCCTCGTCTACCTCGTCGGGGCGCTGCTGACCGTCGTGCTAGCGCCTCGTAGCCGCGAGCCCGCCGAGGTGCTCGCGTGAGTGGACGCCACCGCTGGACGCTCGACGAGCTCGCGACCGGACTGCTCGCGGGCGACCGCCGCGCGCTTGCCCGCTCGATCTCCCTGGTCGAGAACGGCGACCCGCTCGCGTACGAGCTCGTCCGTGGGCTCTACCCGGAGACCGGGTCCGCCTACGTCGTTGGCGTCACCGGTCCGCCCGGTGTCGGCAAGTCGTCGCTGATCAGCGCAATCGTCCGTCACGTCCGGGAGGCCGGTCGGACCGTCGGCGTCATCTCGGTCGACCCGTCCAGCCCCTTCACCCAGGGCGCGCTGCTCGGCGACCGGATCAGGCTCTCCGACCACTTCCTTGACCCCGGCGTCTTTATCCGCTCGATGGGAACGCGCGGCCATCTCGGCGGCCTTGCCGAGGCGACGCTGCAGGCCGCACTCCTGCTGGACGCGGCCGGCAAGGACCTCGTGCTGCTGGAGACGGTCGGCGCGGGGCAGAGCGAGGTCGAGGTGATCGGGATCGCCGACACCGTCCTGCTCGTGCTGATGCCGGGCTCCGGCGACTCGGTGCAGGCCTTGAAAGCCGGGATCATGGAAATTCCCGACGTGATCGCGATCAACAAGATGGATCACCCGGCCGCCAAGACGATGCTGAACGAGGTCCGCTCGATCCTCGGTCTCGACCGCGAGAGCGCCTGGCGGCCGCCGATCGTCCTCACCGAGGCTGTGCGCGGCGAGAATGTGCCGGAGCTCTGGGCGAAGGTGGAAGAGCACCGGGCGCACCTCGAGTCGGCAGGGCTACTGGAGGAGCGGCGTCGGAAGAACCTGGCCGGCGAGGTGTTCGCGGCCGCGACGAGCCGCGCCAAAGCGCACCTGCAGGCCGCCGTGGCGGAGAATCCGGAGCTGAGGCGCCTTCTCGATGAGGTGCAGGCACGCCGGCTCGACCCGCTCTCGGCCGTGCGTGAGATCCTGGAACAGGTATACGGAATTGACGACGGCACAAGCCCCGAAACTCGCTGACCTGGAGGCCGCGCGGGCCCGGATCGCCGGGATCGCCCGTGTTACGCCGGTCTACCCCTCCGAGACGCTCTCACGGCGTGTCGGCCGGAGCGTGCAGCTGAAAGCAGAGAACCTCCAGCGCACGGGCGCGTTCAAGATCCGCGGCGCCGTCAACACGATCGCGACGCTGACCGGCGAGGAGCGCGCTGCCGGAGTCGTCGCAGCCAGCGCCGGCAACCACGGGCAGGCGGTCGCCTGGGCCGCCCGCGAGGCCGGCATTGCGGCCACCGTCTTCATGCCGCAGGACTCGCCGATGGCCAAGGTCGACGCCACGCGTAACTACGGAGCGCAGGTCGAGCTCGTCGGCGTCGGTTTCGACGACTCGATGGCAGCCGCACAGGCGTTCGTCGATTCCACCGGGGCGACGTTCGTCCACGCCTTCGAGGACGAGCGAGTGATCGCGGGCCAGGGCACGATCGGGCTCGAGCTCGTCGAGCAGCTGCCGGACTTCGGCACGCTCGTCGTGCCGATCGGCGGCGGCGGGCTGGCGGCGGGGATCGCGATCGCGCTGGCGGCGCTCAAGCCCGCCGTGCGAATCGTCGGCGTCCAGGCCGAGAACGTATGTCCGTTCGCGGGCGGCACCGAGCACCGCTACACGATCGCCGAGGGCATCGCGGTCAAGCAGCCCGGCACGCTCACCTCAGCGATCCTCGGCGAGCACGTCGACGAGATCGTCACCGTCACAGACGAGCAGATCAGCCACGCGATCGTGCTCCTACTCGAGCGGACGAAGCTGCTCGTCGAGGGCGCCGGCGCTGCATCGGTGGCCGCTCTGCTCGCGGGCAAGGTGCCCGGGGACGACGAGGCGTGCGTGATCCTCTCGGGCGGGAACATCGACCCGACGCTCCTGATCCAGGTGATGCGTCACGGGTTGACGCAAGCCGGCCGCTTCCTCGTCGTCCGCACGCGAGTCGGCGATCGTCCCGGCGAGCTGATCAAGCTGCTGCAGCTCGTGGCCGAGGAGCGCGCGAACATCGTCTCGGTCGAGCATCACCGCGAAGGGATGGCCCTGCCGATCGGGCAGACAGAGGTCGAGCTGACCCTCGCTATGCGCGACGAGGCCCACTGCGACGAGCTCCTAGCCGCCCTCTCCGACCGCGGCTACCCGGCAGAGCAGATCAGCTAGCGGGCGGGGTGCGCGAGCCGAATTCGCCTTGTGTTTCAGAAACACCAGCTTCCTCGTCCGCCAACGCTGCGTGCGCGTCGCGCAGCCGACCGAGGGTGTAGTCGAACCCTGGGGTGCGGCCTGCGGCAATGGTGCTAGCCGCCTCCTTGAGGACGTCGCGGAGCTCCTTCCGGGCGCGCCGGCGCCGTCGCTCCGCGACGACGAGCCGACGGACATGCGGATAGCTCGGCCGCGGAAGTCCCATTGTTGCAGCGGTTTCCGAGACGAGTCGCCACGTGACAGCCGCGGGCACATCGTCCTCGTCGAGTGCGGCAACCAGCTCTCTCAGTCGGGGCCGAGTCGCGCGGGAGCTAGCGAAGCGCATGCCTCTAGCCTGCCGGGATCACCGTCACGAGAGCTCAACGAAATCGCAGCGGGGAACGAGCGAAAACGCGGCTTGTGTTTCAGAAACACAAGCCGCTCGTTCGGTCTCAGGTCAGCTCGACGAGGCGGCCGTCGGGATCGCGCAGGTAGGCAGAGCGACCCCACGGAAGGTCGCGGGGCCCATCGATGCTGATGCCGGCGCCTATGAGTGACGCGGCGTGAGCGTCGAGCCCGTCGAGCGAGAACGCGATGTGGTCGGCGGCCGGCGGGTCGCCGGGCGCGGGCTCGGCGGCGGCGTGGACCCGGAGCACGAGCTCTCCGAGCGCGAAGACCGCGTGACCGGGCGAGCGCTCTGCGGGCTCGACGGCGAGCACGCGCTCGTAGAAGGCTGTGAGGGCATCGACGTCCGCGGTGAAGAGCGCGACCTCGGTGAGCCGGGGCAGCGTCACGAGCCGCAGCGGCGGAACTCGACCAGCGATCCGCCCCGGGCGGCCCACTCCTTGAGCCCGCCCTCGAGCACCGGCCGGGCGTCGATGCCCTGCGCGGCGAGGATCGAGGCGGCGATCCCTGCTCGGGCGCCGCTCTCGCAGATCGTCACGACAGGCCGGTCGGTCGGTACCTCGGCGCCGCACATGCCCAGCAGCCGGTACGGGATGTTGCGGCTGCCGGCGATGTAGCCGCTGTCGCGCTCGTCGCGCTCGCGCACGTCGATCAGCTCCGCGCCCTGAGCGAGCAGGGCGCCGAGCTCCTCGAGACCGACTGGCTCGCTCCGCTCGGACCCCGCGCCGAGCACGTAGCCCTGGACGTCGAGGAAGCCGATCGCCTGCAAGCCTCGGATCGCCTGCTGGGCTTCGTGCGCCGTCGCAGCCTGGACGACGACCCCGTCGTCGGCGTCGAGCAGGAACCCGGCCTTGGTGCCGAACGAGCTGCCGGAGACCGGGACGTTGAGCGAGCCGTGAGTGTGCCCCGCGAGGTAGTCGGATGCCGGACGGACGTCGAGCACCGTTGCACCCGCAGGGGCGGCCGGAAGCTCGACCACCTCGCGCGGAGCGCCGACGAGCGGGCCCCGGTTCAAGTCCACGAGCCGCGCCATGTTCGGTGGCTTCGGCGCCACGACGGACGCGGACTCGGCGACGAAGGCGAGCTCGTCGTCGATCTGGAGCGCGTGGTTGAAGCGGCGCTCGAACCCGATCGTCGACGAGGCCTTGGAACTCATCGCCTTGCCGCAGAGCGAGCCTGCGACATGGCCGGGGAAGACCTCGACGCCGTCGGGCAGCTCGAGCAGCCGCTGCAGGGAGTGAAAGAGGCCTTCCGCGCCTTCCCTGGCGCCAACGGCAAGGTCCGGTCGCGCCGTGTCGCCGACGAAGAGCGAGTCGCCCGTGAGGACGAGCCACGGCTCGTCGGCGCGGGAGCGGTCGATGACCGCGAGGCAGGTGTGCTCAGGACGATGCCCTGGCGTGTGGATCGCCCGCAGGACGACCTGGCCCAGCTCCAGCTCGAGGCCGTCGGTCAGCGCGTCGTGCGCGTACTCCACGTCGGCCGCGGGGTGGATCGAGATCGGCACGCCCTGCTCGAGTGCGAGCCGGCCGTGCCCGGAGAGATGATCGGCGTGCGTGTGGGTCTCGACGACGCGGACGATCTCGACTCCGTGCCTCGCCGCCGCGGCGAGTACGGGCGCGACCGCGTATGGAGGATCCACGATCGCCGCCACGCC
>JANMJY010000131.1:0-3368 GCA_031371615.1 Actinomycetes bacterium | reverse complement strand
GCTACCGGTTGACCGTCGACATGACCGGGTAGCGGACGCCCGCCGCCGCGCCCGCCGGAAAGGCCCTTACGAGCCGCTCGATCTCCGCGGGCGTCAGCTCGACGTCGACCGCCGCGGCGTTCTCCTCCAGATAGGAGCGCCGCTTGGTGCCGGGGATCGGGACGATGTCGTCGCCGCGCGAAAGCACCCAGGCGAGTGCGAGCTGCGTGGGCGTGACGCCCTTCTCTCCGGCGAGCGCCTCGACCTCCTCGACGAGCGCGAGGTTCTTTCGCAGGTTCTCCTCCTGGAAGCGCGGCCCTCGCCGGCGGAAGTCCTTCTCGTCCAGGTCGTCGGTCGACTTGATCCGGCCGGAGAGGAAACCGCGGCCGATCGGGCTGTAGGCGACGAAGCCGATCCCGAGCTCGCGAACGGTCGGCAGGGCCTCGGGCTCGGGATCACGCGTCCAGAGCGAGTACTCGTTCTGCAGCGCCGAGATCGGATGGACGGCGTGCGCGCGCCGGATCGTGTCTGGAGCCGCCTCGGAGAGCCCGAGGTAGCGCACCTTCCCCTCCTGGACGAGCTCGGCCATTGCGCCGACGGTCTCCTCGATCGGCGTCGCCAGGTCGACGCGGTGCTGGTAGTAGAGGTCGATCGTCTCGACTCCGAGTCGCCTCAGCGATCCTTCGCAGGCGGAGCGGACGTACTCGGCGCTGCCGTTGACCCCGAGGAACTCTCCCTGCTCGCCGCGCACGTTCCCGAACTTCGTCGCTACGACGTACTCGTCACGGCGGCCCGCGATCGCCTTGCCGACGAGCTCCTCGTTCGTGAACGGGCCGTACATGTCCGCGGTGTCGAGGAACGTGATCCCGAGCTCGAGCGCGCGCTGAATCGTCGCGATCGCCTCTCCCTCGTCGGCTGTCCCGTAGAACTCCGACATGCCCATGCAACCGAGCCCGAGAGCCGAGACCTCGAGCCCCTGCGTGCCCAGCCTGCGCGTCTCCACGGCCTGACCATAGCGCCCGCTAGCATCGACGGAGTGTCGGTTGCGTCGCCCGAGGAGTACCTCGCGAGCCTGAATCCCGCCCAGCGGGAGGCCGTCCTGCACACGGAAGGCCCGCTGCTCGTGATCGCCGGCGCCGGCTCCGGAAAGACGCGTGTGCTGACCCACAGGGTCGCCCACCTGATCTCCGCGGTAGGCGTCAAGCCGAATGAGATCCTCGCGATCACCTTCACGAACAAGGCCGCGGGCGAGATGCGCGAGCGCCTCACGAACATGCTCGGCCCGATGGCACGGGCGATCTGGATCCTCACCTTCCACGCCGCCTGCGGGCGGATCCTGCGCTCCGAGGCCGAGCGGCTCGGCTATCGATCGAACTTCACGATCTACGACTCGGCCGACCAGGTCCGGCTCGTCAAGCAGTGCCTCGACGACCTGGAGAAGGACCCGAAGCGCTTCGTCGCGCGCGGTATCCACTCGCAGATCTCGAACGCGAAGAACCAGCTGATCACGCCCGCGATGTACGCCGAGCAGCTCTCCTCGTTCTACGAGCAGACCGTCGCCGAGGTATACGCGCTCTACCAGAAGCGCCTGGCCTCCTCGAACGCTGTCGACTTCGACGACATGCTGATGCTGACAGTGCAGATCCTCGAGGCGTTCCCCGACGCGCGCAAGCACTGGCAGAACGCCTTCCGCTACGTGATGGTCGACGAGTACCAGGACACGAACCACGCCCAGTACCGGCTGCTGCAGCTGTTCGCCGAGCACCACCACAACATCTGCGCCGTGGGCGATCCGGATCAGTCGATCTACGCGTTCCGCGGTGCCGACATCCGCAACATCCTGGAGTTCGAGCGCGACTTCCCGGAGACGCGCACGATCGCGCTCGAGCAGAACTACCGCTCCACGAACGCGATTCTCGAGGCCGCAAACGCAGTGATCGCGAACAACTCGGAGCGGAAGGAGAAGCGACTCTGGTCGGAGCTCGGGGACGGCGATCCGGTGCGCGTGATCGAGGTGGAAGACGAGCAGGCCGAGTCGCGCTACGTGGCAGCGCAGATCGCCGGGCTCGTCGAGGAGGGCTTCTCCGGCAACGAGATCGCCATCTTCTACCGGATGAACGCGCAGTCCCGCGTGATCGAGCAGACGCTGCGCCTGCACCAGATCGCCTACCAGGTGATTGGCGGCCCGCGCTTCTACGAGCGCACCGAGGTCAAGGACGCGATCGCCTACCTGCAGGTGCTCGACAACACGGACGACGCGGTCTCCCTGATGCGGATCGCGAACAAGCCCAAGCGCGGGATCGGGGACACGACCATCTCGCGCCTCGTCAGCTACGCCGAGGCGCACGGGATCTCGCTCTTCGACGCGCTCGATCGGCCGGCCGAGGCCGGCCTGGGCACGGCGGCGGTCAAGGCCGTCGCTGGGCTGAAGAACCTGCTCGACTCGCTCCGGTCGGCGGCGCAGGAATACGAGGTGCCGGAGCTGCTGCAGGAAGTGCTCGGCCGCAGCAGAACGCTCGAGTCCTACGAGGCCGAGCGCACGATCGAGGCACGGGGGCGGATCGAGAACCTCGAAGCGTTCGTCGACGGCGCCCATGAGTACGTGCAGCAGTCCGAAGAGCCGACCCTCTCCGGCTTTCTGCAGGAGATCTCGCTCTACTCGGATCAGGACGCGCTCGACGGCGAGCAGTCGAACGTGACGCTGATGACGATTCACAACGCGAAAGGACTCGAGTTCCGCGCTGTCTTCGTTGTCGGCGTCGAGGAGGAGATCTTCCCGAGCGCCCGCTCGATCGAGGAGCAGGGGGTGGAGGAGGAGCGCCGCCTCTTCTATGTCGGCCTGACCCGGGCCGAGGCGAAGCTGACGCTGACACACGCCTCCTCACGTCTGCTCTGGGGCCGCACGACCGCGCACCTGCCTTCTCGCTTCCTCGACGAGCTGCCCGACCGGCAGGTCGAGCGCGAGCGGCTGCGGCCCTCCTCGTGGCGCAGCTACGGCACGCCGGCGCAGACGCGCGAGATCGCCCCGCGAGGCGATCACCCCGATCTCGCGACCGGCGACAGCGTCCGCCACGGCACCCTTGGCGAGGGCGTGATCACACGCATCGAGCCCGGCGGCGTCGTCACCGTCCGTTTCGCGAGCGACGGCAGCGAGCGGAAGCTGATGCTCGACTACGCGCCCCTCGAGAAGATCGTCTGAGAGGATCGGCGCGTGACGATCGAGATCCGCCCGCCGGCGGAGGATGAGCTCCGCGCGGCGATGGTCGCGGCCGAGACCGCCTTCGGCACTGGCGCCATCGAGGACGAGGACTGGGAGCGCGAGCGCCAGGCGCTGCCGGCGTCGCGGGCGCTCGCCGCCTTCGACGGCGGCAAGCCGGTCGCGCTCGCCG
>JANMJY010000109.1:0-2507 GCA_031371615.1 Actinomycetes bacterium | reverse complement strand
GATCGACCTACTCGTCGATCCCGGCAGCACCTTCCTCGAGCTGAACGCGCTCGCGGCGTGGGAGCTCTACGACGGCGACGCGCCGTCGGCGGGGGTCGTGACGGGGATCGGCGTCGTCGAAGGCCAGGAGTGCGTGGTCGTCGCGAACGACGCGACCGTGAAGGGCGGCTCCTATTTCCCGCTCACGGTCAAGAAGCACCTGCGCGCGCAGGAGGTGGCGGAGCAGAACCACCTGCCGTGCATCTACCTCGTCGATTCCGGCGGGGCGTTCCTGCCGCTCCAGGCCGAGGTCTTCCCCGACCGCGAGCATTTCGGACGGATCTTCTACAACCAGGCGCGCATGTCCGCGAAGGGGATCCCGCAGATCGCGGCCGTGATGGGCTCGTGCACCGCGGGCGGCGCGTACGTGCCGGCGATGAGCGACGAGACGATCATCGTCCAGGGCACCGGCACGATCTTCATCGGCGGCCCGCCCCTCGTGAAGGCCGCGACCGGCCAGGACGTGACCGCGGAGGAGCTCGGCGGCGCAGACGTGCACACGCGCCGTTCCGGGGTCGCGGACCACTACGCGACCTCCGACGAGCACGCGCTCGCGCTCGCGCGGCAGATCGTCCGCACTCTGCACCGCCGGAAGGAGCTGCCCTGGGACGTCGCGCCGCCGGAGCCGCCGGCGCTCGACCCGAACGACCTCTACGGGCTCGTCCCGGAGGACTTCAAGCACGAGATGGACGCGCACGAGCTGATCGCGCGAATCGTCGACGGGTCGCGCTTCGCGGAGTTCAAGGCGCTCTACGGCGAGACGCTCGTCTGCGGCTTCGCCCGGATCGAGGGCTATCCGGTCGCGATCCTGGCCAACAAGGGCGTCCTCTTCGCCGAGTCCGCACAGAAGGGCGCGCACTTCGTCGAGCTCGCCTGCAAGCGGAAGATCCCACTTGTCTTCCTGCAGAACATCACCGGCTTCATGGTCGGCAAGGAGTACGAGGAAGGCGGGATCGCACGTGACGGCGCCAAGCTCGTGACGGCGGTCGCGTGCGCGGACGTCCCGAAGTTCACGGTCGTCACGGGAGGGTCGTTCGGCGCGGGCAATTACGCCATGTGCGGCCGCGCCTACGGCCCGCGCCAGCTCTGGATGTGGCCGAACGCGCGCATCTCGGTGATGGGCGGCGAGCAGGCTGCAACGGTGCTCTCGATCGTCGGCGACGCGGATCAGGACGAGATCCGCGCCACCTACGAGGCCGAGGGCAATCCCTACTTCTCGACGGCGCGACTGTGGGACGACGGCATCATCGACCCGCGCGACACGCGGCGCGTGCTCGCGCTCGGGATCTCCGCGGCGCTGAACGCGCCCGTGCCGGAGTCCACGTTCGGCGTCTTCCGGATGTAGATGGCCCACTGCAAGCGTGACACGACGGTAGGGCCGTTGAGGTGATCGTCCGGATCGTGCTCTGGAACCTCGCCGACTCGATGACGACGATCGAGGAGCTCCGCCGCTACCTCCGCGACGAGTCGGTCGACGAGTTCGCCGAGGTCGAGGGTCTCCGCTTCAAGGCCTGGATCTCGGACGCCCTCGGCGAGCGCTGGGGGGCCTTCTACCTGTTCGAATCGCGCGAGGAGGCGGACCAGCCGATGCCGACCGGGGCGCGGGATCTGATCGGGAAGGATCCTGACGTCTTCGAGGAGTTCGACCTCGAGGCGACGATCGAGGGGCACTTCGTGGACGCCGAGCTCTCACGCCTCGGCCTTGCGTTCGAGTAGCTACAGCTACAGGACGAGCGTCTCGGGGAAGATCGCGCCGCCCTCGAAGCGGTCGAGCCGGTACGGGGCGAGATCGAAGGGAGGCGTCTCGCCGAGCAGCTCCGCCGCCACGGCGTCACCGACGGCCGGGGACTGCATGAAGCCGTGTCCCGAGAAGCCGCAGGCGGCGTACACCCCGTCGGCGACCCTGCCGATGATCGGGTGCGCGTCCGGGGTCATGTCGTAGAAGCCGGCCCACGCTCGGCGCACCGGCGCTCCGGCCGCTCGGGGGAAGCGGGACGCCAGGCGCGCACGCCAGTCCTCGACCAGGTCTTCGCGCACGGCTTCCGGGCCGTCCCAGCGCAGTTCCGCTTCGCTCATCGCAACGCGCAACCCGTCGCGGCCGACGCGGCGGAAGTGAAACGTGTTCTCCTCGATCGTCATCGGCAGGTCCGCCGGCACGTCCTCGACCGGGCCGTCGTCGGCGAGCTGGCGGACGAGCGGGCGGACCGGCAGCTCGACGCCGCGCGCACGCGCCACCTCGGGCGAGTACGCGCCGCAGGCGACGACGAGCGTGGCCCCCTCGAGCGAGAGCGCATCGGTGCGCTCGCGCACGTCGACGCCGAGCGCGGCCGCGCGCCGCACGAGCTCCCGCGTCACGCCTGCCGGGTCGGCGATCCCGTCCTCGCGGCAGATCGTCGCGCCGAGCACGTCGTCCACCCGAAGTCCCTCGACAGCGGACGCGTCGACGCTTTCCACGGGCACGCCAAGCG
>JANMJY010000086.1:0-6530 GCA_031371615.1 Actinomycetes bacterium | reverse complement strand
GTTCATCGCGCCGCGCGTCTCTAACTCCCTCTTCCACCCGGCCTCGGGGGGCGCGATCATGAACGCGCTCGCACTGAAATCGCCGCGCAAGATGGGGGGCCGCGGACGCGGCCCGCCTTTGCGCAAGACCCCTGAAGGGTCGCTTCGCTCCCGGGTTCGCTCGCAGTCGTTTCCGGACGCCTCACGCACCGCGAAGTAGGCTCCAGGGATGAGCGAGACGCTGCGCGGCCGGCTGCTGGTCGCAGCTCCGATCCTCCACGACCCGAACTTCCATCGGACGGTCGTGCTCGTCGCGGAGCACGGCGAGGAGGGCGCGATGGGCCTCGTCCTCAACCGGCCGACCGACACCTCGGTCGCCGAAGCTCTCCCTGAGCTCGTCTCGCTCGCCGGCAAGGATCCGGTCTACGTCGGCGGGCCGGTGGCGCTCGAGTCGGTGCTCGCCATCGCGGAGCTCGACGACCCCGACGACGCCTCGGAGCTCCTCTTTGGCACGGTCGGGTTCGTGCAGGAGCCGGACGTGCCGGTGCTACGCGGTCGCGTCTACGTGGGCTACGCGGGCTGGAGCGCCGGGCAGCTCGAGGAGGAGCTGAAGGAGGAATCGTGGCTCGTCCTCCCCGCCGAGCCGGACGACCTCTTCAGCGACGACGCCGACGGGCTCTGGAGCGCTGTCCTGCGCAGGCAAGGCGGGTCGTATGCCCTGCTTGCGCTGATGCCGCCTGATCCGTCCCTGAACTGACGTCCCGTGCCGGCCGGCCGCGAAGCGGCCCTTTAGGGATCTTTGCGCGTTCGGGACCCGCCTCTGCGGATCCCGAACTTGCGCCTAAACTAGTGCAGGGCACCGAACGGAAGGAGGCCCATGGAAGAGGGACGTAAGACACGTAGGGTTCCGCTCCTCGTCGCGCTGGTGGGGATCTTCCTGCTCGCCGCCGTGTGGGCGACCATGGCGTTCGCCGGCGGCTCTACCCCGGCAGCGAAGCCGGTCAACGCCAAGGTGACGCCCGCCCAGTCCTCGAAGGCGCACAGCATCTTCACCGGCAAAGCCGGCGCGGAGCAGTGTCCGTTCGCGGACCACTCGTCGAACGACCTCTGAAGGGGCCGCTTCGCGGCCCAAGTGCGCCCGTCCCGGTAAGAATGCAGGTCGGTGTTCGACCACGTCACGATCCGCGCCTCGGACCGTTCTAGCTCGGAGCGGTTCTACGAGACCGTGTTGCGCACGCTCGGGGTTGAGCGGAGCCACTCGGACGAGCACTACGCCGAGTGGGACGACTTCGGGCTCGCGCAGGCGACCGCGGCGAGCCCGCCGACGCGGCGGCTGCACATCGGCTTCGTGGCGCCGTCTCGCGCCCACGTGGACGAATTCTGGCGGGTCGGCACCGAGACGGGTTACGAGGACGACGGCGCACCCGGGCCGCGCCCGCAGTACAGCGACGACTACTACGGTGCGTTCCTCCTCGACCCGGACGGCAACAGCGCCGAGGCCGTCCAGCACGGGCGAATGCGCGAGGACGTGACGATCGACCACCTCTGGATCCGAGTCGCAGATCTCGAGGCTTCGACCCGATTCTACGAGACGGTTGCGCCTGCAATGGGAGTCCGCGGCGGACGGGAGCTTCCCGGCCGGACGCAGTTTGCCTGCGTGAGCGGCTCGTTCTCCGTCGTCAGCAACGGTCACCCGACCGAGAACCTGCACCTCGCGTTTGCGGCGACCGACAACGAGAGGCGGTCGACCGTTTCCACCGCGAAACGACGGCGGCGGGCTACCGAGACACCGGCGCGCCCGGCGAGCGGCCGGTCTACCACGAGGGTTACTACGGCGCCTACGTGCTCGATCCGGACGGGAACAACATCGAGGTGGTGAACCACAACCGGTGAAGGAACGGCCTGTCGAAAAGGGCGCGAAGCGGCGCGGCGAGCGTGAGCGCAACGTCGGGCTCGACCCCGACGACGCAGCTGCACGCTGGCTCGAGGAGCAGGACCCGAAGCCGCCGCCGCAGCCCTCGAAGTCGCTCTTCAAGTCGAAGGAGCTACACCGCTGGCGCCAGAAGCGCGGCGGTTAGTGGCTAGACGTCGAGGCCGCGGCCTGGTTTGGCGGCGTCGCGCTTGGCTGCGCGCTTCTCTTTCAGGGACTTGACCGGGGCTTTCTTGGCCAGTTTCTTCGGCTTCTGCTGACCCTTCATCTGCGTCCTTTCCCGTACGGGGATCGGCGCTCAGTATCGCAGACGGTCCAGACGGCGAGGAGGGCTTAGTCGATCAGCTTGCGGGTCATCGCGTAGATGGCGAGCCGCCACATCGCGAGGCCGAACGCCAGGAGCGCACCGACGCGGGCAAGATCCACCCATCCATCCCAGCCGAACGCCGCATGCCGCACCAGCTCGACGCAGTGGTGGAGTGGGTTGACCTCGCCGAGGATCTGCGCCCAGCGCGGCAGGGTGTCGAGTGGGAAAAACGTGCCGGCGAGGAGGAAGAGCGGCGTCAGCACGGCGCTGATGATGTAGCTGAAGTTGTCGATCGACTTGGCGAACCCCGCGACCGCGACCCCGAAGCACGCCCAGCCGAAGCCGGCGACCCACGCGATCAGCGGCACGGTCAGCATCCCCCACGCCGGGTCGAGACCGAAGACCATCGCCACCAGCATCGGCACGCAGCCGTAGACGCCGGCGCGGGTCGCGATCCAGAGCGCCTCCGCGGTGACGAGCTCCTCGGTGTCCACGGGCGCCGCCAGGATCGCGTCGTACGTGCGCTGGAACTGGTACTTGATGAACGTGCCGAACATGGCGGCGAACGCGCTCGAAAAGAGCACCGCCGTCGCGACCGTGCCGGTACCGACGAACTCCACGTAGTCGTAGCCGCCGACCTTGCTGACGAGGGCGCCGAAGCCGAAGCCGAACGCCAGCAGATAGATCGTCGGCTCCACGGTCGACGAGAACGTGGCCGAGCGCCAGTACGACGAGAAGTTCACCACCTCGCGCACGAGCACGCCGGTGAGCGCCGGGCGTTCGAGGCGGCCCAGTCGCGGACGCGTCGACGGCGTGGCCATCAGGCGATCTCCTCGCCGGTCAGCAGCACGAACACGTCCTCCAGGTTCGCCGGACGGCGCTCCCCCTCGATCGCGAAGCCGTTCCCGTTCTCGACGCCGAGGATGGCGATGCTCGTGCCCGTGCGGCGCGTGCGGAGCCCGGAGGCGCTCGCCTCCTGTTCGACCTCGGCGAGCCGTGCCGGCGCCCCGTAGACCTCGAGCACTTCCGAGCCGGCGTGCTCGACCACGAGCTGGGCCGGCGGCCCGGCGGCGACGGCCTTGCCGTGGGACATGATCAGGACGGTGTCGGCGAGGCGTTGCGCTTCTTCGATGTAGTGCGTGGACATGAGGATCGTCGTCCCTTCGCTGCGAAGCGCGTCGATCAGCGCCCAGAGCTCCTGCCGCACCTGCGGATCGAGGCCCACGGTGGGCTCGTCGAGGAGCACGAGCCGCGGCCGGTGGACGAGGGAGCGCGCGATCAGAAGGCGCCGGCGCATGCCGCCGGAGAGCTTGTCGACGCGGGTGTCGCGCCGGTCCTCCAGCTTCGCCATGACGAGAGCGCGCTCGATCGCGGCGCGGCGTTCCGCACGTGGGATCCGGTACAGGTGGGAGAACACGAGCAGGTTCTGCGCAACCGTGAGCGTGACGTCGAGGTTGTCGAGCTGCGGCGTCACGCCGCACTGCGCGCGCGCCGCCTTCGACTCCGCCGGCAGCCTGAACCCGAGCACCTCGATCTCGCCCTCATCGGCGATCGACTGCGCGGTCAGGAGCCGCATCGTCGTCGACTTGCCGGCGCCGTTCGGGCCGAGCAGGCCGACGCACGTCCCCGCGCGCACGTCGAGGTCGAGCCCGTCGACCGCGGTGATCTCGCCGTAGCGCTTGACGACCCCGCGGAGGCGGATTGCAAGCTCGGTCAGTGCAGCTCCGTCGCCGGCTCGCCGATCGCGTGAGGGTCGCCTGCCGGCATCATGCCGCCCCGGAGGAAGATTCCGGCGACCGCCCCGGCAGCGAGCGCGAACAGCGTCCCGATCACGAACGCCGCCTGGTAGCCGTCGACGAGCGCAGCGGCCGAATGGCTGTCGCCGGTGCGGGCAGCCGCGACGCTCGCGAGCACCGCCAGCCCGAGGGCGCCGCCCAGCATGAACGACGTGTTGACCACACCCGACGCGACACCGGCGTCCTGCGGCTCCACGTCGCTCATCGCCGCGAGCAGGAGCGGGTTCATCGCCATCCCGATTCCCAGGCCGAGGATGAGCATGCTCGGGAGCACGTCGACGACGAAGTTGCCGTCGACCGGCACCCGGGCGAAGAGACCGAGGCCGAGGGCGACGAGACCCATCCCGCCGACGAGCGGCAGCCTGACTCCGAAGCGCAGCACGAGCTTCGCCGAGAGGCCGAGCGACAACGCGCCCATGATCAGATTCGCCGGCAGGAACGCGAGCCCGACGTTGAGCGGGCTATAGCCGAGGACGAGCTGGAGATACAGCGCGGAGAGGAAGAACATCGCGAACATCGCCGCCGACCAGAGCACGCCGACGACGTTCGACGCGGCAATGCTGCGCAGCCGGAAGAGCCCGAGCGGCATCAACGGCGAGGAGACGCGCGACTCGAGCGCGAGAAAGAGCGCGAGCCCGGCGCCTGCGAGGCCGAGCAGGCCGAGCGTCCGGGCGGACGTCCAACCCTGCTCGTTGCCGTTGACGATCGCGTAGACCGCGAGCATCAACGACGCCGTGACGGTGACCGCGCCGGCGAGGTCGAGCTTCGCGCGACCGCGCTCGCCGCTGTCGCCGGGCAGCAGCATCAGGCAGGACGCGATCACGGCTGCGCCGATAGGAATGTTGACCAGGAAGATCCAGTGCCAGTTGAGGACGTCGGTCAGGACGCCGCCCGCGAGCACGCCGATCGAGCCGCCGCCGGCGGCGACGAAGCCGATCACGCCCATCGCCTTGGCTCGCTCGGCCGGCTCGGTGAAGAGGGTCATGATCAGCGAGAGCGCGACGGCCGCGACGATCGCGCCGCCGATGCCCTGGATCGCACGCGCGCCGACGAGCATCTCCTGTGACGTCGCGAGGCCGCACGCGAGCGAGGCGAGCGTGAAGAGACCGACGCCGAACAGGAAAATGCGGCGGTGCCCCAACAGGTCGCCGAGGCGGCCCGCGAGGAGCATGAAGCCGCCGAAGGTCAGTGTGTAGGCGTTGATCACCCAGGCGAGCGACGCCTGCGAGAACCCCAAGTCCTCTCTGATCGATGGCAGCGCCACGTTCACGATCGAGATGTCGAGGACGATCAGCAGGTCCCCCAGGGCCAGCACGTAGAGGGCGAGCCACTTTCTGCGGACGTTGGCGATGGTCATTGCTTTTTCCTCACGATTGCGTTCTACACATTCGACTGGGCGGCTCCTCGGAACTCATCGGTCGTCGGCCGATGAATTTCGGCGTCCGGAGTGGTCGTTACGGCATGGAGTTCGCGATCTGGGGCCCGATCGCCCGGGACGACATGCCCGGGCTCTGCGGGCGCGTCTGCTCGCTCCTGCGCGAGACCGGCGCGGATGTGGCCTGCTGCGACGTCGGCGGCGTCGACGTCGACGCGGTGACGGTTGACGCGCTTGCGCGGCTTCAGCTCGCCGCTCGTCGGGACGGCTCCCGGGTGCGGCTCCGGAATGCGTCGGCCGAGCTACTCGAGCTCGTCGACTTCTTGGGCTTGTGCGACGTCTTGTTGGATTAAGCTGTTGGCGGCCGACCGATGGCGACGACATATCAGGAGCTGTGCGTCTCCCACCGCTGGAAGGTGCCGGAGCGCTACAACATCGCTGCGGATGTCTGCGACAAGCACCCGCGCGAGAAGCTCGCGATGCTTTGGGAGAGCTTCGACGGGTCGAGCCGCGAGCTCACGTGGGGTCAGCTGCAAGACCTCTCGAATCAGGCGGCGCACACCCTCGCTGCGCAGGGGATCGGACGAGGCGACCGGGTGGCCGTCGTCTTGCCGCCGGCGCCCGAGACCGCCGCGGTCTTCTTCGGTGTCTGGAAGCTCGGCGCAATCCTCCTCTCGATGTCGGTCCTGTACGGCGACGACGGCATCGCACATCGCCTCGACGATTCCGGCGCGAAGCTGCTCGTCACCGATCCTGAGCACGCACCGCGGTTCGCCGATCCGTTCGTCCTCGAAGGCGACACGCTCGCCGGTGCGTCGGCCGATCACGTCTGCGCCGACACCTCGGCCGACGATCCGGCGCAGCTCTACTACACCTCGGGGACGACCGGGCTGGCAAAGGGCGTCGTCCACGCCCACCGGTACGTGCTCGCACATGAGGAGTTCGCCTACTGCCACGAGGTCGAGGACTGCGAGCTCTTCCACGGCATGGGCGAGTGGGCGTGGGCGGCGGGAATCGCGCCGCTGCTCGGCCCGTGGCGGCTCGGCGCTGTGCAGTGCGTCTACCGTCGCGAGGCCGGCTTCGATCCGCACAAGCAACTCGACTTCCTCAGCCGGCACCAGGTGACGAACGTGTTCACGACCC
>JANMJY010000075.1:0-21116 GCA_031371615.1 Actinomycetes bacterium | reverse complement strand
TACCGCGGCGCACGCGCGACCGTCGTCGTGGTCGAGCTCTACCGCCCTGGCGTCACGTACCTCGAGGCGACGCAGCTGGGACGTCGCGTCTTGCAGGCCGCGGGTCTCGTGCGCCAGCGCCAGATGCCGTTGCGGCGACGTTGTCGAGCGTCTGCTTCAGCTCCTGGTACAGGGCGCTGGCCTCCGAGGGCGAGTCGCCGATCGCCGTGAGCCCGATCCGCCCGGCGACGGCGAGAGCGCTGACCATGTGCAGCGCGACGCCGGTCTCCCGCTCGGCGTCCCAGCCGAGGGAGCGCTCGGCGACGACGTCGAGCAGGTCGTCGGGCGTCAGCGCCTGGTACGCCGGCGCGTCGAGGTGGTCGGTGGCGACGTAGTGCTTGATGTCGCCGAGCCGCGTCCGGAACTCTCCGGCCAGCGGGTCGTAGATCCCGTCGGTCAGCGTCGAGATCGCCATGAACGGATGCGTCGTCCCGCCGCAGCGGAGGTTGATCTCGAGCGCATACGGGTCCCAGCCGCCCTGCTGCCGGACGGCGACGAAGTCGACCGCCGCGCGTCCGATCACCCCTTCGCGCGCGAGTCTCCGGCCGACCTTCAGCGCCTCGGCCGCGAGGCGGGGTGCGTACTCCTGATCGGCGGGGAACCGGCAGCCGAAGTACGTCTGGCCGTGCGGGCCGCCGAGCACCTGGTCGTGCGTTGAGAGGATGTCCACCTGGCCCGACGGGCTGATCCTGATCTGCGCGCTCGGGCTGCACAGGTCCTCACCTTCGATCAGCTCCTCGACGATTCCGCCCTGGTCCGCAAGCGCCTGGAGATAGTCGCCCACGTCCGCTTCGGTGTCCTCGAGCTCGAGGGCTCCTCCGAGCCGTCCGTCGTCGAGCGCCCGGCGCACGTCGACGAGCGCGTTGCCGAGGCCGCTGACGCCCCGGTCGAGCTTGAGGACGGCCGTGCCGCTGCGGAGCTCGCGCAGAGCGAGCAGTACGTCCGGCTCACCGGCGACGTCGAAGCCGTAGGCGTGCGGCACGCCTTCCTCGGCGAACACCTGCCGGCTCCCGCTCTTCGTGCCGAGCCACTCGAGCGCAGGATCAGCCCCGTAGAGCGGGATGCCGAGCCTGACGGCGAGCTCGACTTCGTCCGGCGACGTCGCGAATGGCAGCAGGAATGCGAGCTCCGGCTGGGCCACGAGTGACCGGATTCGCTCGATCGCGCCGGGGTGCTCGAGCAGTTTCCTCGTCAGAGGAACGTTTCGGCCGTCGACGAGCGACACGACCGAGAAGCGGCAGCGGGCCTCGGGCGTGTCGAGCTCGGGCACGAGGCCGAAGTAGTAGTCGATCAGCCGCGGCAGGATCGGCTGCGACGTCACGTAGATCACCCGCGAGCTCTTCGAGCGCAGCAGGCTCAGCACGAGACAGAGAAAACGCTCCTCGTAGGCGGGGAAGACCGGGATCAGGTGATCGGGGACGTCCATGCTGATCGAATGCACCACGACGACCGTGCGCTCGACGTCGCCGATCGAGCGCAATGTGACCGACGGCCACAGCGCGCGCAGCCGCTGCTGGAGCTCCGCAAAATCCCGGTTGGCCATGTGCGGACCGTAGCTCGCCGGGGCCAGGCCGCATAGGGCGTCCGTGGTAAGAAACGCTCATGCCCGTCGACCATCGCCAGCTCGGTGTCGATCTCTTCAACCACACCTGGACGTTCCTCGACCAGGCGGAGCGGACGCCCGACGAGGACGACGCGATGATCCACGCCGCCTACGCGTCTCGCTATCACTGGAGCCAGGCTTCGCAGGAGGCGAAGCACCAGGCGCGGGGCGAGTGGCAGCTCTCCCGGGTCTTCTCCGTGCTCGGTCGCGGCGAGCCCGCCGTCTTCCACGCGGAGCGGTGTCTCGAGTGGTGCGGACGGGGCGAGGTCGAGGACTGGGACGCCGCGTTCGCGCACGAGGCGCTCGCGCGGGCGCACACGGTCGCCGGCAACGCGGAGGCTGCTGAGCGCCACAAGAGGCTGGCTCGCGAGACCGGCGATGCGATCGCAGGCCCCGAGGACCGCGAACACTTCGACAAGGACTACGCGACGCTCTAGCGGAGCTGTGCGGTCGTGCCGATCGCGATCACGGGCGCGTCGCCGGGGCGCAGCCAGCGGAGGACGGTACGGAGCTGGTCCTTCCGCAGGCTGATGCAGCCGATCGTCGGACCGCCGGTCTGGGCGTGGAGGAAGATCCCGGAGCCACGGCCCGGCACGACGGGGCGCGTGTTGTACTCGATCACGGCCAGGAACGGATACACCCGCGGCTGCTGCCACATCCCCTCGCTCGCCTCGCCGAAGGGCGGCTTGGCGCCGCAGCGGACGTGCTGGAACGTGTTGTAGGTCGGGGAGGACGAGTCCTCGTTCCACCAGTCGCCGCAGCGCAGGCGGCGGTAGGCGAAGCGGACGCCTGGGTTCGCTTCGTTGCCGTACATCGTGCGACCGATTCGATAGGTCCCCGTCGGCGTCGTGCCGTCGCCCTCGCGCCGGTTCGACGAGAGCCCGTTTCGGCCGAGGCGCGCGGAGTACGGCCCCGCGCCCGCGACCCAGCACGTGCCGTCTCGGCGCCAGGTGCGGAGCGTCGCGTACGTCGTCCGCGCCACGGTCGCCTCGACCGTGAGCAGCTGCCGCGCCGTGGCCGGCGTCTCGAGGCTGTTCGCGAGGTTCTGCGGACAGGCGGCTGCTAGTGCCGAGGTGAGGAGCGCCAGGGCGAGCACCGCTCCAGAGTACGCTGAACCCATGGGGGCTGTGCTCTTCGCCACCGTCGCGCTCGCGCTCGGGGCTCCGGCGTTCAACGCGGAGATCACGCCTGTGCGCTGGGACGACCTGCGCCATTCCTACCGCGCCGGCTGCCCCGTCGGCCCCGCCGAGCTCAGGACGATCCACGTCTCCCACTGGGGTTTCGACGGCCGCGCCCACACGGGCTCGATCGTGGTCGCGCGGCGGGTCGCGAGGGACGTCGTCGAGGTCTTCCGCACCCTCTGGTCGGAGCGCTTCCCGATCCGGCGCCTGCAGCCCGTGTCGGCCTACCGCGGCAGCGACGACGCCTCGATGGCGGCCGACAACACCTCGGGCTTCAACTGCCGCTTCGTCGGCGTCACCTCGCGCTGGTCGCTGCACGCCTACGGCGAGGCGATTGACGTCAACACCGTCGAAAACCCGTACATCCGCGGCTCGACCGTCTCCCCGCCGGCCGGGCGTGCCTACCTCGATCGCAGCCGCTACCGCAAGGGCATGGCCGTTCCGGACGGCGTCCTCGTCCGCGCGTTTGCCTCAGTTGGTTGGAAGTGGGGCGCCGGCTACGGCGACTACCAGCACTTCTCGACCACGGGCCGCTAGGTCACCAGCTTCTCGAACCGGGCGGCGTCGTCGAACGGGCCGATCACGGCGAGATGGAAGCCCGAGTCGAGGATCTCCTGCGCGACCCGCTGCACGTCCTCGGCGGTGACGGCGTCGAGCGCTTTCAGCACTGCCTGCGGCTCTTCGGCCTTGCCCTCGAGCACCTCGCGACGGAGGCCGAACATGATCGTGCCGTGCGGGCTCTCGAGCTGCAGCACGAACCGGCCCTTGGCGAAGTTGCGCGCCTTCTCGAGTTCCTCGGCGGGGACGGTCTCTTCGGCGAGCAGCTTGAACTGCTCCACGATCGTCGTCACCGCGTCGTCGATCCGGTTGATGTCGACGCCCGACTGTGCGTAGAGCGAGCCCGCGTCGGTGTAGGCGTGGTTCGTGCCGAAGACGTAGTAGGCGAGACCGCGCCGCTCGCGCACTTCGGTGAACAAGCGTGACGACATGCCGCCGCCGAGGACGGTCGCGAGAATCTGGAGCACGTAGCGGTCGGGGTCGACGAGCGGCCGGCTGCGTACTCCGAGCACGAGGTGCGCCTGGTCGGACTGCTTCGTGTGCACCAGCACGCGCGAGCCGTTCCCGTTCAAGGCGACAGGAGCGGGAGAGCCGGTGTCGCGCGGCTCCATGTCGCCGAGCAAGTCCTCGAGCCGCTGCTTCAGCCCCTCGCCGAGCTGGCCGCCGACGCCGACGACCATGCGGTTCGGCCGATACCACTTGTCCGTGTAGTCGGTGAACGACCCGCGGGTCGCGCCCCGGACGGTCTCCTTGCGGCCGATGATGTCCCAGCCGAGCGGCTGGTCGCCGTAGAGGAGCGACTCGTAGACGCCGCCGATGAAGTCGCGCGGCGTGTCGAAGTACATGTTCATCTCCTCGATGATCACGCCCTTCTCGCGCTCGATCTCCTCGGCGTCGAAGCGGGAGTTGCGCAGCATGTCGACGAGGACGTCGAGCGCCGTGTCGCGTGTCTCGGCGGCGCAGCGGACGTAGTAGCCCGTGTACTCCTTGCCGGTGAAGGCGTTGAACTCGCCGCCAATTGCATCGATCTCGCCGGCGATGTCTCGCGCCGTCGGCCGCCGCTCGGTGCCCTTGAAGAACATGTGCTCCGCGAAGTGGGCGATCCCATTCGTGTCGGCCGTTTCGTAGCGCGAGCCCGCGGCGAGCATCACGATGCAGGACACCGATTGGGCGTGCGGCATCGGCGCGGTCAGGACGCGCAGGCCGTTGTCCAGCGAGAACTTCTCGAAGACCGCCACGGGCCGCATGGTATAGAGGCTGCCGTGGCAGGCGAAAAGATGCGGGCGACGGTCGCGGCCCAGCCGGAGTGGCTGGCGGGCGTGCCGGCGGAGAAGCGGCTGCCCAAGGGGCGGGCGGCCGTCGTCGGCTGCGGCACGTCGTTCCATGCTGCGCAGACGTCCGGAAACGGGATCGACGCGCTCGAGTTCGTCCTGAATCCGCCCCTGGTCGACGTACTCGTGCTCGTCAGCCACGAAGGCGAGACGCCGCTGACCCTCGAGGCCGCTCAGGCGTTCGCCGGCCCGAAGTGGCTCGTGACCGCGAAGCCCGAAGGGCCGATCTCCGCGCTCTGCGACGAGGTCGTGATCGCCACGCCCGCTGTCGAGGAGAGCTATTGCCACACTGGGAGCTACACCTGCGCGGTCGCCACGCTCGCCGCGCTCCGGGGAGAGGACGTGACCTGGCTCCCCGCCGCTGTCGCGGAGCGGCTCGCGGCAGAACGGCTGCCCGTCTCGACGCACGAGCGCTGGGTGTTCGCCGGCGCCGGCCGCGACTGGCCGACCGCCCAGGAGGCGGCACTGAAGCTGCGCGAGGGCGCCTATCTCGCAGCCGAGGCGCACCTGCTCGAGGAGCTCCTGCACGGGCACCTCGCCGCCGTGGACGAGAGCGTGCGGTGCTTCGTCCTCGAGGGAGAGAGGCGCGCGGCCGCGCGCGCCGCGGAAGCAGTGGGCGCCCTGCGCGAGCTCGGGTGCGACGTCACGCTCGTGCCGACGCGCCATCCAGTCGTCGATATCGTCCAGTTCCAGCTGCTCACGATCGACCTCGCCGAGGCGCGCGGAGTCGATCCCGACTTCATCCGCTGGGACGACCCGCGCTGGAAGGCGGCGCGGGACAGCTACGCCTGAGGGCGGTCGGCCAGCCGGTAGACGAACCGGAGCGCCTGCCAGCGCTCGTCGATCGCACAGCTCTTGTTGTCGACCAGGCCGGCGGCGAGGCCCGTCTGCTGGACCGCGTCGAACGTGAGATCCGTCTCGATTCCGGAAGCCCGCTTGGGCCAGGCGATCCAGAGACCGTCGGCCGGATCGAGCGTTGCCTTCAGGGCCTCGAAGCGCCCTTCGAGCTCGGCCCTGCTCGTCGTGAAGTAGACGACGACCCCTGCGCCAGGCTTGGCGCCCAGCTTCTGGGAGAGCGGCGTGCCCGAGTAGTCCTTAGCGGGCATGCCAGGCGGCGAGCAGCTCGGCCTCGCGCTCGGGCGTCAGGCCGACGCCCTCGACGGCAGCCGCGCCCGCGGCGCCCGAGACCGTCTCCGCCACGGGCCGGAAGCGGAGCCCGCGCGCCGTTGCGCGGCCGACATCGGTCTGGTGCATCCCCGCAAAGTCCGGGCCCGACAGCCACAGCGGCAGCTCCATCCACGGGCCGACCTCGTGCTCGTCGAGGAACTCGTCCGTTACCCAGGTCACGTCCGCTCCGGCGAGCAACTCTCCCCACGGCGTTCCGGTGCTCGTCGCGTTGAAGACCCCCGTCACGCGGCGCTCCACGCAGTGAACCATCCAGTCCGCGAGATCGCGGACGTCGATGAACTGGGCCAGCCGCTCAGGCGGCCCCGGCGCGAGGACCTCTCCGCCGCGTCGCAGCCGGTGCGCCCAGTAGGTGAAGCGCCCGGTCGGATCGTTCGGACCGACGATCAGCCCGGGCCGGATGCAGAGGCTGTGCTCCTTGAACACGCCCCAGACGGCCTGCTCGCAGAGCGCCTTGAGCGCGCCGTTGTTGGAGTAGACCGCCGCGAGCTCGTCGGCGGAAGCCTCTCCCAGCTCGGCGACCGCGCTCTCCTCGTTGGGCGCGACACTGAAATCCGCGTAGACCGAGACGCTGGAGACGAAGAGGTAGTGGCCGCAATGGCCGAGCTGTTCGGCGGAGGCGCGGACGACCGCCGGAACGTAGCCGGACGGGTCGGCGACCGAGTCGAAGACACGGCCGGTGAGTGGGGAGAGATCGCCGCTGCGGTCGCCGCGCAGCTTCTCCATGTCCGGAAAGAGGTCGGCGTTCGTCTCGCCGCGGTTGAAGAGCGTCAGCTCGTGGCCACGCGCGAGCGCGGCCTCGACGAACGCCCGCCCGAGGAACTTCGTCCCGCCGAGCACCAGGATCCTCAATGGAACCTCTGCACGGCGCGCCACACGGCCTCGGCGCCGAACTCGAGCGCGTCGACCGGGATCCGCTCGTCGGCCGCGTGGATCAGCTTCGAGAAGTCGAACTGCTCCGGCAGGCGCATCGGCAGGAAGCCGTAGGTCTGCACGCCGGCCTGGGAGAAGAAGCGGCCGTCGGTGACGCCGATCTGGAGCAGCGGCACCGGGATCCCTTCCGGGTCGAGCTCGCGGATCACGTCCGCGAGCGTCTCGAACAGACCGAGGTCGGGAGCGGCCGGACCGGGATCGTGTCGCACGAGCTCGACCTCGATGTCGTCTCCGGCCAGGTCGTGCAGCTCGGCGATCAGCTGCTCGGGCGAGAAGCCCGGGAGCGCGCGGCCGTCGAGCTCGAGCTCGATCTCGCTCGGCACGACGTTGATCTTCGAGCCGCCGCGCACGATCGTGGCATTGACCGTGTTGCGCAGCATCGGCTCGAACTGGGCAGCCCTCGCGCCGAGCAGGCGCAGCGCCCCGTCGGTCAGCCGCGGTTTCAGCAGCGAGCGCATGACCGTCGCGTGACGCCGCGGCAGTGCGGCGGCGATCGCCTCGACCATCTCCGCCACGACCGGTGTCACGTGCACCGGCATTCGCTTCCGGTCGAGGTCGGAGAGGAAGCGGCCGAGCCGCGCAACCGTTCCGCCTCGGTGCACCATCGCACCGTGCCCGCCCGGCCCGCGCACGGTCGCCTTCAGCCAGCAGATCTGCTTCTCGGCCACCTGGATCGGGTAGAAGCGCTTGCCGCCGACGTGCATCGTGAAGCCGCCGAACTCCCCGAGCGCGTAGCGCATCCCTGCGAACAGCTCCGGATGCTCCTGGACGAGGTAGCGCGCGCCGAGGTTGCCGCCTGCCTCCTCGTCGGAGAGGACGAGCAGCACGAGGTCGCCCGGCAGCTCGACGCCCTCGTGCTTCGCCCGCAGGAAGGCATGGACGAGCATCGCCACGCCCGCCTTCATGTCGAGCGCGCCCCGGCCCCAGACGTAGCCGTCGTCGAGCACGCCGGCGAAGGGCGGGTGCTGCCAGTCCTGGAGCGCGGTCGTGACCACGTCGACGTGCCCCTGCAGCAGAAGCGGCGGCGCGTCGCCGCCGGAGATGCGGCTGACGAGGTTCGGCCGGCCCGGTTCCTGCTCGTAGGTCTGCGTCTCGCAGCCCACCTCGTCGAGCTGGGCCCGGAGGAAATCGATGCACGCCGCTTCGTTCCCCGGCGGGTTCGTCGTGTCGAATCGAATCAGCTCCCTCAGGAGCTCGACAACGCTCAGCAAAGCTCGTCGAGTGCGGTCAGCAGCCGATCGACCTCTTCCGCGGTGTTGTAGTGGACGAAGCCGGCGCGGACGGCGCCGCTCTCCTCCAGGCCGAGCTGCTTCATGATCTCGATCGCGTAGTAATCGCCCCACCAGACCGCGATCTCGCGAGCGGCGAGCTCGGTGGCGACGGCCTCCGAACTCCGTCCGGGGAGGTTGAACGCAAACGTGGGGACCCGGCCTTCCAGCGTGCGAAGGCCGTAGAGCTGCACCGGGTCGGGAAGGCCGTCGAGGAACCGCTGCCCGAGCGCGCGCTCGTGAGCCGTCATCGCCTCCCAGCCGACCGACTCGATGTACTCGACCGCCGCGACGAAGCCGGCGAGCAGCTCGTGCTGCGCGGTGCCGTGCTCGAAGCGGCGCCCGACCGGCTCGTTCGTCGCCGGACGCACCTTGTACGGCTTCAGGCTCTCGAGGAAGTCGCGCTTCCCGAAGGCCATGCCCATGTGGGGCCCGAAGAACTTGTACGGCGAGCAGAGCAGGACGTCGACGTCCCAACCGGCCGTGTCGATCGGGCCGTGCGGGCCGTAGTGGACGGCGTCCGCCCACGCGAGCGCGCCGGCCCCGTGCGCGAGCTCGACGATCCGCGCCACGTCCGGAGTCGTCCCCACCGCATTCGAGGCGATCGGAAAGGCGACGACGCGCGTCTTGTCGGAGAGCTGCGACTCGAGATCGTCGAGGTCGAGCGAGAGGTCATCGTGCACGCCCGCGAAGCGGACGACGACGCCGAGATCCTCCGCCAGGGCGAGCCAGGGAGAGACGTTGGCGTCGTGGTCGAGCCGGGTGCACAGGATCTCGTCTCCCGGCTTCAGCGTCCGGCCGAGCGCGCGCGTGAGCAGGAAGTTGAGCGAGGTCATGCTCGGGCCGAAGGCGACCTCGCCCGGGTGGCACCGCAGGAAGCGGCCGGCGGCGTCGTGCGCGCGCTCGACGAGCTCGACGGTGCGCATGCTCGTCTCGTACGGGGCGCCGATGTTCGCGTTGTCCTCGCGCAGGTAGTTGGCAATCGCGTCGATCACCTCGTCGGGGCACTGGGTGCCGCCCGGCCCGTCGAAGAAGGCGAGTTTCCGGTCGAGCGCCGAGTAGCGCGATCGAACGGCTTGGACGTCCAGCATGGTCGCGCTCACAGAGCCTCTCCGTTGACGATCCAGCGATAGCGGGGCTTCGCGGTCAGCGAGGCGCCGACGAAACAGTCACGCTCGGCCTTCGCGACCAGCTCGCGGACCGAAGGCGGCCTGGGCTCGAGCGTGACGTCGACCTCGACCTTGATCCGGATGAAGGCGTAGCGGCCGTCGGTGTCGCGCACGGCCACCTCGCCCGCCGCGTCGGCGCCGCCCTCGACCTCGATTCCGTCGCGGTGAGCGTGGAAGCGAAGGCTCGTCAGTGTGCAGCGGGCGAGCCCGGCGAGCAGCAGATGCTCTGGCGTCCAGGCCTCCTCGGCCGGGATCGGCGTGCCGCCCTTCTCGCTCGTCGCCGCCCCGTCGCGGGCGACCGAGACCGCGAACGAGAACGATCTTGCGCGGATCGACACCGAGGGAACCTACACTCGCGCCATGGTGCTCGCGGTCCTCGGTGTCACCGGCTACACGGGCCGGCTCGTGCTCGCCGAAGCGCGCCGCGCTGGACTCGAGCTGAGGCTCGTCGGCCGGCGGCGCGAGGCGCTCGAGGAGCTCGCCGCGGCCGGGGAGGAGGTGCGCGTCGCGGATGCCCGCGACGAGGGCTCTCTGCGCGACGCGTTTCACGGCGCCGGTGTCGTCGCGTCGTGCGCCGGGCCGTTCCTGGCGCTCGGAGCTGCGCCGCTCGCTGCGGCTGTCGGCGCCGGCGCGCACTATCTGGACACGAGCGGCGAGCAGGCGTGGGTCCGTCGAGTCCAGGACGAGTTCGGTTCCGCCGAGACTGTTCTCCTGCCGGCGTTCGGCTTCGACTATGTCCCCGGAGACCTCGCTGCTCGGCTGGCTGCCGAGCAGGTCGAGGGCTCGCTGGATGAGCTCGTCGTCGCGTATTCCGTCAAGGGAGTCGGAACGAGCCGCGGCACGCGGCGCACGATCGGCGCGGTCATGGGCCAGCAGCAGGTCGCCTGGGCGGACGGCCGGCTCGTGTCGTCCCGGTTCGGCGCGACCACGCGCAAGGTGCGCTTCCCGTTCGGCGAGCGCACCGTCGTCGAATGGGGCGGCAGCGAGCCGCTCACGGTGCCGCGACACACGGACGTCGGCAACGTGCGTTCCTACATCCGGGCGCCTGCGGTTGCGGCGAAAGCCGGAGGCGTTGGTCGGCTCGCGGCCCCCTTCGTCACGCTCGCCTCGCGCTTTGGTCCTACGGGTCCATCCGAGGGCTCCCGCAGCAAGAGCCGGTTCACAGTCGTGGCCGAGGCGCGCGGACCCCGCGGCGAGGGCCGTGCTGTCCTGACCGGCAGCGACGTCTACGGCCTCACCGCGCTGCTGATCGTCCGCGGCGCGCAGGCGCTGCTGGCCGGAGAGGCCAAGGGCACCGGCGTGCTTGCTCCAGCGGAAGCGTTCGACGCCAGGACGCTCGCGACGAGCCTCGAGCCATTTCTCACAATCGCCGAGTGATGTCGTCCGGTCCGCGTCGTACGGTGAGGTTCGTGCAACGGCTCAGAGCTTTGAGTGAGGCCGAGTGCTACGCCCGGTGCTACGGGTGGCGGGGAGACGACGGCGTCAAGGTGATCAGCGTCGAGCGCCGGCGCCCTCGTTACGAGACACCCGTCTCCGGCGAGGTGCTCCGGTCCCTGTTCGAAGACAAGCTCGACTCGCGCGAACCTGAAGCCGCTTAGCGACGTCCCGGACGTCCTGGCGTCAGGGTTGACCGCGGTCTTCTGCGGGATCAACCCCGGTCGTTTCTCCGCCGCCGCGAACGCGCACTTCGCGAACCCTCGCAACGACTTCTGGCGGCTGCTGCACGCGGCCGGTTTCACCGCGCGCCTCTACGACCCGAGCGAGCAGAACGAGCTGCTCGAGCTCGGCATCGGGATCACGAATGCCGCCTATCGGACGACTCCCGGCTCGGGCGACCTCAGGCGCGACGACTTCGCCGGCTCGGCGGAGCGGCTGGAGCGGCTCGCGGTGGAGCTGCGACCGCGCGCGATCGGGTTTGTCGGCAAGGAGGCCTACCGCGGCTCCTTCGGCGAGCGGCCGGAGCTGGGCGCGCAGGAGCGCCGTCTCGGCGAGACCGCGCTCTGGGTGCTCCCGTCGACCTCGCCCGCGAACGCCGCCGTTCCGTGGGCCGAGCGGCTGCGCTGGTTCCAGGCGTTCCGGGACTCCCTGTGAGGCTGCGCGACGCAGCGCGCGCGGTCGTCCTCGATCCCGACGACCGGATCCTGCTCGTTCGCTTCGCGTTTCCGCACGCAGTCGTCTGGGCGACACCAGGCGGCGGGGTCGAGCCCGGCGAGACGCACGAGCAGGCGATCGTCCGCGAGCTGGCCGAGGAGGTCGGGCTCGACGAGGTCGAGCTCGGGCCGTGGATCTGGACTCGCGAGCACGTGATCCCGTTCCTCGACGGGAACTGGGACGGACAGGTGGAGCGGTTCGTGCTCGTCCGAACGCACCGCTTCGAGCCCGAGCCGCGCTTCACGCCCGAGCAGCTCGCGGCGGAGTACGTCACGGGCCTTCGGTGGTGGACCCCTGCCGAGCTGGCCGCCAGTGAGGAGCTCTTCGCGCCGAGACGGCTCCCCGAGCTCGTGGTCGCGCTCCTGCGCGACGGCCCACCCGGGGAGCCGGCCGATGTGGGCGTCTAACGCTTGGCGCTCTTTACGAACGGCGCGAGCACGATGTCCCAGCCGCTCGTGTAGCGCTCACGCGGATCCGAGGCGCTGAAGCCACGGTGCTCGAGCTCGACGCGCGCTCCCGGCCCCTCGGGCGAGAACCGCACCTCGACCTCGGTTCCGCACGCCTCGCCGATCTGCCAGTCGAGCAGGAACCGGTGCGGGCGATCCCACTCGAGCACGCGGCCCCAGTCTTGCTCGCCGGCATCGGTGACCTCGTAGAGGCGGCCGCCGACCTGAGGCTCGAGCACGACGTCCCGGACTGCGTCGCCCGCGTAGGAGTGCGTCCCGACCGGCCACCACGAGGCGATCCGCGCGGTGAAGAGGTCGAACGCTTCCGCGGGTGTGAAGTCCACGAGCACGGTCTTGCGAATCGCCTCCGTCGTCATGGTGCTCATCCTGTCTCCTTTCTCGCTGCCTCGCGGAAGCGTTCGAGCGCTTCCGACCAGAACCCGTCGAAGTAGTCGCGCACGCGGACAAGGCCGTCCGGCTCGATCCGGTAGACACGCCGCGTGCCGTCCTTGGCGACGCTGACGAGGCCCGCCTCCCTGAGCACACGCAGATGCTGCGAGACCGCCGGCCTGGTGACCGGCAGCCCTTCGGCGAGCTCGCCGACCGAGCGCGGCCCCGTCTGCAGCGACTCGAAGATGCTTCGCCGAGTCGCGTCGCCCAGGGCATCGAGAGCTACTCCGTTAGTCACCACTTACCGTAAGCATGCACTTACGGATACGGAATGTCAACCCCGCCACCGGTTCGTGATCGGTGTGCGCCGGTCGCGGCCGAAGGCCTTCGGCCTCAGCTTCACCCCGGGCGGCGCCTGGCGGCGCTTGTACTCCGCCCGGTCGATCAGGGCGAGCGCCCGGTCGACGACGTCCGGGTCGAACCCCTCGGCGAGCAGCTCGTCGCGCGAGCGGTCGAGCTCCACGTACGCCTCCAGCACTCCGTCGAGCACGTCGTAGGGCGGTAGCGAGTCTTCGTCCTTCTGCTCGGCGCGCAATTCGGCCGACGGAGGCCGCTCGATGATCGAGACCGGGATCAGCTCGCGTCCCGCCCGCTCGTTCAAGTGCCTCGCGAGCCGGAAGACGTCGGTCTTGTAGATGTCCTTGATCAGCGCGAAGCCGCCGGCGAGGTCGCCGTAGAGCGTCGAGTACCCGACCGAGAGCTCGGACTTGTTCCCGGTCGCGAGCACGAGCCAGCCGTGCGTGTTCGAGAGCGCCATCAGCATCGTGCCGCGGATGCGCGCCTGCAGGTTCTCGGCCGCGAGCCCTTCGAGCCCCCCGAGCGCCTCGTTGAAGGCGGCGACGATCTCCTCGATCGCGAGCTCGCGGAAGTCGCAGCCGAGGCTCTCGGCGAGCCGGCGGGCGTCCGAGCGCGTGCCCTCCGACGAGTAGCGCGACGGCATCGAGACGCAGTGCACCCGCTCAGGGCCGAGCGCATCGGCTGCGAGCGCGGCGACGAGCGCCGAGTCGATCCCGCCCGACAGTCCGAGCACGATCTCGCCGAAGCCGTTCTTGCCCACGTAGTCGCGCAGGGCGAGCGCGAGCGCCCGGCGCATCTGGTCGAGCTCCGGCTCGAACGGAACGATGTCGCCGCCGATCAGAGTTTGTGTTGAAACAACACTTTCTCCCAGCTCGAGCACGGTCGGCTCCTGCACGTCCTCCCGCTCGCTCGCGAGCGCCCGCCGGCGGACGTCGCGCAGCCGCCGGCCGATCGCCTCGCTCGGGTCGAGGTCGACGACGAGCAGCGCCTCCTCGAAGCCGGGGGCACGCGCCAGCACCTCGCCCTCGTCGTCGAGCACGACCGAGTGGCCGTCGAAGAGCAACTCGTCCTGGCCGCCGACGAGGTTGCAGAACGCGAGGTAGGCCGAGTTGTCCCGCGCCCGCGTCACGAGCATCTCCTCGCGCTCCTCCGCCTTGCCCACGTGGTACGGCGACGCGGAGAGGTTGACGAGCAGCTCGGCGCCTGCCAGCGCGAGGTCGGTCGCGGGCGGGCCCGGCTGCCAGATGTCCTCGCAGATCGTCGGCCCGACCATGATCTCGCCGAAGCGAAGCAGCAGGAGCTCGCGGCCGGACGCGAAGTAGCGGTTCTCGTCGAAGACGCCGTAGTTCGGTAGGTAGCGCTTGCGGTAGAGCCCCTTGATCTCGCCGGCAGCGCAGACGGCGCAGGTGTTGAAGAGATCGCGGTCGAACCAGGGCGTGCCGACGAGCGCGGTCAGCCCGGTGCAGGCCTTCGCGATTTCGCGCACGGACGCCTCGGCGGCCCGGACGAACGCCGGTCGCAGCAGCAGGTCCTCCGGTGGATACCCGGTGACGGCGAGCTCGGGGAAGAGGACGAGGTCGGCGCCTGCGGCGCGCGCGTCCGCCAGGCCGGAGAGAATGCGGTCGCGGTTTCCGTCCAGGTCACCGACGATGGCGTTGATCTGGGCGAGCGCAAGCCGCATCAAAGAAATTCTACCGGTTTGCGACTCTCAGGCGAAAACACTGTTGGCATGAACATTGTGATCGCTCGCCGCTATCGCGGCCCGTCGCAGTCGGCGAACGGCGGCTATGCGGCCGGACGCCTCGCTGCGTTCGTGGACGGGCCGGCCGAGGTGACGCTGCGGCTGCCGCCGCCACTCGATCGGCCGCTCGCGGTCGCCGCCGAGGATGGGCGCGTGCTGCTGCTGGACGGTGAGGCAGTCGTCGCCGAGGCCGAGCCGCGCAGGCTGGAGCTCGAACCGCCTCCGGCGGTCTCTCTCGCGGAGGCGGAGGACGCGGCGACACGGCACGTGCGGATGAGTGCCGACGGGTTCTCCGAGTGCTTCACCTGCGGCGTGCGGCCGGACGACGGCCTCTGTATCCATGTGGGGCCGGTTGCGGGGTCCGAGCTCCACGCGGCGGCCTGGACCGCGCGGGAGGTGTCGCCAGAGGTCGTCTGGGCCGCGATCGACTGTCCGGGAGCCTGGGCGGTCGGTGGACCCGGCCGGGGGGAGGTCCTGCTCGGTCGCATGAACGCAGAGCTCCGGCGCCTGCCGGCCGAGGGTGAGCAGTGCGTCGTCGTGGCGTGGCCGCTCGGCGAGGACGGGCGCAAGCTGCACGCGGGTACGGCCCTCTTCACCGCGACGGGCGAGCTGCTCGCGCTTGCGCGCCAGACCTGGATTCAGCCCAGAACGGGTTAGGGCTCGCGGCGGAGGCGGAGCGCGTTCAGATCCTCGGCGAGGATCCGGTCGATCCGCTTTTCCAGCTCGTCGGGCGGGTCGTGCTCGGCGTGGAGGTAGCGCCCCGAGAGCGCGTCGAAGCGGCCTGAGGCCAGCTCGAGCACGAGCCGGGGAGCCAGCTCGGGCGGCGTCCACGGCAGGTCGTCTCCGAAGGTGGAGGTCATGTCGGTCTTGACGAGACCGGGACTGATCACGAACACCTTCACGCCGTGCGGCTCGACCTGTTTCGCGAGCACCTCGCCATAGCGCCCCACCGCGGCCTTGCTGGCGCCGTACGCTCCCGAGGTCGAGCCTGCGAGGTACGAGGCGCCGCTGCCGGTGATCACGATCCGGCCACCGCCGCGCTCGATCATCCCCGGCAGCGCGAGCCGGCAGGTGAGATACACGCCGAGGACGTTCACCTCGAAGACGTGCCACCACTCCTCGAGGTCCGTCTCCCAGGTGTCCTCCCACGTCGCTATGCCCGCATTCGCGACGAGCAGGTCGATCGGCCCGGCGGCCTCGAGCATGCGGTCGACGTCTTCCCGCTTGCAGACGTCACCGACGACGGCGGCCCCGCCGATCTCAGCAGCGATCTCCTCGACCTGCTCGCTCGTGCGTCCGGTCACCGTCACGTGCCAGCCGGCGGCTGCGAGCTCGCGCGCGATGCCGGCGCCGATCCCGCGGCCGCCTCCGGTGACGAGTGCGTTACGCGGCATGGGGAACCTCCGTGGTCTCGAGTGGTGCGGTGACGGTGTCCGCCGGCGCGTGCTCGCGGCGGCTCAGCAGGAGGAACGGTACTGCGAGCGCCTGAAAGCCGGCGCCGATCACGTACGAGGTGCCGTAGCTCCAGACATCGGCCGCCTTGCCCAGGCCCGGCTGGATCACGACGCCTCCGGTGTTTCCCATCAGGGAGTCGAACGAGAGAACGGTCGCGCGCTGCTCGGACGGGATCATTCCGTTCAGATACGCCTGCCGGATCGGCATCACGGCGGCGAAGACGAGACCCCAGAGGACGACGAAGAAGAGTGCCAGCGGAAAGCTCCGCGTCAGGCCCAGGCCGACGAGCAGCAGGACGCTGGCCACCATGCCGGCGATCAGTGCGGAGGTGCGGCGGGCGAAGAGGCCGCGGATTCGCGGAGCGAGGTAGCCACCGAGAATCTGTGCTCCGGCTGCGATCGCCGCGGCCAGTCCGGCGACCCCATACGCCATCGGATCGCCGTAGAGCTCGAGTAGGTACGGCTGCAGGGCGTAGAAGGCGTAGATCCCGACACCCGCGCTGAACGGCGCCGCCAGCATCACCCACCGCACGGGCGGGTTCCTCAAGCCGTGGTCGATCGAGGCGTTGAGAACGAGCTTGACGTCGCGCACCGGGTGACGGCTGCGCTCCGGGGTGAAGCCGAGGTCCTTCATCACGACGAACGCGACGACGAACATGACGACGAGGACACCGACACGGAGGAGGAACGGCACCCCGAGCGAGGTTGCCTGTGCGATCACGCCGCCTGCGACCGACCCTCCCAGCATGGCCAGGCCGCCCACCATCTGCCCGCGACCGAACACGGCTTCCAGCGGGCCGTCGTACCCGGAGAACTGCAGCGCGTCGACGAGCCACGCCTCGACCGCTCCGGAGAAGAACGTGAAGCCGAGTCCGATCAGCATCGACACGATCGCCCAGGCCCAGAACGGGGCGGACGCCATCCACATGAAGTAGTAGAGGAGCGTCGAGCCGGCGAGTGTGAGCGTGCCGAGGAGGTACGACACCCGTCTTCCCCTCGTGTCGGCGATGACGCCCGTGGGGATCTCGAAGAGCACCATCCCGGCCGTGAAGAAGGCGTTGGCGGCGAACGCCTCCAGGTTGCTGAGCCCGGCGTCGAGCAGGAACAGCGTGTTGATGCCCCAGATGAAGGACGCGGCCAGCGTGTTGCCGAGCGTCAGCAGCAGATAGATCCGCTGGATCTTCTTCGCTGCATCGTTCAGGACGTGCTCACTCGCGCAATCTCCTCCAGGACCTCGGGGTTCTCGAGCGTCGAGAGGTCACCGGGATCCTCGCCGAGCGCCTTCGCCCGAACCGCGCGCCGAACGATCTTGGCGGAGCGCGTCTTCGGCAGGGCTGTGACGAAGAGAACGCGTTCCGGGGCGAACGCCTTCCCGAGCACGGCCACGACCGCCGCTTTGATTCCGTCCGCGTCCTGCTCCGCGCCCGGCTTGAGCGCACAGAAGAGCCACGCCGCCTCGCCCTTCACCTCGTGGGGGACGCCGATCGCCGCCGCCTCCGCAACGGAAGGGTGATCGAGAGCCGCCGACTCGAGCTCGGCCGGGCCGATCCGCTTGCCCGCGATGTTCAGCGTGTCGTCGGAACGGCCGTGCAGGAACCAGTAGCCGTCCTCGTCGATCGAGGCCCAATCACCGTGCGTCCACACGCCCGGGAATCGGCTCCAGTAGGTCTCCAGGTAGCGCTCGTCGTCGCCCCAGATCCCGCGGGTCATCCCGGGCCAGGCCCGCGTGCAGACGAGCTCGCCGACCTCTCCGCGCAGCGGTCTCCCTTCCGGCGAGTAGACGTCCATCGCCTGCCCGAGCGCCGGGAAGCCGAGCGAGACGGGCTTCGACGGATCGAGCAGGCCGACCGAGAGGAAGCACGCGCCGACCTCGGTGCCGCCCGAGCAGTTCACGATCGGGATGCGGCCGCCGCCGGCAACGTGCTCGTTCAGCCAGTCGTAGGGTCCGGCGTTCCACGGCTCGCCGGTCGTCGTGAGCGAGCGGAGCGACGAGAGATCGGCGTCGGGCTCCCCCTTGGGGATCAGCGCTCGGATCAGCGTCGGCGAGACGCCCAGCATCGTCACGCGCTCCTCCTCGACGAGCCGCCAGAGCCGGTCGGCCGGCCAGTCGGGCGCGCCTTCCATGTAGATCACGCAGGCACCGGCCGCACCGGCGCCGACCACGGTCCAGGGGCCCATGATCCAGCCCATGTCGGTGGAGAAGAGGACGCGGTCGCCGGCGCGGACGTCGGCCTGATAGGCCGCCTCGCGGGCGATCGAGAGCAGGAAGCTGCCGTGCACGTGCAGCGCCCCCTTTGGCCTGCCGGTCGTGCCCGAGGTGTAGGCGAGCAGATAGGGGTGCTCGGCCTCGACCTCGAGCGCCGGGAGTTCGCCCCGTCCGAGCTCGGCGTCCCACTCCATCGTCTCGCGCTGCCAGACCAGGACGTGCTCGACGGAGGGCGACTCGCGCCGAGATTGCTCGACCGTCTCTCGCATCGGGATGCGCGTGCCGCGCCGGAGCGAGTAGTCGGCGGTGATCACGACCTTCGCGGCGGCGTCCTGCAGCCGCTGCACGATTGCGGGCGCGGCGAAGCCCGAGAAGATCGGCACTTGCACGGCGCCGATGTGTGCGCACGCGTGCGATGCGGCGGCCGCTTCGGGGGACATCGGCAGATAGATGGCGACGCGGTCGCCCGCCTCGACGCCGAGCGCCTTCAGCGCCTCGGCGATCCGGACCGTCTCGCGGGAGAGCTCGGCGAACGTCCATTCGCGCCGGGCGCCGTCCTCGCCGCGGAAGATCGCAGCCGGAGCGTCGGGCGTTCGTTCGGCCCAGGCGTGCAGGCACGCGGTGGCGACGTTCAGCCGCGCACCCTCGAACCAGGTCGTCCACGCGATTCCGCGCGAGTCGTCGAGCACGCGGTCCCAGGGCCGCGCGAGCGTCAGCTCGAGGTCCGCGACGACCACGCGCCAGAAGCGGTCGGGCTCGTCGAGCGAGAGCCGGTGCAGCGCCGGATAGTCGTCGCAGCCGAGCGTGCGGGCGAGGCGCGCGACGTTCGCGGACTCGAGCTGCTCCGGCGAGGGAGTCCAGGCGTATTTGACTGAAGGGTTAGCAACCACTAACCTAGTGCCCACTAACGTTCGCAGAAGGGATCTTCATGGCTCTCGCAATCTTTTCAGAGGAACGGCGGAAGTGGTGGACGCTCGCCGCCGTCTCGTTCGGGCTCTTCATGATCATGCTCGACAACACGGTCGTGAACGTCGCGCTGCCGTCGATCCAGGCCGACATCGGAGCCGATCTCTCCGAGCTGCAGTGGATCGTGACCGGCTACGCGCTCAGCTTCGCGGCGCTGATGCTGATCGGCGGCAAGCTCGCCGACGCCTACGGCCGCCGCCTCATCTTCGTCGTCGGCATTCTCGTCTTCACCGGCGCCTCGCTCTGGTGCGGGCTCGCAGACTCCGGAAACATGCTCATCGTTGCGCGGATCGTGCAGGGTGTCGGTGCCGCGCTGATGAACCCGGCGACGCTCTCGATCATCGCCGCCACGTTTCCTCCCAAGGAGCGCGGAATGGCAATCGGGATCTGGGCGGGCGTCTCGGCGCTCGCGCTTGCGATCGGGCCGCTCGCCGGCGGTCTGCTCACCGAGCACCTGAGCTGGCACTGGATCTTCTTCGTCAACATCCCCATCGGCGTCATCGCGATCGCTGCCAGCTACCTGCTGATCACGGAGTCGAAGGACAGCACGCACGAGAGCCTCGACCTGCCCGGTCTGGGAACCTCGGCGCTCGGCCTCTTCGCGCTCACCTACGGCCTGATCGAGGCGAACACCTACGGCTGGTCGTCGGCCCGGATCGTCGGCTCGTTCGTCGTCGCGGTCGTGTCCCTCACCGCCTTCATCGTGATCGAGCGGCGCCGGCGCTCGCCGATGCTCGACCTGAGCCTCTTCCGCAGCGGCACCTACGCCGGAGCCAACATCGCCATGCTGCTCGTGGCCCTGTCGATGTTCGGGGTCTTCTTCTTCGTCTCGCTGTACATGCAGAATGTGCTGGGCTACTCGGCCGTCCAGGCGGGCGCCGCGTTCCTGCCGATGACGCTGATGATCATCCTCGTCGCGCCGATCGCGGGGAAGTCGTCCGACAAGCACGGCTCCCGCTGGTTGATGACGATCGGGATGGTGCTGCTCGGCGTGCAGCTGCTCTATCTCTCGCAGCTCGGGGCGGACGCGACCTTCTGGAACCTCCTCCCGGGATTCCTCGTCGGCGGCCTCGGCATGGCGTTGACGATGACGCCGACGGCTGCTGCGGCGACTCGGGCCGTGCCGGTCGAGAAGTCGGGAGTCGGCTCCGCGGTGCTGAACGCGATGCGCCAGGTGGGCGGCTCGGTCGGGATCGCCTTGATGGGCGCGATCGTGGCCGCCCAGGCGACCGGCCGGCCCCGGATCGAGGGCTTCATGGCAGGCTACGAGCGCGCGCTCTTCGTCGCCGCGTTGATCGCCTTCGCGGGCTCGATCGTCGCCTTCGCGCTGGTGCGCCAGGAAGCAGGTCAGGAGCAGGAGCCGGTCCCCGCAGCGGAGCTGGCTGCCTGAGCACGCCCCTGAAGACGCGCCTGCCGGCGGTTGAGCGCCGGCAGGCAATCGTCGAGGCGGCGCAGCGCGTCTTCGCGTGCGGCAGCTACAGCGGCTCGACGACCGCCGACATCGCCCGTGCAGCGGGCGTTTCCGAGCCGATCCTGTACCGCCACTTCGGCTCGAAGCGCGACCTCTACCTCGCGTGCCTCGAGGCCGCGTGGGAGTCGTTGCGCAGCGCCTTCGACGCGAAGCTGGCCGAGCTCGGCGACCGCGAGGCGGTGACTGCGATCGGGTTGGCGTCCCGCGAGTTCCACGCCGCCGGCGGCGTGAAGCCGGTGACGCTCTGGATCCAGGCGCTGAACGAGGCCGGCGAGGACGAGCAGATCCGATCCGCGCTGCGCCGGCAGCTCCGTGAGGTGCACGACTACGTCGCCGAGGCCGTTCGCCGCGGTCAGGCGGCCGGAGGCGTCCCGGCGGACCGCGACCCGGACGCCGAAGCGTGGGTCTTCGTCGGCGCGGCGCTTCTGCTCTCCTTCGCCGACCGGCTCGGCGGCCTGATCGGCCCCGACGATCTGGCAGCAATCGCCAAGCAACGCCGCCGCTGGCTAACCGGCACCGGCTAAGGCCTCGGCTCCGCCAAAGAGCCCCGATACCGACCCACGCAGCTTCAGGGATCTTGGCGCGGGTGGGGGGGGGGGTGCGCGCGAGCCCCAGCAGAGGTGGGGCCCCCGGAATAAGGGTGAACGGCCCCCGGGGGGGGGCCGGG
>JANMJY010000032.1:0-2437 GCA_031371615.1 Actinomycetes bacterium | reverse complement strand
CGCCTCCGCTCGGCCTCGACCAGCTGCAGGACGCGTGGCAGCGAACCGTCCTCCCCGCCGTTCAGTCCCGCTCGATTCCTGTGGCGTCGCTGCTCGGCGAAGCCAGGCCCGCGACCCTCGAGGGCGAGATGCTCACGCTCGAGTTCCCGGCCAGTGCCGACTTCCACCGGCGCCAGGCGGAGGAGCCGAAGAACGTCACCGTCATCCGGGAGGCGCTCTACGAGGTCACGGGCCACCGGCTCGGCGTCACCCTCGCGCTCGGAGCGGCGGAGGACGGGGTCGAGGAGGAGGACGAGGCCCTAACCGAGGAGGCGCTCATCTCGATGTTCAAGGACACCTTTGACGCAACTGAAGTGGAGGACACGCGATGAGCAAGCTCGACATGAACAAGCTGATGCAGCAGGCCCAGCAGATGCAGGAGCAGATGGCGCAGATGCAGGAAGAGGCGACGAGCGAAGTCGTCGAGGCCTCGGCCGGCGGCGGGATGGTGACGGTCAAGGCGAACGGCGGCGGCGAGCTCGTCTCGATCACGATCGACCCGAAGGCGATCGACCCCGACGACCCGGAGATGCTCGCCGATCTCGTCCTCGCGGCCGTCAACGAGGCCCTCCGCAGCGCGAGCGCGCTGATGGAGTCGAAGATGCAGGGGATGTTGCCTGGAGGCCTGGGAGGTTTGGGCCTCCCAGGCCTCTAAGGCTTAAGCAGCCCCGGCGAGCTTCTCGCGCGACGGCAGCGGCTCCGTGCGCAAGCGCTCCTCGAGGCGGCCGAGCGCGGTCGACTCGAGCTGGCGGATCCGCTCGCGGGTGAGCCCGAGCTTCTTGCCGATCTGCTCGAGGCTCGCGCCCTCCGGGCTCTGGGCGAAGCCGAAGCGAAGCTCGAGCACGATCCGCTCGCGCTCCGGCAGCGACGCGAGCGCGTTCCGGATCCGCTCCTGCTCGATCGACACGTCCGCCTGCTCGATCGGGTCCTCGACGGTGCGGTCGGCGAAGAGATCGCCGAGCTCGCCGTCACCGTCGCCGATCGTCTGGTTGAGCGAGACCGACGCCTCGACGGCGTCGAGCGCCTCCTGGACGTGGTGCTCCTTCAGCTCGGTCGCATTCGCGAGCTCCTCGATCGTCGGCGGGCGGCCGTGGGTCGCCTCGAGCTGCTGGCGCGCACGCCGCAGCTTGAGCCGCCGCTCCTGGACGTGCACCGGGATGCGAATCGTGTCGGACTGGTTCGCGACCGCGCGCTGGCAGGCCTGACGGATCCACCAGGTCGCGTAGGTCGAGAACTTGAAGCCCTTGCGATAGTCGAACTTCTCGACGGCGCGGTTGAGGCCGATCGTGCCGTCCTGGATCAGGTCGAGGAGCGGCAGGCCGTGGCCCTGGTAGCGCTTGGCGATCGAGACGACGAGCCGCAGGTTCGCGTTCGTCATCCGCTCCTTCGCAACCTGGTCGCCCTTCTCGATCCGCTTCGCGAGCGCGACCTCCTCGGCCGCGGTCAGGAGCGTGTGGCGCCCGATCTCGTTCAAGAAGAGCTGCAGGCTGTCGGTGCTGCCGCCGGCCGAGGGCCGAAGGTCGAGCCCGGCCTCCGCGTCGTCCGCGGTCGCCGTCTCTTCGATCTCGACGTCGGCTGCGCCAAGCGCAGCCCGCAACGCCTCGACGGCGTCCTCGTCGAGGTCGTGCTCGACCTGCAGCAGCTCGAGCTCGGCCGTGCCCACGCTGCCGCGCTCCTCTGCGTCGTGCAGGAAGGCGGTGAGGGCTGGATTCAATTCGAGGGCGTCAGTGCCCAGTTCATTCGTGCGCAACAAATCCTCCAAGGGGTCGTATCCAAGCCGACGCTTGAGGTCTCGGCGCGCCAAAACGGCCCGCCGGAAGCGTCGCTGACCTATATAACGCTGATCTTGACACGAACATTCCCAGAAATGGGGAATCGCACACATAACCCTTACGTCTTCTCGGAATCTTTATGTTCGGCAGAGCGACCAAAATGGCGAGCGACCGGGAGATCGTGACGTGTTACCTCGAAGCGTTGGCTGCCAGGGACTACGACACGGCAGCCTCGCTTCTGGCTCCGGACGCAGAGATCGTCAGTCCCGAGGAAACCGTCTCCGGCGCGGTCTTTCTCCAGAGCTTGCGTGAATGGGAAGGACTCGACAACCTCGACATCTCCGTGCGCGACCGCGTAATCAGCGAGGAGGACGGGACGTTCGTCTCCCGTGCGACGCGCGTTTTCAGCTGGAAGGAGTCGGGCGAGGTGGCCTACGAGCAACCGGCCGAGGCGAGGCTGAGCGTCGACGCAGGGACAATCATCCGCGTCGAGGTGCGTTAGCGCGCGACCTCAGCTCCCGGGCTTTAGCAGGTCGACTGGGAAGCGCTCGGGGCCCTGCCACGACACGCGTCCCGGAATGCCTTGAACGCAAAGAGAAAAGAGTGGCCGCCTCCCGACCAAGCAG
>JANMJY010000023.1:0-4540 GCA_031371615.1 Actinomycetes bacterium | reverse complement strand
GGCGATCGCGAGGCTGGGGATGGGGACTGTCACCGGGGTGGGCCTGCTCTTCGTCGCGGCCGGCCTCGACGGCAAGCCGCAGGTGACCGTGTGGGCGGTCGCGCTCGTCGTCGACCTGCTCGGCGCGTACATCGGCGGCGGCCGCGGGTGGCACCTCGCCGCAGGCCACTTCGCCGAGCGGCACGCCCTGATCGTGATCATCGCGCTCGGCGAGACGATCGTCGCGCTCGGCGTCGGGGCGACGACTGAGCTGAGTGCCGGCGTGATCGCCGCCGCACTGCTTGGGCTCGCGATCGCCGGCTCGATGTGGTGGGCCTACTTCGACGTCGTCGCGATCGTGGCCGAGCGGAGGCTGCGTGAGACCGAGGGGAACGCACAGCTCGCGATGGCGCGCGACTCCTACAGCTACCTGCACCTGCCGATGGTCGCGGGGATCATCCTCTTCGCCGTCGGGGTGAAGAAGACGCTCGGCGACGTCGGTGAGCCGCTGAAGCTGATTCCGGCCGTTGCGCTCTGCGGCGGGGTCGCGATGTACCTCGTCGCGCACGTGCTCTTCCGGCTGCGAAACGTGCACACCCTCAACCGGCACCGCAGCCTCGTCAGCGCTCTGCTGTTGGCGCTGATTGCGGCCGCCGTCGAGCTTCCGGCCCTCGCTACCCTCGCGATCGTCGCCGGCCTCTGCGTCGGGCTGATCGCGTACGAGGCGATCCGCTTCGCCGAGGCCCGCGACCGCGTCCGCCATGCAACGGAGCCGGCCACCTAGTCGGGCAGCATCGGCACCGTCGGGCCCTGGTCGCGACCGAGCAGCACGGCGCGCGTCACCGAGCCCGCGCCGAAACGCTCACGCACGTCGTCGAGCGCGGTGTCGAGGGCATCGGTGTGGCGACCGAACGGCAGCGCGAGCTGGACGGCGCCGTCGTCCTCGAGGTTGCCGACCGATACACCGACGAGCGTCAGCCCCTGGCGCTCGATCAGCGGCATCGCGATCGCCAGCAGCATTCGCTCCGTGTCGAGGATCGTCTGCGTGTGCGCGGTGGCGTAGGGCAGCGTGTGTGACCGCGTCGCTCGGGAGAAGTCGCCGAAACGGAGCCGGAGCACGACGGTGCGCCCGACGCGTCTCGCGCGTCGCATCCGGCGGGTGACACGGTCGACCAGGCTGACGACGACGGCATCGACGGCCTCGGGCGTTCTCGGGGAACGGCCGAGCGCACACTGCGAGCCGATCGAGCCTCGACGCCGTCCTCCCACTACCGGCCGCGGATCGTGGTTGTGGGCGAGGGCGTGCAGATGGCGTCCTGCCGCCCGCCCGAGCAGCCAGACGAGCACCGTCTCGCCGAGCTCGGCAACCTGGCCGACGGTTCTGATCCCCCGGTCGTTGAGCTTCCGGGCGGTCACCGGCCCGACGCCCCAGAGCCGTTCGACGGGAAGTGGGTGGAGGAAGTCCAGCTCGGTGTCGGGCGGCACGACGAGCAGGCCGTCGGGCTTGGCCACGCCGCTTGCCACCTTCGCGAGGAACTTCGTCCGTGCGACGCCGACCGTGATCGGCAGGCCGACGTGCTCGAGGACGTCGCGGCGCAGCCGCACCGCGATCTCGACGGGTGTGCCCGCGATGCGGCGCATGCCGCGAACGTCGAGAAATGCCTCGTCAATCGACAGCCCCTCGACGAGGGTCGACGTGTGCTCGAACACGCGGAACACCGCCTTGCTCGCCTCCGAGTAGGCGGACATGCGCGGCGGGACGACGATCGCCTGGGGGCACAGGCGGCGCGCCTGCCTGCCGCCCATTGCTGTGCGGACTCCGTGGGCCTTCGCCTCGTAGCTGGCCGCGAGCACGACGCCGCCGCCGACGATCACGGGACGCCCGCGGAGGCCGGCGTCGTCGCGCTGCTCGACCGACGCGTAGAACGCGTCCAGGTCGGCGTGGAGGATCGTCGCTTCGTCCAACACGAACGTATGTTCGCAGGTCTTCGATCGTGATATGCATCGTCGGTGGCGGTGCTCGAAGACGTCTCGCATTCACGGCTGACGCCGCTCGCGTTTCTCGAGCGGACCGCGCTCGCCTTTCCGGGCCGGACGGCCGTCGTCGACGGCGAGAGCCGTCTCACGTGGGCCGACGTCCGCGAGCGGGTGCGGCGTCTGGCCGTGGCTCTGCAGGAGGGCGGGATCGCGCCTGGCGACCGCGTTGCATTCCTCGCCCCGAACGTCCACGAGTTGCTCGAGGCGCACTTCGGCGTGCCGCGCGCTGGGGCTGTGCTCGTCGCGATCAACACCCGGCTGCTGCCCGAGGAGATCGCCTACATCCTCGAGCACTCCGGCTCGCGCCTCCTCGTCGTCCACGAGTCGCTGCGCCACCTCGTGGCGGACGCCGGCGTCGAGCGCGTCCTCGTCTGCGGGGACGGCGGCGACTACGAGGCCTTTCTCGGGGCCGCGGGAGAAGGCGAGCCCGAGGACCGGCTCGGGAGCGAGGACGACACGATCAGCATCAACTACACCAGTGGCACGACCGGTCGGCCGAAGGGCGTCATGTTCACGCACCGCGGCGCGACCCTGAACGCGCTCGCAGAGGTCGTGCACGCCGGACTGACCCCGCGCTCGGTCTACCTCTGGACGCTGCCGATGTTCCACTGCAACGGCTGGTGCTTCACGTGGGCGGTGACAGCTGCGAGCGCAACCCACGTGTGCCTACCGAAGGTCGACCCGCCGCTCGTCTGGCGGCTGCTCGACGAGGAGAGCGTCACCCATCTGTGCGGCGCCCCGACGGTGCTCGTGATGCTGTGCGCGGACGCGTCCGCACGGCAGCTCGAGCGGCGGGTGTCGATCACGACGGCGGGAGCTGCCCCGCCGGCTGCCGTGATCGAGCGGACGCAGGAGCTGGGCTTCGAGATCAACCACGTCTACGGCCTCACCGAGACGTACGGCCCGATCACGATCTGCGAGTGGGATCCCGCGTGGGACGAGCTCGAGGCAAGCGAGCGGGCGCGGCTGAAGGCGCGCCAGGGTGTCAACAACGTCAACGCCGATCGCGTGCGCGTTGTGGACGAGGCGCTTCGCGACGTCCCGGCCGACGGTGAGACGATGGGCGAGATCGTCATGCGCGGCAACAACGTCATGAAGGGCTACTTCCGCGACGAGGAGGCCACTGCCGAGGCCTTCAGAGGCGGCTGGTTCCACTCCGGCGACCTCGGCGTCATGCACCCCGACGGATACTTGGAGGTGAGGGACCGGGCGAAGGACATCATCATCTCCGGCGGCGAGAACATCTCGACGCTCGAGGTCGAGGGCGCGCTCGTCCGCCATCCGGACGTACTCGAGGCGGCCGTGATCGCGATCGCGGACGAGAAGTGGGGAGAGCGACCGAAGGGCTTTGTCGCGCTCCGGGACGGGGCGACGGTCTCCGCGGCGGAGCTGATCGCGTTCTCCCGCGAGACGCTGCCGGGCTTCAAGGCGCCGAGCGAGATCGAGTTCGGCGAGCTGCCGAAGACCTCGACCGGCAAGGTCAAGAAGTACGAGCTGCGCGAGCGCGAGCGCCTCCGGGGATCGTCCTGACGTTGGCCGCGCCCCGGCACGTGTTGCAGTCGCGGGTCGCGTGGGTGGACACGGACGCCGGTGGCCGGATCCACTTCACGGCGGCCTTCCGGTGGGCGGAGGCGGCGGAGACGGCGCTCCTCCGGTCGCTCGGACTCCTGGGCGGCTGGGCCGACTACCCGCGGCGCCAGGTCGAGGCCGAGTACCTCGCGGTCCTGCGCTTCGAGGACGAGTTCGAGCTCGAGCTCGCCCCGGAGCGCGTCGGCACGACCTCGATTACCTACGGCTGGGAGGTCCGCCGCGACGGGGACGTCTGCATCCGCGGCCGCCACACCGTCGTGCACGTCGACCCCGAGGGTCGGCCCGCCCCGCTCAGCCCCGAGACGCGGGACGCGCTCGCGGGCACTTAGGCTGCCGACGACATCGACGAGAAGGAGACTCCATTGAAGACCTCGCTGGGTATTTGGGCGCTCGGCCCGATGGTCACGCGCTTCGTCCCCGGCGGCTACCAGCCGGAGCGTCACGAGGAGCCGATCGGGGAGAAGGTGCATCGCGCCGTCGCGGGCCTGGGCGACCTGATGGACGACTACGAGTTCCACTACCCGGGCGAGTTGAACCAGGACAACCTCGACGAGGTGCGCGCGGCGCTCGACGGACACGGGATCTACGCGGTCGCCGGCGGTCTGCACGTCGACGAGCGCTTCCAGAGGGGCGGGCTCACGAACCTCGACGACAAGATCCGAAACGAGGCGCTCCGGATTCTGCTCGAGGCGGCGGATCTCGCCGGCGAGATCGGCGCCCAGATGATCATCTGGCCCGGCGGCGAGGGCTACAACTATCCGTTCCAGGTGCCGTACGGGGAGACGTGGGCACGGTTGATCGACGGGATCGCGCAGACCGCGGAACGGCTCGCGTCGCACGGACGACTCCTCTTCCTCGAGCACAAGAACTCCGAGCCCGCGATGAAGATCCACATGTCGAATATCGGGATGACGCTGTACGTGATCTACAAGCT
>JANMJY010000274.1:0-8515 GCA_031371615.1 Actinomycetes bacterium | reverse complement strand
CCTTGGGGCCGAACTGGATGTCGATGTGCTCGTAGGTGTAGCCGATCTTGCGATCGACGACGAACTTGCTGTCCTTCTGGAAGTCGGCGATCTGGAGCTGCGGCTGCGGCTCCATCGTCTGGCCTTCGCCTGCCTTCAGGGCCTGGAAGCGCGAGTTCGTGTCCAGGATGTAGCGGAAGACGAGACGATCGAGCTTCATCGCCGGGCCCGCCGTGAACTTCGGGTTCTTCTTGACCGTGATCTGGACACCCTTCTGGAGGCTGTCGAAGAGCCACGGACCGCTCGACACCGGCACCGAGTTCAGGAACATCTGGTTCATGTCCTTGCCCGCGATGACGTGTGCGGCGTACGGGCCGCTGGAGAGGAGAGCCTCCCAGTCGGCATAGGTCTTCTTGAAGACGATCGTGACCTTCTTGCTGTTGCCCTTCGTCATGCTGCCGATGTCTTCCCAGCCCGTGCGGGAGATGACGTTGAACGCGGGGTTCGTGAAGACCTTCCACGTCTGGTACAGATCCTCGGCGACGACGGGCTTGCCGTCGCTCCACACCGCGGTCTTCTTGTACTCGAGCTGGATCGTGAGCGGGTTCTTCTTGACGAGCTTCGGCTTCGCAACGCAGAGCGCCGGCACGAAGTCAGCCTTGTCGTTGCGGATCTGGCAGCCGTACCAGATGTTGTTCAGCACCAGGCTGGTCGCGTACAGGTTGTTCCCCACCCAGGGGCCCTGCAGGTTCGGGGGCTCCTGGTCGTGGATGAACACGACCGTGCCGGCCGTCGCCTTCTGCGGCGAGGCCGTGGCACCCGGCCCGATGATGAGGCTTGCCACGAGCACGAGGCCCGCCAGCAGCCAAACAGAACGATTACGCATGTATCCCCTCCGTTGAAGTTTCGTCCTGCAATGCAGAGCTCTCTCCGCGGTTCTGAGTTCTGGCCCATCGCCGCAGTCGAGTGCAGGATCATGATGCTGTGACGTTCTTCGAGCGAAATGGTTAGGAGGCAAGGTGAAGATTCCACGCCGGGGCGACCATCCCCCCAGGAAGGTTCCGGACGACTTCGTCGCGGCTGAGGACGCGGGCCGGCTCGCAGACCGCGCCGCTGCAGCTCTCGCGCAGGCGGAGGGCGTCGATTGGTACGCAGAGAACGGCAGCGCGGTGGACGAAGCGGCGTTCGCGCTCTGCCTCCTCCGCCGCGCCGAGGCCGGCCTGAAGGGCGGGCCGCAGCCGGGCGACGCCGCCGTCAGGCGTGTGCTCGATGGCGCAAGCCCGGAGGTCGTGCTCTGGCTCGCCAGCCGCACGATCTCCTATCTCGACGAGACCGGCTTCCCCGAGGCCGTCGAGCCCTGGTTCCCCGACCCGCGGGATCTCTAGCGGTCGCGTCGCCAGAGCAGGAGCGCGAGCGGCAGGAAGACGGCCCCGACGAGGTAGGGCGCGAGCCCGACCTGGTTGCGACGCTCGCCCCGGGTGGCCGTCGGGCCGTCGCCGAGGAGAGTGTGCGCCTTCGCGATCGCGGCGCCGAGCTGGTCCTCCTCGTAGACGTAGCCGCCGACAGTCTCGGCGGCCGCGTCGAGGATGCTGCGTGAGCGCGGATCGGGGCTGTACTGCGGTTCGGGGTCGGCGCCGTCGTAGACGCGCTCGCTCGCGTCCCAGACGTGGAGAAAGACCGTGTCGACGCCGGGCGGGCGCCTGAAGGCAGCCCCGAGCTTCGCGCCGGAGACCGGCACGCTCTCGCCGTCGGTGATCACGAACACCAGCCGCGCGCGCGAGGTCGGCGAGAAGAAGCGGCGGCCGACGACGCTCTCGAGTGCCGTGAGCCGCGTCGCGGTCGAGTTGAACGTTCCCTGCGGCGGCGGCCGGTCGATTCCGATCGAGCGCCGCAGCGTGGCGACGAAGACGTCGTCGTCGACACTCGGAAAGAGGTGCGGCAGGACGCGGTCCGTGAAGGACGCGATCCCCACCGGCACGTCCGCGAAGGCGCTGCGGAAGCGGAGCGCCGCGCGGCGGGCGCGTTGATAACGGATCGGCGAACGAGGGCTCGACCGCGCCAGCATCGAGCGTGACGTGTCGAGCACGACGAATGCCTCGGCGTCAGACCGCACCTTTCGTGAAGACGTCCATTCCAGGCGGGGTTGCGCGGCGGCGAGCCCAAGCAGTACGGCGGTCCCGACCAGCGCGGCGAGCGGGAGTCGACGGACGAAGGCGGCAGGCTCCGGCAGCCTGATCGCCCGGCGCACCTCGGCGCCGCGGCGGCGCACGAGCAACAGGGCGGCGAGAGGCAGTGCGACGACGAGAGCGAGCAGGGCGCCGAGCGGGGTCAGGAGCGTGACGATCACTAGTAACCGCTGCCGGGGACGCTCGCGCCCGCGCCGCGCGCACCACGGCCGCCCGGAAGCGGGTTCTTGCCCGCCGCAGCCTCATTCGGGAGCAAGCCGGAGCCGCGCAGGAGCAGCAGCTGCAGGTTGTATTTCGCGTCGTCGTTCTCGGAGTCGAGCGCGATCGCCTGCTCGAAGCTCGCGATCGCGTTGAGCAGCAGCTCGGAGCGGTCCTGCGGACTCGTGCCGCTCTGGGGCGTCGAGTTCCAGGCCACGACGCTGAGCACCCCGAGGAGGGTCAACGCGCGCGAGCGCAGTCTCAGGTCAGGGTCACGCACCACGATCGACTCGAGCTGCTCGGTCGTGGCGGTGCGGTGTAGCGCGAGGGCGGGATCGGACACGGTCAGGTCGCGGAGCTTGCTGGCGCGGAGGTTCTGGAGCATGTGCCGGAAGACGAGGTCGTCCTCGATCCCGAGCACACGCGTGCCGGAATTGAACGGCGCAAGCGTCTCCGGCCGCCAGAGCTTCGAGCCACCCGAGCCGACGCGAAAGCGGACGTCGTCCGCCGGCAGAGCACCACGCCAGCGCGCGACGTCGGCGGCGGCGAGTCCCAGGAACACGGCGAGGACGCCACAGGCAACGGCTGCGACGAGGAGCAACTCGCGCGGCAGGCGGCCCCACCTCATGCGGCCGCCCTCCGCGCAGCCGGTAGCGCCAGCCGCCCGGCGTAGCGCTCGTGCGCGGCCAGCGCGACGAGGAAGAGCAGCCCGAACAGGAGCAGCGTCTTCGGCAGTGGCCGGCGCCGCGCGTCGGGTGGCTCCGGCGCCCGGGCCGGCCCATCCGAGAGGGGCGTGAACGCGCCGGGGCCGAGGATGCCTCCGAACAGCGTCCGGGCATCGCTCGACGGTCCCAGTGCGAGCAGGCGAACCGGAGTTCCCGAGCGCTGGATCTTTCGCAGGATCTTGGCGGTCGCAGGCACGTCGTCCGGAGCCGTCTCGAGGTCGCTGACGAGCAGGATCGAGCCGTCCTTGACCTGGTCGCCGACGAGCATGTCCCGCGCGAGCTGGAGCGCGGCCGAGATCCGCGTTCCACTGCGGAACGTGTCCGTCCAGGGACTGATCACCTTGCCACCGGCAGTCGGCGTCAGCAGGCGGATGATCGGCCGCAGCTCCTGCGCGGGCGTCCCGGGCGGGAGCAGCTCGTAGGGAGCGTCCGAGAAGACGACGACTCCGACCCGCGCGTCGGAGTCGACGAGCGACTGGAGCGTCCGCCGCACGACGCCGGACTGGTCGTCCAGGATCGAGAGCGAGAGGTCGAGCACCACGACCCCGGTGGTTCCGGTCGGCAGCAGCCCGCGATCACGCGGATCGAGGTCGCGCGCAGTCACGACTGCGGCAGCAAGCAGGACTGCGGCGGCACCGGCGAAGACCACCCGCAACGCGAGCGTTCGCCCGGCCGCCGTGCGGAACGAGCGGACATCATGCGTCCCGACCGCGACCGCTGGGCTAGTCCGCAGGCGCATGTGCCTCCTCGGCGGCGCGCCGCCGCCCCACCTGGAGCCGCCGCGCCTCCTCGAGCAGCCGCAACTCCTCCTCCAGCGCCGCGCGCACGCGCGCCGCGAGCCCCTTGGTCGCGGCAGGCGGCGGGGCGGTCGGCGACCAGGCGAGCTCGCGTGCCGTGCGGGCGAGACCGTCCTCCTCCCCGCGCTCACCGAGCACCTCGGCGACGAGCTCGAGCGAGCGGCGCTGATCGGCGGCGCCGTTCGCGCGCGCCGCGTCCTCGAGCAGCTCGAGCGCCCGCTCGAGCGGCGTCAGCAGCAATTCGGGCTCCGGCTCCGGCTCGGGCTCCGGCTCGACGTGCCGGCGTGGCCACCCCGCGTACGCGAGCACACCGCCGGCGCTGAACAGCAGGAGGCTGCCGGCCAGCAGCAGCCCGAGCAGCAGCGCCGGCGAGGCGCGATACGACGGCTCGGGCACCGTCGTGTCGTCGATCCGCCACGGCGCAGCGTTTGCGAGGTCGCCTGGCTGGAAGCGCGAGTGGGCGACTAGACGCGGCCACTCCAGCTTCAGCCCTCCGCGCCCTCCCCGGCGGTTGACGAAATCGACGCGCGCCGGGTCGAACTTGAATGGAAGCGTGTCCCGCTCCGGCGCGCACGCCTGCTTGAGGCAGCGAAGCACGTACGTGATCCGGAGCAGCGAGCTCGAGCCGGCGTCGTCGCGGGTCACGCGCGGCGGCGCGACGCGACGCCAGGGGTCGAACTTCGCACGAACCTTGATCGCGGCGGGGTCGATCTGACGCCGGTCGAAAGTGATGTCGACCTGCGCGCGGACGGTGTCGCCGAAGACCACGATCCGGTCCGAGAGCTCGGCGCGCGCCCGCAGCGGGCGCAGCCCCGAGGTGTCGGCGCGGGAGTCGCGCAGGACTGCGAACGCGCCGGCCGCGACCGCGAGCAGGATGAGGCCGCCGGCCACGGCCCGGCGCCGTGTCACGCCATCACCCCGCGTCGGGCGCGGCGAAACTCAGTCCAGTCGAGGAAGGACGCGAGCACGTCGGAGGGCTCGCTCGAGGAGATCAGGATCGGGTCGAGATCGAGCAGCGCAACCCCTTCGAGCAGCGCCACCAACCTCTCCTCGTGCGCGTGCTTCCGCGCGGCCGCTTCCTGCCTGGTCAGCCGAACGTGTGTCACGCGTCCGGTACGCGGATCGCGCAGCGGCACGACGATCCCGCTCACATCGGGGAAGCTCTGCTCCCACGTCGGGTCCTGGATCACGACGGGGATTACGTCCCAGAGGTGCTCGACGGCCGTGAGCCACGTTTCCCGGCTCGGCGCGTCGAGGAAATCCGAGAGGACGAAGACGAAGCTGCCGGCCGTGACCTGGCGCCGGTGCTCGAAGAGGTGCTCCAGCGAGCGCTCGACGCTGTCCGTAGGGGCACCCCACCCCGCCGTGTCGAGGCGTTCCTCGCGCACGTGCGCCAACCGGCGCTCGCCGCGCGGCGGCAGCCAGTACGGATCGCCGTCGGCGGCGTCGATGTAGCCGACGAAGCCGCCCGCCTGCGCGGCGCTTGCGAGCACGATCTCGAGCGTCGTCCGCATCGCCGCGCCCTTGTCGAGCCAGGGGAGCGGCGGCGCATGGAAGGAGAGCTCCGGCCTGCGGTCGGCGACGACGACGACGCGCGGACCTTCGTCGGCGTAGCGCTCGCGGACGACGAACTCGTCCTGGCCCCGCGCGGAGGAAAGCCGCGCCGACGCGGACCAGTCGATCGTGCGGATGTCGTCGCCGGGCCCGTACGGGCGCGAGCCGGCGACCTCGGAGCCGCGGCCGCGGCGGACGCTCCGCATCGTCCCGTGAGTCAGCCCGATCAGGCGGCGGCGGGCGACGAGCTCGAAGGTCTGGCTGCCGCCGCTCACGCGGTTTTACGGCCGCTCGTGGAAGAGCGGATCCTCGTCGGAGCCGGGACGAGGCGCAAGCTCGAGACAGGCCAGGCGGAACTCCTCGATCGCGGCGGGCCAGCCGGCCGAGCGCGCGCGGGCGACGAGGGCAGGCGTGAAGACGACGCGGTGCACGAGGACGGGCACGAAGAGGCGCTCGACGTCCTCGGGGACGACGTAGCCGCGGCCGTTCAGCAGCGCCCAGGCGCGCGCGACGCGCTCCACCGCGAGGCTGCCGCGGACCGAGCTGCCGATCGAGGTGACCTCGAGCTCGCGGGTCGCGCGGACGAGATCGACGATCCAGTTGTGCAGGACCTCGTCGACGTAGACGTGCTGGGCGGCCTCGCGCAACTCCTGGATCTCCTCGAGCCCGACGACCGGCTCGAGCTGCGCGAGCGGATGGCCGTAGCGCTGCTCTTCGAGGATCCGCCGCTCCTCGAGCACGCCCGGATAGCCGAGCGCCGTGCGCAGCAGGAACCGATCGAGCTGGGCCTCCGGCAGCGGGAACGTTCCCTCGTACTCGATCGGGTTGTCCGTCGCGAGGAGGAAGAACGGGCTCGGCAGCTGCATCGTGACGCCGTCCACGGTCACCTGCCCCTCGGCCATCGCCTCGAGCAACGCCGACTGGGTCTTCGGCGTCGCGCGGTTGATCTCGTCGACGAGCAGGACGTTCGTGAAGATCGGGCCGGGCCGGAACTCGAAGTCGCGCGTCTTCTGGTCGAAGACGGACATGCCCGTCACGTCCGTGGGCTGGAGGTCCGGCGTGCACTGGATCCGCGAGATCGTGACCCCGCTGATGCTGCCGCCGATCGCGCGGGCGAGCACCGTCTTCGCAGTCCCCGGAACGTCCTCGAGGAGGACGTGGCCGCCACACATGAGCGCCGCGACGACGAGCTTGACCTCCTCGCGCTTGCCGTAGACGACGGTCTCGATGTTGTCGAGCAGGCGGGCCGCAACGTCGATCGCAGGCCCGTAGCGATCGGGTTCCTGCGTGCGCTCGACCCCGGCCTCCATCGCCCGGATCCTAGTCGGACCGCCCGATACGCCTGTTAAGCGGGAGTTATGTGAGCGCTTCGGCGCCGGCGACCACTTCCAGGATCTCCTGGGTGATCTCCGCCTGGCGGGCGCGGTTCATCGAGAGGGTCAGTGAGTCGATCAGCTCCCCGGCGTTCTTGGACGCGTTCCGCATGGCCGTCATCCTGGCGCCCTGTTCCGACGCCGCCGACTCGAGCAGGGCCCGGTAGACCTGCGTCTCGAGGTAGACGGGCAGCAGCCGGGCCAGGATCTCCTCCGGCTCGGGCTCGAAGATGAAGTCGCCGCGCATGGCGTCGTCGCGGCGCTCCTCCTCGTCGGTCTCGAGGACGTCGGCCGAGATCGGCAGCAGCTCCTGCTCGGTGACGTTCTGGACGAGCGGCGAGACGAAGGCGTTGTAGACGAGCACGGCGCTGTCGACCTCTCCTTCGACGTAGAGCTCGGCGACGCGGTGGGCGATCGCCTGCGCGTCGCTGTAGGCCGGGCGGTCGGTGAAGCCGGTGTACTCGCCGGCGGTCTCGTAGCGTCGGAACGCGAACGTCGAGCGGCCCTTCTTGCCGACGGCGATGAACTTGACGTCCTTCCCCTCGCTGCGCAGCTTCCGCTCGAGCACGAACGCCCGGCGGATGATCTGGGCGTTGAAGGCGCCGGCGAGGCCGCGATCGCCCGTGAGCGCGATCACGGCCACCGTCTTCACCTCGTCTCGCTGCTGCAACAGCGGCAGGCCGCGAACCGAGGAGCTGGCCCGGCCGACGCCCGCGATCAGCTCGCGCATCGTCTCGGCGTACGGGCGCATCGCCTCGATCCGGGTCTGCGCCCGGCGCAGCCGGGCCGAGGCGACGAGCTCCATCGCCTTGGTGATCTTGCGGGTGTTCTTGACGGAGCGGACGCGCCGCTTCAGATCCTGGACGCTGGCCATCTAGGCGATGAGCCCCTTGTCTTCCTCGACGTTGAAGCTCTTCTTGAACTTCTCGAGCTCCGCGTCAAGCTTCTTGACGAGGTCGTCGCCGAGATCCTTGGTCTCGTCGATCTCCTTGTAGACCGCGCCTTCGGTGCGCAGGTACTCGCGCAGCTCGTCCTGGAAGCGCGGCACCTGCGGGACCGGGACGTCGTCGAGCCAGCCGTTGATGCCCGCGTAGAGCGCGACGACCTGCTCGGCGTGCGGCCACGGCTTGTACTGCGGCTGGTTCAGCGTCGCCACCATCCGCTCGCCGCGGGCGAGCGTCGACTGCGTCGCCTGGTCGAGCTCGGAGCCGAACTGCGAGAACGCCTCCAGCTCGCGGTACTGGGCCAGCTCGAGCCGCAGGCGTCCGGCCACCTTCCGCATGGCCTTCGTCTGGGCGGAGCCGCCCACGCGAGAGACCGAGGTGCCGACGTTGATCGCCGGACGGATCCCCGAGTAGAAGAGGTCGGCCTCGAGAAAGATCTGGCCGTCGGTGATCGAGATCACGTTCGTCGGGATGTAGCCAGAGATGTCGCCGGCTTGGGTCTCGACGATCGGCAGCGCGGTCAGGGAGCCGCCGCCGAGCTCGTCCGAGAGCTTGCAGGCGCGCTCGAGCAGGCGCGAATGGAGGTAGAAGACGTCACCCGGATACGCCTCGCGGCCCGGTGGGCGGCGGAGCAGGAGCGACATCTCGCGGTACGCCCAGGCGTGCTTGGAGAGGTCGTCGTACACGCACAGGGCGTCCTTCACGATACCCTGGCCGGCGACCTTGACACCGTTCTCCATGACTTCCTCGCCCATCGCC
>JANMJY010000270.1:0-15720 GCA_031371615.1 Actinomycetes bacterium | reverse complement strand
CTGCTGAACCGGCCGTCCGACCCCGGCGGCGAGCGCCCCGTCTCGAACGCGCTGCAGCTCATGTACTACGGGGTCTACGCGCCTGCTCCGGACCCCGTGATCTCGCCCAACGGCGACGGTGTCGGCGAGACGCAGCGTGCGCTCTCGTACAAGGTCGTGCGGCCGTCGAACGTCACCGCGACTCTCGCTGCGCCAGACGGCACGCCCGCGTTCACCGAGACGCTGCTCCGCCAGCCGGGGACCTACCCGGTCGCCTTCCCGCCTCCACCCGTCGACCCGCTCGCCGAGCCGGCCCCACCCGCCGAGGGCCGCTGGCGACTCGAGGTCTCGGCCACGGACGACCTCGCCCGAGCGTCGACGACCACGCAGACCTTCACCGTCAACAACACGCTCGGCTTCGCAAGGCTCTCGCGGCGGACTGTCGTCGTCCGCGTGCGCGGCAAGCAGACGATCTCGGCCGGAGTGACGTTGACCCGCCCGGCTCGCGTGACGGCCACGGTCGAGACGACCTCGGGCGTCCAGGTGGCGACGATCGCCATCCGCCGCCTCCCCGCCGGCCGCTTCGCCGCGAGCTGGAAGGGCACGACCCGCGGCGGCAGGTTCTTCGTCTACGGCGGCCTCTATACGGTGCGCTTCCACGCGACGAACGAGCTCGGCGCGGTCGACGTCGTCACGGCGCCTTTCCGCGTCATCCGCGCGGCGCCGGTCCCGGTCAAGAAGCCGCAGAGCAAGGGCTAGAGTTCCACCCGTGCCGGTGGCGTCGATCCTGTCCGGGCTCACGGACACTCTGACGACCGTCGTCGGCGACCACGGGCTCTATGCGGTCTTCCTGCTGATGCTGCTCGACGCGGTCTTTCCCGCGGCGAGCGAGGCCGTGATGGTCTACGGCGGCGCCGTCGCCGCGGGAGCCTTCGCCGGCCAGGACGTGCAGCTCCTCGGCTGGAAGCTGCATCCGGGCTTCGAGGCGTACCTCGGGATCGCGCTCGCCGGGACCGTGGGCTACACGATCGGCTCGATCATCGGCTGGTGGATCGGCCTGCGCGGCGGGCGTCCGTTCCTCGAACGTCGTGGCCGGTGGGTACACCTGAACGAGGCCAAGCTCGCGCGGGCTGAGCGCTGGTTCGACCGGTGGGAGGACTGGGCGGTCTTCCTCGGCCGGATCACGCCGGTCGTCCGCTCGTTCGTGTCGATCCCGGCAGGCGTCTTCCGGGCGCCGCTCGCGCGCTACACCGTCCTGACGCTGATCGGGTCAGCGATCTGGTGCTTCGCCCTCGCGGGGGCCGGCTGGGCGCTCGGCCGGCGCTGGACGGACTTCCACGACGCATTCCGGTACGTCGACTACGCGATCGTCGCCGCAGTCGTGGCAGGGGCCGGCTACCTGGCCTGGAAGTACCTGCGGCGACGCGGAAAACCCTCGACGGAGCCTCGCTAGACTCCTCCGACTGTGAAGATCGATCTCGTCGACGTCAAGGCGCAGTTCGCGCCGCTGATCCCGGAGCTCAAGCAGGCTTTCGCGGACGTGCTCGAGAGCGGGCAGTTCGTGTTCGGGCCCAACGTCTCTGCCTTCGAGAGCGAGGCGGCCGAGTACCTCGGCGTGCCGGAGACGATCGGCGTCGCCAACGGCACCGACGCGATCGTGCTTGTTCTCGACGCGCTCGGTATCGGCCGCGGCGACGAGGTCATCTGCCCGGCCTTCACGTTCTACGCCACCGCCGAGGCGATCGCCCGCCGCGAGGCGACGCCCGTCTTCGCCGACATCGATCCGGTGACGCTGAACCTCGATCCCGAGGACGTCGAGCGGAAGCTCACGGCTCGCACGAAGGCGATCATGCCCGTCCATCTCTTCGGCCGGCCCGCACCGCTCGCGGAGCTGGCGGCGCTGTGTCGACCACTGGGCCTGCCGATCGTCGAGGACGCGGCCCAGGCCTTTGGATCGCCGGCCATCGGCGGCACCGGGATCGCGTCGACCTTCAGCTTCTATCCCACGAAGAACCTGTTCTGCCTGGGTGACGGCGGTCTCGTCGCCGTGCGCGACGCCGAGCTCGCCGAGCGCATCCGGATGCTGCGCTTTCACGGCTCGAAGGCGAAGACGACCTTCGAGTACGTCGGGTACAACTCGCGCCTCGACGAGATCCAGGCCGCCGCGCTCCGAATCTTCCTCCGCGAGCTCGACGGCTGGACTGCGGCGCGTCGTGCGGCGGCCGCGCGCTACGCGGAGCTCGGCCTCGGCGAGCTGTGCGAGATCCCCGACGATGATCCCGGGCACGTCTACCACCTCTTCGTCTGCCGCTCCCCCGAGCGCGACCGGATCCGGGCCGCGCTGACCGACGCGCAGATCGGCAACGCGCGGTACTACCTGCCGCCGCTCCATCTGCAGCCGGCGCTGAGCTATCTCGGCTACGAGCCGGGATCGCTTCCCGAGACGGAGCGTGCCGCGCAGGAGAATTTCTCCGTGCCGCTCTGGGCGGGCATCACTGCCGAGCAGCAGGAGCGCGTCGTCGACGTCGTCCGCGCAGCCGTCGGCATCGCGTCCAAGGCGTGAGGTTCCCGATCAACCGGCATCGGTTGCCGCAGCTGGCGGCCGACCTCGCGATCGTCTTCGCCGCCTGGTTCTTCGCCTTTCGTCTGCGCTTCGACACCGATCTGCCGGTCTACTACGAGCGCTACGTCAGCTGGGAGATCCTGGGGCTCGTGGCGGCGATCAAGCTCGCCATCTTCGCCCTGTTCGGCTTCTACAACCGCTGGTGGCGCTACGTCTCCACCCGTGACATGTGGGGCGCGGCTCGCGGTGTCGTCGCAGCCTCGCTCGTCACGTTCCTGATCTTCAGCTTCTTCGACATCCACGCCGCCGAGGTGCCGCGCACGGTGTGGGTGATCGACGGCCTGCTCACGCTGGCCATGGTCGCGGGCTCACGGATGCTGGCCCGCACGATCATCGAACGCCCGCAGAGCCGGTCGATCGTCGCGCGCGGCAAGGAGGTCATCGTCGTCGGCGCCGGAGACGCCGCCCAGCTGATGCTGCGCGAGATGCTGCGGACGCCGTCGCTCGGCTACACGCCGATCGGCCTGATCGACGACGACCCCCGCAAGAAGAACCTGCGCCTGCACGGGGTTCGCGTGCTCGGCACGTCGGACGAGCTTCCGCACCTCCTTCGTGACCGCCGGCCCGACGAGGTGCTGATCGCGATCCCGTCGGCCTCGGGCGAGCAGCGTGCCCGCATCGTCGAGATGGCGCGCGCCGAGAACGTGCCTGTCAAGACGCTGCCCGGACTCAACGAGCTGATCACCGGCGACCGCGACCTCGCGGTTCAGATCCGCCCCGTCCAGGTAGAGGACCTGCTCGGCCGCGAGCCTGTCGAGGTCGACCTCGAGTCGATCAACTCCTATTTGGCGGGCAAGACCGTGCTCGTGACCGGCGCCGGCGGCTCGATCGGCTCCGAGCTGTGCCGCCAGATCGCACGCGCCGAGCCGCAGCGCATCGTCCTCGTCGACCAGGCAGAGAGCTCTCTCTACGACATCGAGCGCGAGCTCGTCGACGAGCGCCACTTCGCCGCCGGCGTGCCCGTGCTCGCCGACGTGCGCGACCGCAACCGGATGCGCCAGGTCTTCGAGCGTTACCGCCCCGCCGTGGTCTTCCACGCCGCCGCGTACAAGCACGTGCCGCTGATGGAGGCGAACCCGCTCGAGTCGGTGCGCAACAACGTGCTCGGCACGCGCGTCGTCGCGGACGTCGCGATCGAGTTCGGTGCCGAGCGGTTCGTCCTGATCTCGACCGACAAGGCGCTCAACCCGCACAGCGTGTACGGGCAGTCGAAGACGCTCTGCGAGTGGATCGTCGGCTCCCACGGCGACCGCGACGACGTCGCCACCCGCTTCGTGGCCGTCCGGTTCGGCAACGTGCTCAACTCCACCGGCAGCGTGATCCCGCTCTTCCGCCGCCAGATCGAGCGCGGGGGGCCGGTGACGGTCACCGACGCCGAGATGACGCGCTTCTTCATGACGATCCCCGAGGCCGTGGCGCTCGTGATCCAGGCGGGTGCGATCGGCGGCCGCGGTCGTATTCTCGTGCTCGACATGGGCGAGCCGATTCGCATCATCGACCTCGCCCACAACATGATCCGGCTCTCCGGCAAGGAGCCCGAGGTCGACATCCAGATCAGCTTCATCGGCAGCCGGCCGGGCGAGAAGATTCACGAGGAGCTGTTCGCAGAAGGCGAGACCTGGAAGCCGACCGCGCACGCGAAGATCGTCGCGCTCGACGTCTCCCCGGTCGATCCCGCGTGGCTCGAGGAGAAACTGGACGAGCTGGACGCGCTCGTCGAGGCGGGCGAGACGCTCGAGCTCGTCGGCCGCCTCGCCGCGATCGTGCGCGAGCCGCAGCGACTGATCCCAGAGCTAGGCGCAGAGACGGGCGCCGCAACCGCGACGCCCGCCTCCGACACCGCCTGACCCGTTACGTACCGGGGATCTTGATCAGCAGCAACTGGCCCTGCTCGCGCTTGTAGGTCGTCGCGCCGATCTTCTCCTGCTGCACGAGCACCGTGTGCGCCTGGACGTTCGTGTAGAACCACTCCGGCCCGAAGGCGAACGACGCGTCCACGATCCCCGACGACTCCCAGCTGCCCTGCGCCGCGTTCGCGTCGAGAGACTTCTGATTGACGCGCGCCACGACGGTAAGCGCCTTCGTGGCCAGGTCGTATTTCCAGATCCGCGCCGTCGTGCCGGCCGTGTTGCTCGCCGCGTACTGGTTCTGCGAGCCCGGGTCCTCCTGGAAGAGAATCGCCTTCTTCGTCGTCTCGACATTGTCCGGGTTGTGGACGAGCGTGACGTCGCCCGCGCTCGCGGGTCCCTTCGAGTCGCCGTCGACGATCACCGACAGGCTCGTCACCTTCAGCGGGTTCTTCGGATCGAGCTCCATCCGGAAGAGGCGACCGTTCGGATACGGGCCGGCCGTTCCGGCGGGACCGCGGCGGAGCCGGGTCGTCGTCGCGTCCGGTAGGGCACGAGGCTCGCCGGTGTCGGCGAAGTAGACGACGTTCGGCGTGTTCCGGTCGTAGGCGATGTCCTCGACGCGGATGAACTGGAAGACGTTGTTGGCGTTCGACCAGTTCTCGAGCGCGTTCTGGTCGCCGAGCGCGACCGAGACCGGGACGCGGACGAACGCTCCGGTCGTGCTCTTCGTCAGCGAGAGATCGCCGTAGTCGTTCACGGCCGGATCATTCGACTGGAACCCGTAGAGCGCTCCCTCGTCCCGCATGAGCGCGTTCGCGCCCTTGGTCAGGTACATGTACAGCTGGGACGCTGGCGCGTTGAACGTGTCGTCGCCCGACAGGATCACCGGGACCTTGTAGCCCGGGATCGCAACCGCGTTCTCGTGGTTGTGCCGGCCCATCGAGTACACGGCCTTGTAGACGTCGTTTTTGATGTCGTACGCGACGACGACGCCGGCCTGCTCGGCACCCGGACGCGGCGGATACGCGTCGCCCCTCCGGCTGACCATATCGCTCGCTTCCTCGTTCGTCAGCAAGATCTGGCGGCTGAAGCCGTGCGCCCTGCCGACGAGGAAGTTCGAGCAGAAGCGCTGATAGTTCGCGTCCGACGGGACGACGTACGAGGCACGAAGGATGTTCTGCGTCGCTCGGTCGATCACGAGCTTGCTGACGAGCGCGTTCGTGTAATCGCTGACGTTGGCCGGAAACGGCACCAGCGAGGTCTCGTGATTGACGTAGAGATGGACGTTCTTGCCCTGGTTCGAGACCGCGATCCCGTCAGGGATCGTGTCGAAGGAGTAGCTACCCACTTTGTCGTTGACGCTGATCAGCGGCCGTACCTCGACCCCCGCGGCGACACCCTCGATCATCGCCGGTGTCGTCGTCGCCGCCTGGCCGCGAACGGCGATCACGGCCAGAGTTGTGGCTGCGAGTCCGAGCACGAGCCCCGCTCGCACGAATCCCTTGCGCATCGTGTCCCTCCGCATCGTTGGACGGAAGGGTTTTATCACCGGCGCCCCGGGAGTGGAAACCGCTCCCGGGGCGCCGTGCCCCGGCTAGGCGCCCGGGAGAAGCAGCAGGGCGAGTTGTCCGCCCTCTCGCTTGAACGTGAAGTCGGGGCCTGGCGGCGCGAAGTTGTCGTCGCCTGGGGCCTTCTCCACCCACAGTGTGTGGGCCTGGACGTTGATCAGGAACGTGTCTGGTCCGAACACGGACGACACGTCGACAACTCCGGTCGACTCCCACGCACCCCACTTGCCCGGCGTCGTCGTCGCGTCAACGTCAGTCGCGCCTTCGTCAGCCGACTGGTCGACGCGGGCGGCGACGGTAACCAGGCCGGTCGTGAAGCGGTAGTGCATCAGCCGCGCCGTCGTGGCGTTGGCGTCCGTCGGGAAGAACTGCTGGCTCGACCCTGGATCCTCGGCGATGAGGAGCCCGTTCTGGGTCGACTCGAGGTTGTCCGGCTGGTGGATCGCGCCGGGGCTCTTGACCGGGCTCGTGTCGCCGTCGATCAGGATCGTCAGCGACGTCACCTTCGTCGGGTCGTTCTTGTCGAGCACCAGCTTCCAGATGCGGCCGTTCGTCGACCGTCCCTGCTGGGGCGTGCCGGCGGTGCCGCGGCCGGAGTCGGCGAGGTAGACGACGTTCTGCATCCCCGGCCGCTTGTCGTAGGCCATGTCCTCGATTCGCGTGAACTGGAACGCGTCGTTGAGGTCGCTCCAGTGCTCGAGCACCCACTGCGGCCCGTCGATTCCGACGCCGTTCGAGGTCTGCCAGCCGGTGTTCGGGGGCAGCGGGTAGCCGGCATCCGCGGCCATCATCTCGGTGCCGTCGGCGTTGCGCCCGGTGGCGATGTTCTTCGGCACCTTCACGAAGTGCCCGGTGAGGACCTGCGTCGAGCCGGGTGCGAGGTCGTCGTAGTCGTTGAAGCCGGGCGTGTCGGAGACGAACGCCCAGAGGTCACCCTCGTCCCTCCACACAGCCTTCGAGTCGTCGGCGATGTAGCTGTAGACCTGCGACTGCGCGGGGATGTTCACGAAGGCGTCGTCGCCCGAGAGGAGAACCGGATGGCCGTAGCCCGGCACGGCGACGTTGTTCTCGTGGTTGAACCGGCCCATGCCCCAGATCGGGTTGCTCTTGCCGTTCTTCGGGTCGTGCGCAACGACGACGCCGATCTGCCGGCTGTCGGCCGCGCCGATCGTGGCCGGGAACGCCTTGCCTTCGCGCTTGACCCAGTCGATGCCTTCCTCGTTCGTGAACACGAGCGGCTTGTCGAAGCCGTTCACCTCGTCGGCGAGGAAGTTCGAGCAGAAGCGCTGGTAGTTCGAGGCGCTCGTGATTGCCAGCTCGCCGGCGAGTATCCCGGCCGTTTCGCGGTTGAGCTCGAGATGGCTCAGCTGCGAGTTGTCGAAGTCGTTCTGCGAGTTCGCCTCCGTCGGCGCGCTCGGCGTGTACGGAAACGGCACCGTCGACGTCTCGTGGTTGATGTAGAGATCGAGTTTCTTCGCGGCCTTCGTCCGGAACGAGATCCCGTCCGGGATCGCCTCGTACCGGTAGCCGCTCGCCAGCGTGTCTCCGACGGTGATCAGCGGCGTCACCGTCGAGCCCAGTGCCACCGGCGTGATCATCGACGGCTGAGCGGTCTTGAAACCGCTGTCCTTGTCACCGGCGATCGCCCCGGCTGTGAGTACTGCCGCAGTGGCGGCGAGCGCACCTACGGTCAGCGCTCTGCGCGAAACCTTCATGCGTATCCCCCTTCGTCCCCCTAGTTGATGCAAACAGTGCTTCCTACCACGCTAGCTACCTAACATCAAATCGAGGATCAAGCGCGGGTCGCGGCGCACCCGGGCCAAACCCGGTCCGTCTCGCTTCGCGATCATGAGCGAGCCTGGGTCGGAGAGCGGTTTGAGCCGTCCTTCCCGGACTAGGCTCTCGTCGACGGCGCCGAGCCGGCCTGCGAACGTCGTGTACGCGGGCGTACCGAGCGCCACCGCCTCGCGGTTCATCGTCCCACCCGCCGAGACGACGAGATCGGCCAGCGCGATCAGGCTCTGTGCGTCGATCGCGTGCTCGGGGAGATGCAGCGACGGCAGTCCGAGCTTCCTGATCGCTTCGCGCTGCTCGCGAGTGCGCGGGAGCACGACTGCATGCACTGCCTCGTCGCGCCCCAGCCGCTTCAGGACGTCTGTGAAGAGCGGGTTGCCGTGCCGGTGGTAGAGCGATACCTCCGGCGGGGTGCGCACGACGGCGAGGACCTTCGCCGGGTCGGCGCCTTCGACGACGGCAGGGTCGGGCTCGAAGTCCGCCAGGTAGTACTCCTCCTTGATCCCGGGGTAACGGACGAGCTTCGGCGGGCGCGCGCCGAAGCGGGCGAGACGATCGGCGGGGATCGCCTCGGGAAAGACCACGCGCGTCGCGGCCCGCAACCCGAGCTGGTGCTGGAGCGTCGCGAACTCGTAGTCGTGCGCGGTGGCGCTCGGGATCCGGAGGGTGCGCGCCGCCAGCGTCAACTCATGCGAGCCGTGCGCGAGAGCGACATCGAAGCCGCGTCCCTTTGCAAATCGGCGCAGTGCGGGGAGGCGGCCGGCGAGGGCACGCGCCTTGCCCAGTGCCCCGGCGCCTCCGTGGCGCGGCCCGACGACGTGATGTGCGAGTCCGTGCAACTGGAGGAGCTCGATCGTCTGGGCGTACTCGCGCGTCGTCAGCTCCACCTCGTGCCCGTCCGCTTCCAGCAGGCGGATCAGCGGCCGGAAGAACGGCACGTGCGGCGAATTGGTGATGTCGATCCACACCCGCATCCGCAGCGAGTCTATAAGATTCGCTTATGGATACCCGGCAACTTGCGGCCTTCTGCGCGGTCGTCGAGCGACGCAGCTTCTCGCAGGCGGCGGAGCGGCTCGGGGTCACCCAGCCGGCTGTGTCGCTGCAGGTGCGTGCACTCGAGAAGCGTCTCGGCACGCAGCTGCTCGATCGCTCCGGACGCCGTGTCGAGCCCACCGAAGCCGGCCTGCGGCTCTATCGCGGCGCCCAGAGACTGCTTTCGCTCGAGGAGCAGCTGCTCGACGAGCTCGCAGGTGAGGGCGAGGGCGAGCTCGGCGGCGAGCTGCAGCTCGGGGCGTCCACCGGCCCCGCCGCGATCGTCGTGCCGCTCTTGCTCTGCGAGTTCCAGCGTCAGCACCCGGAGGTGAGGATCTCGCTGACCGTGTCGGACACACAGTCCGTCGTCGAGCGCGTCGCCGCGCGCGACCTCGAGCTCGGCATCGTCGGGGCTGCCCGCCGGCACCGCGCCGTCAGGTTCGAGCCCTTCTTCGACGACGAGGTGATCCTCGCGTGCCCGCCCCGCCACGAGTTCGCCGGCCGCACGATCACGCTCGAAGAGCTGCGCGCCGAGAACCTGATCGTCATGCAGGAGGGAGCCGGTGTCCGCCAGATCGTCGAGGACGAGCTCCGCGCGCTCGGGACCCGGCTGCGAGACCTCGACGTCCGCCTCGAGCTCGGACTGCAGGAGTCGGTGCGGAGCGCCGTTCAGGCCGGCTATGGCGTCACGTTCATCTCGCGCTCGGCCGTCGAGCCCGAGCTGGCTGCTGGAACGCTGACGGCCGCCCGCGTGGAAGGGCTCGACGCGAAGCGCGAGATTTCGCTCGTGCGCGCCTCCGGGCGCACCGCAACCCGAGCCGCGGATGCGTTCGTGGAGTTCGGACGCGCGAAACTCGCTGCATGATCGTCGGGTGGGGGCTGGAGGAGCTGCCAGCGCTTGCAGGCGAGCGCCCGCTCGTCGTAGCGAGCCCTCGCTGGCGCGGGGTGCTGGATGCCGCCGATCGGTGGGAGGAAGTTCCCTCGCACCGGGTCGAGGTTCCCGAGGGTGTCGACACGATCGTCGCCATCGGCGGCGGCAGCGCGATCGACACCGGCAAGGCCGCGTCGGCGGCGACCGGCCTGCCGCTCGTCTCGGTCCCCACGACGTACTCCGGAGCGGAGTGGACGGATTTCTTCGGCGTGCGCGACCCGGACCGCAGGATGCGCGGCGGCGGCGCGGGAGCGCGGCTCTACGCGATCGTCTACGCCCCGCAGCTCACCCTGGCGCTCCCGCGCCCCGAGACGGTCGGCACCGCACTGAACGGGCTCGCCCACTGCGCCGAGGCTCTCTACGTCGAGGGGCACAACGCCGACGCCGACGCCGAGGCGCTCGCAGGCGCCGAGCTGATCGGCGCGTGGCTGCCTAAAGTCGTCGAGCGGCCCTCCGATCTTCATGCCCGCACAGAGCTCCTCCTCGGGGCCTGTCACGCCGGAGCGGCGCTCGGCAAGTCGTTTCTCGCGCTCGGCCACGCGCTGGCACAAGGGCTGGGAGGGCGCTACGGAGCGCCGCACGGCGCCCTGAACGCGCTGACGCTCCCGCTCGCGATTCGCTTCAACCAGACGGTCGCCGCCGACGCGGTCGCACGCTTCGGCAACGCGCTCGAGACCGACGACCCGGCCGCGAAAGTCGAGGAGCTCGCGCGGCTCGGCGGCTTCGAGCGGCTACGCGACCTCGGGATCCCCGAGGACGCCCCCGCGGAGGTCGCCGCGTCCGTCGCCGATCGTCCCGGTGCGAAAGCGAACCCGCGGCCGGTCACGCCGGCAGACGTCGAGGAGCTGCTCCGCTCGATCTGGTGATCAGCAGGAGCGCAGGTCAGCAGGAACCGGGGGCGACGACGCCGCCCGGGCCTCTGAGGAAGAACGTCTGCGTCTGCTTGAACTCAACGCAATACGAGCTCTCGTCTGCAGTCACGAGCCGGACTGACGGAAACTTGCCGAAGTCGAGCGTGTCTGCGTAGGTGCCGCTGACGACGTGCACCTGGGCGAGCTGCGTCGAGACCAATGCCAGGGTGTACTGCGCGCTCGCCAGCTCCGCCCGCGCCTCACCCTGCGAAACCTTGGTGATCGGGTTGAGCTTGCTCACCCGCGCGCTGCCGAGGAACGTGTAACCGGACACCGCGAGGACGATGAGGATGGAGAGAAATCCGAACAGCCGGGTCATCGTCAGTTTCATCGGCATTCGCCGCTCTTGGCTTGAAGGTCAATAAGTACCGCTAATGCAGCGCATTAGCTCTTTCGGTATCCTGTCGGCGTGACCGGCTCGCAGTCCTTCGACGTGCTCGTGATCGGCAGCGGGGCCTCCGGCCTCGCCGCAGCAGTCTCCGCCGAACGGGCCGGCGCGCGCGTCGGGCTGGCGACGAAGGGCTCGATCCAGGCGTGCAACTCGGCGAAGGCCCAGGGCGGGATCCAGGCGGCATTCGGCGCCGACGACTCGCCGGAGCAGCACGCGGCGGACGTCTTCAAGAGCTCGCACGAGAGCGCCGACATGCGCCTCGTCGAAGTGCTCACCGGCGACGCGCAGCGCGCGATCCACTGGCTGGAGGAGCTCGGCGTCGAGTTCACCAGGGAGAACGGCGGCTATCGGCTCGCCCGCTGCGGCGGCGCGAGCGCCAAGCGCCTGCTCCAGGTCGGCGACCGCACCGGCCACGCGATCACGAAGGCTCTGCGCGACGCCTTCGAGGCGGGAAACGGCACGCTCTTCGCAAACAGCCCGCTGCATGCACTCGAGCAGCGCGAGCACGGCTGGCGCGCCACGTGTGGCGAGTACGAGCTCGACGCGGCCACGGTCGTCCTCGCGGCCGGCGGGCGCTGCTTCAAGGTCGCACAGGAGCGCGGCGAGCTCTCGACCAACCATCCCAACGCCACCGGCGAGGTGACGCAGATCGCGCTCGATGTCGGCGCGCAGGCGCGCGACCTCGACGAGCTTCAGTACCACCCGAACGGCGGCGCCTGGCCCGAGACGATGCAGGGCTACTCGATCCCGGAGACGACGCGCGCCTACGGCGCCGTCCTCCTGAACGCCGACGGCGAGGAGTTCACCGACTCGCTCGGCCCGCGCGACGTCGTCAGCCAGGCGATCTTCGGCGAGGTCGCGAAGGGCAAGGGCGTTGAGACGAAGGACGGCCGTCCCGCCGTCTACCTCGACACGACCCGGATCACGCAGGCCGATGCCGAGATCTCGCTGCCGTACATGCTGCGTCGCTACCGCGGCGCGGGCATCGACCCGCTCGAGGAGAAGATCTACACCTACCCGGTCCTCCACTACCAGAACGGCGGCCTCACGATCGACACCGATTCACAGACGACGGTCGAGGGCCTTTACGCCTGCGGTGAGATCGCGGGCGGCACACACGGCAAGAACCGCATGATGGGCAACTCTCTTCTGGAATGCTGCGTCTTCGGCCGCCGCGCCGGCAAGGCCGCCGCAGAGAAAGCCCACGCGTGACGAAGTCACGCTGTGAAAGGACATCGGCATGAGCACTGTCACCACCACTGATCTCCAGCACGCCGTCGAGGACGCCGCCGCACACCTCTACGTCTGGGCGCTGAAGGACATTCCCCAGGACCTCCGAGACGCGCTCGCCGCGGCGCTCGACCGGGAGACGTCGGTCACGGGGCAGCGCGTGCTCCAGACGATCCACCGCAACGTGTCGATCGCGGACGACGAGAAGAACCTCGTCTGCCAGGACACGGGCATCGCGGTCTACACCTGCCGTGTCGGAGAGCACTTCCCGCTCCACCCGACGCGCATCTACGAGGCGCTCCGCGACGGGACGGCGCGCGCGACCGTCGAGCACCCGCTCCGCTCCAACGCCGTGCACACGATCACGCGCGAGAACACCGGCCCGAACATCGGCTACCGCCTGCCGATCGTTCACTGGGACTTCATCGAGGACTGGGATGGGCTCGACGTCAAGTGCGTCCCGAAGGGCTCCGGCTCCGAGAACATGAGCTTCCTGAAGATGTGCGTCCCCGCCGACGGCGTCAAGGGGATCAAGCAGTTCGTGCTCGAGTCGATCGTCGGCGCCGGCGGCAAGCCCTGCCCGCCCGGGATCGTCGGCGTCGGCATCGGCGGCACCGCCGACTATGCGATGTACCTCGCCAAGGAGGCGATCACGCGGCCGATCGGCACGCGCAACGCCGACCCGCTCGTCGCCGAGCTCGAGGACGAGCTCTACGGCCTTCTGAACGAGACCGGCATCGGCCCGATGGGCCTCGGCGGCGACGTGACCGTGCTCCAGTGCCACATCGAGCACGCGGACACGCACATGACCCTGAACCCGGTCGCCGTCAACTACCAGTGCTGGGCTGCGCGCCGCGCCTCCGTGCACGTGGCGGCCGACGGTTCCGTCGAGTTCGATCGGGAGTTTTGATGGCGAACCACACCGTCACCTTCCCGATCACCGATCCCGCCGAGATCCTCAAGCTCCGCGCCGGCGACGAGGTCACCGTCCAGGGCCACATCATCGGCATCCGCGACCGTACGCAGATCCGGATCTTCGACGAGGGTGTCGAGTCGCCCATGGACCTCTCTGGCGCGTTCCTGCTCCATACGGCTCCCGGCGTCCGCAAGCTCGGCCCCGGTCGCTACGAGAAGGTCTGCATCGGCACGACGACGAGCGCGCGGATGGTCCGCTTCACCGAGCCGCTCGGTGCGCAGTACGGCGTCCGCGCGATCTGCGGCAAGGGTGGGCTCCCCGACGAGGCGATCGAGCCGATGCAGCGGCTCGGGATGGTCTACTTCGCGATCGTCGGCGGCGCCGCCGCGCTCGAGACGACCCAGATCGAGGAGATCGAGGAAGTGCTCTGGGAGGAACTGATGCCGGAGTGCCTCTGGAAGTTCCGGGTGAAGGACTTCGGGCCGCTGATCGTCGGGATCGACGCGCACGGCAACTCGCTCTTCCACGACGTCCAGACCGCCGCACAGGAGAAGCTGAAGGAGATCTATGCCCGTCTCTAACGGAGAGCCGCACCCGAACTTCCTCGACCTGCCGTCGCGCCCCCAGAAGCCCCGCGAGAGCGGGCTCACGCACGTGATGGACAAGGGGATGGGGATCCGCGAGATCGAAGGACTCTTCGACACGGCCGGCGAGTACGTCGACATCGTCAAGCTCGGCTGGGGCACGAGCTACGTCACCAACAACCTCGAGAAGAAGATCGCGCTCTACCGCTCCTTCGACACGCCGATCGTCTGCGGCGGCACGCTGTTCGAGGCCGTCTATCTCCGCGGCAAGCTCGACGGCTTCAAGTCCTGGCTCGACCACTACCGCTTCTCGCACGTCGAGATCTCGGACGGGACGGTCGACGTGCCGCGCGAGCGCAAGCTCGAGCTGATCGCCGACTTCGCGCGCGACTTCATCGTGCTGTCCGAGGTCGGGTCGAAGGACTCCGAGGTCGTCTTCGCCCCCTACCAGTGGGTCGAGTGGATCAAGGAGGAACGTGCCGCGGGCGCCTGGAAGGTGATCACGGAGGCCCGCGAAGGCGGGACCGCTGGGATCTTCCGCAAGGACGGCGACATGCGCACCGGGCTGATCGACGAGATCGCGCACGAGATCGATTTCCACGACCTGATCTGGGAGGCCCCGTCGAAGAACTCCCAGGCCTGGTTCGTGAAGCACTTCGGCCCCGAGGTCAACCTGGGCAACATCGCGCCCGAGGAGGTCATTCCGCTCGAGACCCTTCGGCTCGGCCTCCGCGGCGACACACTGAAAGAGATTCTGCTCGCGGACGAGCCGGCCCCGGCCACCTAGCCGGTGCGGGAGCTCACCTGGGAGCAGGTGAGAGCGCGACGGCTCTCGCGCAGCCATCTGGCGCAGCGCGTGCCGGCAGCGCGTCTCGTCGACGTCGTCCGGGATGTCGGCGGCATCCACGCCCAGGTGACGGGCTCCGCGGAGCTCCAGCTCGCGGCGCGCGTCGAGGGGATCACCCAGCAGGACGTGCGCGACGCCTTGTGGAAGCGGCGCGAGCTCGCGAAGACGTGGACGCTGCGGGGCACCTTGCACGTGCACCCGGCCGACGAGCTCGGCCTCTGGACTGCCGCGCGCAGCGCTGTCCTCGGCGAGGCCGACTACGCCACCGAGGATCCTGCGACCGTCCCCGTGGTCGTTGCCGCGATCGGCGAGGCGCTCGCCGGTAGGCGGCTGACACGCGAAGAGCTCGCGGACGCGGTCGCCGCGCGCGTCGGGCCCGAGCCGCGCGAGAAGCTCGCGTCCGGCTGGGGCTATTACCTCGGCGATGCGGCCGCGGCCGGCCTGCTGTGCTTCGGCCCGCCGCAGGGCGCGAAGGTGACGTTCGTCCATCCCGACGACTGGCTGGGCGCCCGGCGCTCCTGGGACCCGCAGGAAGCGTTACGCGAGGTCGCACGCCGGTATGCCGACACGTACGGGCCGATCGGCCACAGGGAGTTCCGAGAGTGGTTCGGCTCGAGGAGCTTCGGCTCGAAGGAGGCGGGACGGCTCTTCGACGAGCTCGACCTGCCGGAGGTCGAGCCCGCGTCTCATGTGGGATCGAGCGTGCGCCTCCTCCCGGAATACGACGTCTACGTCATGGGCTTTCGCGAGCGGAAGCAGCTCGTCCCGACTGCGGTCAGGGAGCAGGTAGCCGCTCACGGCAAGGGCCGCTACGAGGGGCCGGCCGGCACGCCGTTTCTCCTCGTCGACGGTGTCTGCGCAGGGATCTGGAGCCGCAAGAAGCGCGGGAAGAAGATCGAGGTGACCGTCGAGCCGGCGCGGAGGCTGAGCCGCGACGAGCGAGCGGGTATCGATGCCGAGGCTGAGCGGATCGGCGACTTCTTCGGCCTCGAGCCGGTTCTGGCGTTCGCCTGACTAGCCCGGCTCAGCCTCCTCGACGACGTTCGGCCCGTGCTTGTCCTCGA
>JANMJY010000233.1:0-3234 GCA_031371615.1 Actinomycetes bacterium | reverse complement strand
TCCGCGCGGCGATGGTCGCGGCCGAGACCGCCTTCGGCACTGGCGCCATCGAGGACGAGGACTGGGAGCGCGAGCGCCAGGCGCTGCCGGCGTCGCGGGCGCTCGCCGCCTTCGACGGCGGCAAGCCGGTCGCGCTCGCCGGCGCGTACAAGTTCGACCTCTCGATCCCCGGCGGGCAGCTGCCGTGCGCCGGAGTGACCTGGGTCGGCGTGATGCCCACCCACCGCCGGCAGGGGATCCTCCGCGACCTGATGACGCGCCAGCTCGCGGACGTGCAGGGCTGGGGCGAGCCGATCGCCGCGCTCTGGGCGTCCGAAGCGGCGATCTACGGCCGCTTCGGCTACGGGCAGGCGGCCCCGAACGCCTACCTGAAGTCGGACTGCACGCGCTTCGCGCTACGGAACCACGCGGCCGGATCGATCCGGCTCGTCGACGCCGACAGGGTGCTCGAGCTCTTCTGGCCGGTCTACGAACGTGTGCGCGCTGTCCGCGCCGGGATGCTCTCGCGCGACGAGCGCTGGTGGAAGGAGCACCGTCTTGCCGACCCGGAGAGCCGGCGTCGCACCGCGAGCAAGAAGTTCTACGCCGCCGTCGAGATCGACCACCGGGTCGAGGGCTACGCGCTCTACCGCGTCAAGGACGAGTGGCAGGACGGCTTCGCCAGCGGGGAGGTGCGCGTGATCGAGGCGCTTGCGACGACCCCTGCGGCCGAGGCGGTGCTCTGGCGCTTCTTGCACGAGATCGACCTGACGGTGCGAGTCGAGACGAACTACTTCGACCCGGGCTCGCCGCTGCCGCTGCTCGTTTGCGACTCGCGTGCGCTCGGCGTGCGCGTCGCCGACGGCCTTTGGCTGCGGCTCGTCGACGTCGACGCGGCGGTGCGGGCGCGCCGATACCGGCCGGGCGAGTCTCTCGTGCTGGAGGTGAGCGACGAGCTCTGCCCCTGGAACGCGGGTCGCTACCGAGTCGGCGACGACGCCGGCCGCACCGAGGACACGGCCGACCTCGCGCTCGACGTCGCCGATCTCGCCTCCGCCTATCTCGGCGGGTACGACTTCCACCGGCTCGCGAGGGCGGGCCTGGTGGACGAGCGCGTCGAGGGCGCCCTGGAGAAGGCGACGCTCCTCTTCCGCACCGAGCTGCCCCCGTACTGCCCGGAGGTGTTCTGATTGGCCTGGGACGTGCGGCCGACCACGGACCTCGAGGAGTTCGTTGACGCCGTCGGGGCGATCTCGCACTACTTCGGCAGCGAGCGCGACCTGGAGCGCGCCGGGCGCTTCGGGAAGGTGCTCCCGTTCGAGCGAATGCACGCGGCCTGGGACGGCGACCGGATCGTCGGCGGCGCGGGCGCGTTTCCCTTCGAGCTGACCGTGCCGGGCGGTCCGATCCCGTGTGCCGGCGTCACCGTCGTCGGCGTGCTGCCGACGCACCGCCGGCGCGGAGTGCTCACGGCCATGATGCGAGCCCAGCTCGAGGACGTGCGGAGTCGCGGCGAGCCGATCGCGGCGCTCTGGGCCTCCGAGGAGGTGATCTACCGGCGCTTCGGCTACGGGCTCGCCTCCCTCTCGGGTGAGATCGAGCTCGCGAGCGGCTACACCGGCCTGCGGCAGCCCCCGGACAGCGGCGCGTCGGTTCGTCTGATCACTCTCGAGCAGGCGAAGACGCTGGTGCCACCGATCTACGACCAAGTGCGGGAGACCACGCCCGGTATGTTCAAGCGGACGGACGACTGGTGGGAGCTGCGGAACTTCGCCGACCCGCCGGACCGGCGCCAGGGCGGGGGCGTGAAGAACGCGCTGCTCCTGGAGCTCGACGGCACTCCCGCCGGGTACGCGCTGTACCGCGTCCACATGCGGTTCGAGCAGGGGGCCGCCGTCGGCAAGCTCGACGTGATCGAGGCGATCGCGGACGGCCCCGTCGCAACGCGTGAGCTCTGGCGTGTCCTGCTCGACATGGACTGGAAGGCGACGCTGTCAGCGGATCTGCTCCCGATCGACCATCCGCTCCTGCACCAGCTCAGCTACCCGCGCCGGATGCGGATGCGGATCGGCGACGGGCTCTGGGTACGGCTCGTCGATGTCGGCGCCGCTCTGTCCGTCCGCGCGTACGGCGGTGAGGGCCCGGTCGTCTTCGACGTCGAGGACGCGTTCCTGCCCGAGAACTCCGCCCGGTGGCGGCTCGCCGGCGGCAAGGCCGAGCGGACCGAGGACGACGCCGATCTCGCGCTCGAGGTCGGCGAGCTCGCCTCGGCGTACCTGGGTGGCTTCACGTTCGGCGAGCTCGTGCGGGCGGGAGTCGTCCGCGAGCTGAGCGACAGCGGAGCAGCACGCGCGGACGAGGTCTTCCTGACCACGGCGCCGAAGCCCTGGTGCACCGAGATCTTCTGAGCTAACGGAAGCGCCTGTGCAGCGCAGCCTTGGCCGCGATCGCGCCGACCGGATGCCTCTGCCGGTGCCGGCGCTGCTGGCGCGGTTGGCACCCGAGGGCGCGCGCGTCTGGATGCGTCTCGTCGAGGGGATGCAGTTCGACTCGACGGTTCGCGATCACGGTGCCGCGGGCTCGTTCGACGTCCGGCCACGTGGGGTGCGTGACGCGATCGACGCCGCGCTGGCCGAGGCGGAGGCAGCCTGACCGGGTGCTACTCTGCCGCGCTGAATGTTGCGGCCATTCCTCGGCGCGCTCGGCGCGCTCCTCGTCAGCCTGACCCTCATCTCACCCGCGGGCGCTGTTCCCGACGTGCCCCTGGACGTGTATTTCGAGCACATCGAGCCGCTGACGCTCGCCTGGCCGGCTGACGGGACGATCACCGACGGCTACGGGCCGCGATGGGGACGGATGCACTTGGGCCTCGATATCGGCATCCTCGAGCGGCTCGACGTCCGCGCTGCGACGAGTGGCACAGTCACCGCCTCGGGCTGGCTGACAGGCTACGAGGGCTACGGCAACGTCGTCACCCTGGACTCAGGAGGTGGCTATTCGACCCTCTACGCCCACCTGAGCACGTCACAGGTAGTTCCAGGCCAGTGGCTCGACGAGGGCGATCCGATCGGACAGGCGGGCTGCACGGGCTCCTGCACCGGGACGCACCTCCATTTCGAGCTCAGGCGCGACAACGCGCCGGTCGACCCGGCTCCGTACCTCCGGTAGCTCCCCCATCCGAGTGATGGCAGCGTCCGGGGGCCGGACTACCCTGCCCGAAGCCCATGACACGGACGCTCCCTTTGCGGAGCGCGC
>JANMJY010000184.1:0-1635 GCA_031371615.1 Actinomycetes bacterium | reverse complement strand
AAATGCTTCTGGCCGGACAGTGCCGCGGACCACGTGCGCGTCGGTCAGCGTCGGCAAGACGCCGCCACGCCCGTAGCAGGCCGGCCCCGGAACGGCGCCGGCCGAATGCGGGCCGACGCGCAACATGCCCCCGTCATCGATCCAGATGATCGATCCGCCACCCGCGCCGATGGTGTTGATGTCGAGCAACGGAATGCGAATTGGCAGACCGTCGAGTTCAAATTCCTGCGTCAGTTGCGGCTTACCGCCCGTGACGACCGAGACGTCAGTCGACGTGCCGCCGATATCCAGCGTGATCAGGTTCCCGTAGCCCGAGCGGCCGGTTTGGCGCAACGCACCCATGACGCCGGCCGCCGGGCCCGACAGCAGGGCGTTGATGGCGTTGGCGCGCATGGCTTCGGCGGGCAGCCGGCCGCCATTGGATTGCATCACCGAAAAGCGGCCACGAAACCCCGCAGAGCCCAGCCGATCGCGGAAACGCGCGATGTAACGATCGATCACCGGCTGGACATATGCGGACAAAGTTGTCGTCGAGGCGCGCTCGAACTCCCGGAACTCGCGCGTGATGTCGGAGGATATAGTGACATGCACACCCGGTAGCGCCGCCAGCAGGAGATCGCGCAAACGCTGCTCGTGCTCGGGATTGACGTAGGCGTGGAGCAGGCACACGGCAACTGTCTCGACGTTCTCGCGGCGCAGGATCGCTGCGGCGGCACGCACGGAGTCGTCCTCGAGCGGGCGCAGCACCTCTCCGGCCGGGCCGAGGCGCTCGGCGACGGTAACCGCCCGGTCGCGCGGGACGAGCGGCTTCGCCTTCTCGAACTGGGTGTCGTACAGAGACGGCCGCACCTGGCGCGCGATCTCGAGCAGGTCGCGGAAGCCCTCGGTGGTGACGAAGCCGCCGCGCGCGATCTTCCCTTCGATGATCGCGTTCGTCGCCACAGTCGTCGCGTGGACGACGAAGCCGACCTGCGCGGCGGCGACGTTGCCGTCCGCGAGCGCACGGTCGACCGCCTGCATGAAGCCCTCGGAGGGATCGGCCGGTGTGGTCAGCACCTTCGCGATCGAGACCGCGCCAGATTCTTCGTCGATCAGCGTCGCGTCGGTGAAGGTGCCGCCGATGTCGACTGCGACGCGGACGCTCATGAGACTTTGTGTTGAAACAACACTTTCTCACCGCCCCCCGCTTCGTTCCGAGGGGCGAGCTGCGCTTGTGTTGTTTCAACACAAGCTCGCCTGAGTCGCTTCGTGATCGCCGCGTCCAGGGTCCGGCCGTTGATCGCGACCTTGTAGATCGCCCGCGCGCGCTCGGCGCTGACCTTCCCCTCGAGGACGTCGCGCAGCACCCGCTCGGGGTCGCGCTCCTCCGGAGGGCCGTAGCCGCCGCCGCCGCAGGTGCGGACGCTGATCACGTCGCCTGGCACGAGGTCGAGCGTCGTCTTCGAGATCAGCCTCGTCTCGACGCCGTCGCGAACGTGCACGTATTCGGCCACTCGCCCGGTGTGGCCGCCGAACGCGCCCCACGGTCCCGCCTTGTCGCGGTCGGCGAGGACGGTGAAGGTCGTGTGCAGGTCGAAGAGATAGTCCTTGCGGAGGCCAAGGCCACCGCGGAAGCGGCCAGGTCCTTCCGAGTCC